>NZ_JAQOZV010000016.1:0-129227 GCF_030348125.1 Massilia sp. DJPM01
CGCGCAGCCCTGCAACGTTCCGATGAGTGCCTCCGGCGCGGCCAACGACGCCCGCCGGCGGCTCGAGGACTCCGTCGGACCAAGACCCTTCTTGCTCAATTTCGGCAATTTTCCGGTGGAAACTTTGATAGAATCACCACTTCACGTGCCGCAAGGATTCAAACAAGTGCACGTCAATCTCGAAAATTGAGCGCGAACAATGAAAAAAACAGTCTTGTCATTCGTCTTTTTAGCATTGCTGACAGGATGCGCAAACCGCAACAACATACGGATGCCGGTCTATCCCGCCTACAACGAGGCGTCGGAAAGCGAATACGCGCCGTATCTGGTCGACGGCACGTCGGAAATCAGCGGCCAGGCCTTCCTGGTGCAAAAGAATGGCGGCACTGTCAAGGCAGCGGGAAGAATGGTCACCCTCGATCCGGTCACCACAATCAGCAGCAACTGGTGGAAGCAAGCGGGTCGCATGTGGAAATACCGTATGTCCCTGCCGCCGTCGGAAGGCTTCACCAGTGCCCGCCGCAGCGTCACCGCCGATGCCGACGGCCGCTTCAAATTTTCGAAGCTGCCGGCCGGCTCGTACTACCTGCGTACCGAACTGACGTGGGATGTGGCCTACCACGGCATCCAGGGCGGTATATTAGCCGCGGAGCACGAAGTCAAGCCAGGCGAGACCAAGATGGTCATGTTGAATTCGCTGTAATCTTGCGCGGACCCGGCAGGCAATGCCGGGTCCATTGATCACGCGTCAATGAACAATACGCCGTGACATCGGCCCAGGCGCTTGCACATCCCGTGCGGCGCCTAGCCCTTCCAGGTCCGCTTGAGCCCGGTATCGGCATGAATCCAGCCGCCGCGCGGCCCGGAACGGTAGTAATACCCTACCCCGCCCTGGCGGAAGCTGCGCACCAGCCCGCCGAGCACCTCGGCATTCAGGTTGGCGATGCGGATATCGGCCGCCTTGCCTTCGATATGCAGCGATTGGCGCGCCGCCGGCACGCCCGCTTCGCGCAGCTTGTCATTCGATTTGGTGGTGCGAAAGCCGGACAGGATTTCCAGCGGTTGCTCGATGCCATAGCGCGCGATGAATGCCTGCGTGCCCCACAGCGTTTCAAATAGCTTGGGATCGATCGGCGCCGTTTCCTTGCCGTTGACGTCACGCATCAAATGGCATAGTTCCTGGTAGGCGGCATCGATGACCTGGCCATCCTTCCAGTACAGCACCTTGGTTTTTTCGCCGCTTTGCGGACGCGTCAGCGTCAGCACGCGCGGCTTGAGCCAGAAATCGAGGTCCAGCGCTTGCGCGTCGAAAATATCGGGAGGGGGCGCCAGCTCGCTTTCCGGGACCGGCGCGGAGGGTGCCGCCGTCCGTACTGCCGGCGCCGGCTTGCCCGCTTTGGCGACCTGGACCGGCCGCCGGGACTTGTCCGCCGGTGCCGCGCTGGCACTGCCGCAACCGATCAGCGGAACCGAAATCATGCCCATGGTGGACAGGCATAAGCCTTGATGTAGAAAATCTCTGCGCGTGGCCATGACGAATACTTAGTAAACAAGGCGCACACTATAGCGCAAGCTTGCCGTGCGCACAGGGCGCACGTGCATTATTGCCCGGTACAGTTGCAAAAACGCTTGCGCGGGCTGGGATCGATGGTCTCGCAGGCGTTCAATTTCTTCCAGAAGAAGTCGCACTCCAGTCCGTAACAACTTTTTTCCTTGCCCGCGAGGATGTAGCCGTTGCGTTCGTAGAACTTGCTGGCGGTGATGGTGCTGTTCAGGCGCAGCACGCTCACGCCCCAGGCGCGCGCCTGGGCTTCCACCCCGTGCAGGAGCGCCTTGCCGACACCGCTGTACAGCGCTTCGGGCAAGACATAGCACAGCGACAATTTGCCGGCCTGGGTCAGCAGGGCCACGCCCACCACCGCGCCATCGCGCTCCGCGACCAGGGCATGGTTGGCCGGCGAGACGAACCAGCTCGCCACATTTTGCGGCGTCTTGTTGCCCAGCCACGCCGTCAGCGCCTCCGGATCGTGCCGGTGATCGGCCACGCAGCACTCGGTAATCGAGCGGCGCAAGACGTCACACGCGGCAAACGCGTCTTCTGGCACAGCAATGCGAATCTCAATACCCATGTGCGATCACGATAAGCAATAACAAACAATAAAATGGTGTTGCCGCAGCTCAAGCACAACCCGACTATACCAAGAACGGACAGCACCGCCTGTTGCGAATTTGCCCAGCCCAGCCCGACCAGCCTACGCCGCCCGGCAGCCCCTGCCAAGGAAGAAAATCAAGGAAGCTTATGCGACACTATCCGCACGGCCCCGTCTAAGCATATGACAAAACAATCCTTCCGTTTTGGCTGCGGATTTTAGACCATGCGTCTCGGTTCCTACAATAGAAAGCCCAAGAGAACACCATGAAAACAACATGCAATTTGCGTACCCGCCGGGCAATCCTGTCGCTGGCCGCCGCCATGGCCATCCTGCCGCTCGGCGCCAGCGCCGCCGAGGCCCAGCTGCTCAACGTCTCGTACGACGTGGCGCGCGAGCTGTACAAGGAAATCAATCCGGCTTTTATTGCAGAATGGAAGAAAAACACGGGCGAAACCATCACCATCAACCAGTCGCACGGCGGTTCGAGCAAGCAGGCGCGCTCGGTGGCGGACGGGCTCGAAGCATCGGTGGTGACGATGAACCAGGCCAACGACATCGACATGCTGGCCGACCGTGGGGTGGTGGCGGCCGGCTGGGCCAAGAAGTTTCCCCACAATGCGGCGCCCTTCTATTCCACCATGATTTTTTTGGTGCGCAAAGGCAACCCTAAACAGATCAAGACCTGGGACGACCTGGCCAAGCCCGGCACCAAGGTGGTCATTCCCAACCCGAAAACGGCCGGCAATGGCCGCTACACCTACCTGGCCGCGTGGGGTTCCGTGATCAAGAAAGGCGGCACCGAAGCCCAGGCGCGCGAGCTGGTTGCGCGCATCTTCAAGAACGTGCCGGTGCTCGATGGCGGCGGCCGCGCGGCCACCACCACCTTCACCCAGCGCGACATCGGCGACGCCCTGGTGACCTTCGAGAGCGAAGTGCAGATGGTGCGCAGCGAATTCGGCGGCAACTTCGAGGTCGTCTATCCGGCCGTGTCGATCCTGGCCGAGTCGCCGGTGGCGGTGGTCGACAAGGTGGTCGACAAGCGCGGCGTGCGCAAGCAAGCCACCGCCTACCTGAACTTCCTCTACTCCGATGCCGGCCAGACCATCGGCGCCAAGCACTTCCTGCGCCCGCGCTCGGAAACGGTGGCCAAGAAATTTGCCGGCAACTACAAACCGATCGCGCTGTTCACGGTCGACGAGGTCTTCGGCGGCTGGAAACAGGCGCAGAAAAAACACTTCGACGACGGTGGCGAATTCGACAAGATCTACCAGGTGAAATAGTCCTGCCCGCGCCGCTTGCGCCCTCCACGCGCAAGCGGCCATTCCTCCAGCCCCCTCCTTTTTCCTGCCCGCACGGCATCCGCCCATAGCATTTCCGCCACCCAAGTAGCGCACGAGAAACTTTTCTTTCCTGAAATAATTCAGGGACTTACGCCACTTTATTAAGGTGTTTATTGCGCTTGAGCTCGTTTTGCCTCGTGCACGCTAGACATGGCCGCGCCTTTGATGCTATCGTGCCCCTATAGTAGTTGCCGTATAGAATTAACCCACTCAGCAGCTGCCGCGCTCCCCGCGCCGCCATTGACCCAGCCCAACTGCAAAGACCAACCACATGATCAAGAAATTGCTTGTCACCCTATTGATGTCGATGTCCGCCACGGCCGCCCTGGCCGTGCCGTTCGGATCGCAATCGGTACTGGTGATCGAGGACGACACCGGCAAGATCCTCCTCGAAAAGAATGCCAACCAGGTGGTCTCGATCGCCTCGCTGACCAAGCTGATGACCGCCATGGTCGTGCTCGACGCCAAACAGGACATGAACGAGCAGATCGCCATCGACCAGCGCGACGTTGACGTGCTCAAGCACAGCACCTCGCGCGTGCCGGTGGGCGCCGTGATCAGCCGCCACGACGTGCTCGCACTGGCATTGATGAGCTCCGACAACCGCGCCGCGGCGTCCCTGGGCCGCACCTATCCGGGTGGCGTGGTGGCGTTCAAGTCGGCGGTGCGCGCCAAGGTGGCCGCGCTGGGCATGACGCAGACCGTGATCGAAGAGCCGACCGGCCTGTCGCCGAACAACAAGTCGACGGCATCGGACCTGGTCAAGATGGCCAGGGCGGCATCGGCCTACCCGGAAATCGCGCGCATCACGACCGAGTCGAGCGACACGATCAATATCAGCGGCCGCGAGGTCGAGTACCGCAACACCAACCGCCTGGTCGGCGCCAAGGGCTGGGAAATCGGCCTGTCGAAGACCGGGTACACGGAAGAAGCGGGCCGCTGCCTGATCATGAAGATCAAATCGGCGGGCAAGAATGCGACCCTGGTGCTGCTCAATGCCAAGGCCAGTTCGACCCGCATCCTGGACGCGCTCAGCATCCGCCGCTTCATTGCCGGCGACGAAGCGCCTGTGATCTCCCGTGCACCGGTGCGCCAGCGCGCGCAGCCGGTGATCGTGGCGTCGGCGGCGCGCGCGCCGGTGATCAAGGCCAGCTTGCGTGGCCGTGGACGCCACCATCCTGTGATCGTCAGCGCCGCCCATGGTCCGGTGGTCAAAGCGGGGCTGCACAGCCGCGTGAAGCTCAAGCAGAACAAGCCGGTCATCTACCGCCACCGCCGCGCGTAAAAAACGCAGCTCCCGTCGTTTCCGTCGCTTCCATCATTGGCGGAAACGACGGTGTTCCTCACCCCGCAATCATCTCCCGCAAACCGCTCGCCCTCTGGGTGCGCTGCGCAATCGACTCGCCCAGGATCGCCGCCAGCGGCGACACCAGCGTAAACTGCGCACTGGCCCGCGTGATCCCCGTATAAATCAGCTCGCGCGCGATCACCGCCCCGCGTTCGCGCGGCAGCACCAGCACCGTGTGCGCAAATTCCGATCCCTGCGATTTGTGTACCGTCATCGCGAACGCCGTCTCCACATGCCGCAAGCGCGTGGCCAGCACACTGCGCACCTTGTCCCCCTCCAGGAAATACACGCGCAACGAGCCCGGACGCGCCGGATCGCCCAAGGTCAGCCCGATGTCGCCATTGAACACGCCGGTGCCATAGTCGTTCCGGGTGATCATCACCGGCCGCCCCACATACCACTCGCCACGGCGCCGGATCAGCCCTGCCCCATCCAGCCGCTGCTCGATCGCGTCATTCAAGCCGCCCACGCCCCACTCGCCCTCGCGCACCGCGCACAACACCCGGAACGCCTCGAAGCGATGCAGCACCGCGCGCACCCAGGTCTCGTGCGCCTGGCCGCCATCGCCCTCGCCCATGAGCGAGAGATACGGCACGTAGCCATCGAACGCCAGTTGCACCACATGCTGCTGGTGCCCATGCTCGATCCAGCGCACCGTGCCGTCGCCAGCGCGCAGCACTCCCTCGGCGCGCGCGACGTCGCCGGCGTTCACCGCCAGCGCCAGTTGCCCGATCGGCCCACTGAAACGGCGGCTGCTGCGCAGCATCACGGTCTGCTGCGCCAGCGCCCCGCCGGCGCCGCCATAGTCGGCCGGAATGGTCTCGCCGCTGGCCGCCAGGGCATACGCCATCGTGGCCGCGGAATACCCGCCCGCCTGCGCATCGCGGCACAGGTCACCCAGCACCGCCCCCGCCTCCACCGACGCCAGCTGGTCTTTGTCGCCCAGCAGGATCAAGGTCGCGCCCACCGGAAGCGCGTCCAGCAAGGAGGCCATCATCTCCAGGTGCACCATCGACGCTTCGTCGACAATGAGCACGTCGATGTCGAGCGGATTGCCCTTGTTGTGCGCGAAGGTACGGGTGTCGGGCCGCGCTCCCAGCAAACTATGCAAGGTGCGCGCCGCTCCCATGCGCGCCGTCAGGTCGCGCAGCGGCAGCGTGGTGCCGACCTTGTCGGCCAGTTCGGTCAAGGCCTTGTCGATTGATTGCTTCAGGCGCGCCGCCGCCTTGCCGGTCGGCGCGGCCAGCGCGATGCGCTGCCGTCCCGCGTCCGGCGCCACCGCGAACAGCAGCGCAAGCAGGCGCGCCACGGTGTAGGTCTTGCCGGTCCCCGGCCCACCGGTGATGATCGCGATCGAGCCGCGCAGCGCGATGGCGCAGGCCAGCTTTTGCCAGTCCGGCCCCTTGGTGCGGCGCTCCGACGCGAACAGGATGTCGAGCCAGATGCGCACCGCCGGCGCGTCGACCTCGCGCACCTGTTCGGCGCGCGCGCGGATCGTGTGCGCGACCAGGGTTTCGTCGCGCCAGTAGCGGCGCAGGTACAGGCGCTCGCCGTCAAGCACCAGCGGCTGGTCGAAATCGAGGTCGCCCACATGCCACACCTGATCGGACGCGGTCAGCTGGTCGATCCAGCCCTTGCGGTTCCTGGGCAGCGCGCCGGCCGAGCGCGCCAGCGCATCCCACTGCTCCTTGTCCCATGCCATCAGCGCGGCCGGGTCCAGCGCCAGCTGGTCGAGCATCAGGCAGCTGTGGCCGCGCCCTTCGAGTTCCGACAGCAGCACGCAGGCCAGCATCAGCGCCGGCGTGGCGCTGCCGAGCGAGCCGACGAAGCGCGCAAAGGTGCCGGACAGGCGCCGCAGCTGGCCATCTTCGGTCAGCATGGCGACCTGCACCCACAGGGCGTCGAGCGAGGCGACGCGCGAGGCGGCGCGCGAGGCGACGCGCGAGGCGACGCGCTTCATGCATCCTCCCGCGAGGGCGCGACGCCGAGCAGCGCATCGAGGCCGTCGAGCAATACCAGGTCCGGTTCGAGCAGGTAGCAGCCGCGCGTGCCGGCATTGGCGATCCCGCGCAGGAACAGGAAAATCGCGCCGCCCAGCTGGCGCGCCGGATCGTAGGCTTCGCCCAGGCGGCTCTTGAGCAAGCGATGCAGGGCCAGCATGTAGATCGCGCCCTGGATATCGTAGCGGTGCACCGCCATCCCGGCCGCCATCGCGGCCTTGCCGTAGGCGGCGTCGCCGCTGCCGAGCGCGTTCGACTTGTAATCGATCACCCAGTAGCGGCCTTCGTGTTCGAATACCAGGTCGGCAAAGCCTTTCAGCATGCCGTGCAGGTAGCGCTCGGGCAGCGAGGGGCGCGGCGTCTTCCCGAGCAGATGCGTGCCGCACAGGCGGTCGAGCGCTGCGCTGTTCAACTGCTCGCTGGGAAACCAGAACTCCATTTCAGGAATGACGCGATCGATGGCGGCCAGCGGCACGCCCAGGTGCGGCAGCGGCGTGGTGGCCACCGCGCGCAGCCAGGCCACGGCATCATCCTGGCGGTGGCCCCAGCCGGCGCGCTCGCAGCGCTGGCCAAGGCGCGCGGCGAACTGCTCGTCCTCGGCAATCGCAAAGCCCTCCTGCCCCATCCACTCAAGCTGCTCGTGCAAAAAATTGCCGGGCACGGAACCGCGCGGGAAGCGGTGCCAGGGTGCGTCGTCGGTGCGCAGGTTTTGCTGCATGAGCCGCTGTTGCTGCTCTTCGTCGAACAGCGTCTCGTCCTGCGCGCGCATCGGCGCCGCGTTGGTCTGGCGCGTGAGCGAGGTAAAGGAACCGACCGCCCAGTTGCGCTCGAAGCTGCCGCCAAAGGGCGCGGCATCGACCAGCGCCGGGCGCGCTTCGTCGCGCGCCAGCATGGTAACGCCTTGCGGCGTATCGAGCGAGCGCAGGCCGATCGCCTGCGAGCCGGCGCGCAGCTTTTCCCAGTACGGCGCGATATCGGCCGCGCCAATCGGCTGCCCGCCCGTCAGCAGGTAGCCGAGCGCCGACTCGTGCAGCTTGTTGTCGCCCGCCTTGCGCGCAGTGACCGCAGCCACGCCGAGCCATAAAAAATGGCATGCGCGCGTCAGCGCCACGTACAGCAGGCGCAAGTCTTCCTCGATGCGCGCGCGGTCGACGGCATGCAAGGCTTCGTCCGACAGCGCCAGGTCGATGCGGCGCACGCCGTCGCGCCCGACGAATTCGAAAAAGCTGCGGTTGCGCCGGTCGGTGGTGCGCGCCGTCACGGCGAACGGCAGGTACACCAGCGGATATTCAAGCCCCTTGGACTTGTGCACCGTGACCACCTTGACCAGCTCCGCGTCGCTTTCCAGGCGCAGCACCCGTTCATCGCCGCCCTCGCCCACCCCGGCCAGCTGTTCGGCGAACCAGCGGATCAGGGCTTGCTCGCCTTCGAGCTGGCTGCTGGCGCTTTGCAGCAGTTCGGCCAGGTGCAGCAGATTGGTCAGGCGCCGTTCGCCGCCGGCCTGTCGCAGCAGCGCCGACGGCAGCCGCATGTCATGGATAAAGCGGCGCAGCATGGCCAGCACGCCCTGGCGCTGCCACACGATGTGCAAACCCTTCAACTGCTCGACCCGCACTTCCCACGCCAGTTCGTCCGACGACAGGCGCGCCAGTTCGCCCAGCGACAGGCCGGACGTGCGGGTGGCAAATGCCGCACGCGCCAGCGCCCCATCGAGCGGATTGGCAACCGCTTGCAGCCAGCGCAGCACATCGGCAGCCTCCTCGCTCTCGATCACCGAGTCCTTGTCGGACAGGTACACGCTGGGCACCTTGCGCTGCGCCAGCGCGCGCCGGATCGCGGTCGCTTCGCGCCGGTCGCGCACCAGGATGGCGATATCGGCCGGCACCAGGCGCGTGAAGGCCCCGTTTTCGCTGAAACCCGCGTGCGGGTCGTTCAGCAGGCCGACGATATGCTCGGCGCTGTGATGGGCGAAGAATTCGCGGTAGTCATCCGCCTTGAGGTCATCGCGGCTGGTGCTGCAAATGGCCAGCGCCTGGTACGGCCCGTCCACGCCCACCAGCTGCTGCGCGCGCCCCTTTGCCGCCACCGCGTCGAACGGCAGCGGATTGACGCTACCCTTGCGGAAGCGGAAAGCCCCGGCCGCAAAGCCGGGATGGCCATCGCGCCCTTCGGCGTGCAGGAACAGCTGGTTGACCGCTTCCACCAGCGCCGCCGTCGAGCGGTAGTTGGTGCCGAGCTGGTAATGGCGTCCTTCGGTGGCACTGCGCGCGTCCAGATAGCTGTGGATGTCGGCGCCGCGAAAGCCGTAGATCGACTGCTTCGGATCGCCGATCAGGAACAGGCCGCGCGACGGGTCGTTGTCGGCCACCCGGTACAGCAGGTTGAAGATCGCATACTGGTCGGGCGAGGTATCCTGGAATTCGTCGACCATCGCCACCGGAAACTGGTCGACGATACGCTGGCGCAGCGCTTCGCCATTGGCGCCTTCAAGCGCGCTTTTCAGGCGCTCGAGCATGTCGGCAAAGCCGAACTGACGCTTGCGCCGTTTCAGTTCCATCATGCGGCGCGCGATATGCGAAGCGGCATGGCGGTACAGCGCGTGCGCCAGCGGATCGATCGCCTTGAGCGCTTCCCACAGGTCGGTGGTGGCGTCGAAGCACGGCGCAATGTCGACGCTGAAGCCCTTGCTGAAGGCATCCGTGATCCCGTCCGGCGTGAGGCGGTGCCAGGCCGTGTCGGTCAGGGCCGGCATCAGCATGGCGGGCGCGCGCGCCCAGGTGCGCAGCGCCTCGAACCACTTGAGCAGGGAATCGGCGCGCAGCTTGTTGCCGTTGAAGCACTTGGGCGCCATCTCGCGCTGGGCGGCGATCCATTGCTCCATGGCGTCGGCGCGCTCGGCCCAACCGGCTTTCAGCTTGGCCAGTACGGCCGCCTGCGTGCGTTCGACCCGGTCGATGGCTTCTTCCAGCGATTCGTCGGGCGGATCGCCCAGCACCGCGACCCGGCGCACCAGGTCGCGCACCGTGTTCTTGAGTGCGCGCACGTCGGGCCAGCAAGCCAGCAGCGCGCCGAGCGCACCGCTGTCGAGCGGGTAGACATTCTGGCGCCAGTAGTCATGCGCCGCGTCCTCGAACAGCGCGTGTTCGTCGCTGACCAGTTCTTCGTCGAACAGGCTGCCGCTGTCGAACGCGTGCTCGCGCAGCATGCGCTGGCACCAGGCGTCGATGGTGAAGATCGCCGCTTCGTCCATGGTGTCGGCGGCCAGCATCAGGCGGTGCGCGGCCACCATGCGTTCGCCCTCGCTGCCGCAGGCGTCGGCCAGCTGGTGCAGGTAGGGGTCGTCCAGTTCCAGCTCGCCCCGGAAAAATCCCGCCGCTTCGACCAGGCGCTCGCGCACCCGGTTCGACAGCTCGCGCGTGGCGGCGCGGGTAAACGTCATCACCAGGATTTCGGACGGCAGCAGTGCGCGCGCAAAGCCGTTCTCGCCGCCGTGGCCAAGCACCAGGCGCAGGTACAGGGCGGCGATGGTCCAGGTCTTGCCGGTGCCGGCGCTGGCCTCGATCAGGCGCGTGCCGGACAGCGGGAAATGCAGGGCGTCGAGCAACTGGCTCATGCCGCGTCCCTGTCCATGGGGGCGATCTCGATGTGCTGGTCGAGCCAGCGCACCAATGGCCCGTAAAGCGCCTCGGCGATGGCCGGGAACTCGCCGCTGGCGTTGAGGGCCGAAAAGTCGGGCCACAGGCGCGCCAGGCACTGGTCCAGCACTTCGCCCGAGAGCTCGAAGCCGCCTTCGTAGGTGCTGCGCGGCTCGCCCTGCTGCAACAAGGCCAGCGCCGTCTTGCAGGCCACAGGCAGCGGTTGATCCATGTTGCGGCGCCACAGCGCCACCAGCCCGGCCAGCTGCGCGTGCGACTCCTCGCGTTCGAGCGGCGCCAGCATGACGATGGCGTCGCGCGCGACCAGGTAGCCGCTGACCGGCTGGCCGACCGCCGCCGCAGCCAGTTGGCGCAGCCACGGGGCGATCAGCTTGTCGCCGCGCGGTGCGCCTTTTTTATCGAGCACCTTTGACGAGATTTGCAGCAGCCAGGCCGTTTCGCTGGCGTTGCTGCGCAGTTTGTCGACCCAGTCTTCCAGGTGCACGCCGCCCAAATCGAGGCTCACGGCCAGCTTGGGCGCCACTGCATCGAAGCGCGCGCCCAGGGTCAGCCAGGCGGTGCGCACCGGCACCAGGCCCTCGACCAGCTGCTCCTGCCACTGCTTGCCGACCAGGCCAATCGGCAGCACGCCTTCGCGTTTGAGGCGTTCGGCGCGCGCGCCGAGGCTGTCGCGCACTTCGTGCAGTTCCTCGGGCGTGCTGGCGTCGTCGAGCAGGCTGTCCTCCAAAAAGTAGCGTTCCAGCGCGTTGAGCGAGAACGGTTCCTCGTCTTCGCCCACCGCCTGGGCGTCCCCGAACGCCACGCCGAGGCGGCGCCGGAAAAAATAGCGCGCCGACTGGCGCAGAAAGTTGGCCAGCTCGCCCAGTTTCAGACGGTACTCGGGTTCCAGCTCGAACGGCGGCAGCACGGCGTCATCCAGGGCGTCGCCGGCGCCGTGGGCGGCGCGCCATTCGGCCGCGTAGGTCAGCATGCCGCCCTGCTCGAAATAGCGCCTGCTGAATGGCTGCAGCGCGTGTTCGGTGGTCATCGTGGCCAGGTCCAGGTCCCAGCCTTCGGCCAGGTAGTCGCGCAGTTGCGACACCAGCACCGAGGCTGGCTGCTCGCTGTTGTCGCGCACATTGCGCCCGACCCAGCTCACATACAGCTTGTCGCGCGCCGCCAGCACGGCCTCCAACATCAGATAGCGGTCGTCGTCGCGGCGCGACCGGTCGCCCGGACGCGCCATGCCGGGCAGCGCCAGCAGGTCGAAGTCGGCCTGGCGCGCGCGGCGCGGAAAATCGCCATCGTTCATGCCGAGCAGGCAGACCACGCGAAACGGCACGGCGCGCATCGGCATCAGGGTGCAGAAGGTCACGCCGCCGGATACGAACTGGTGGTTCAGGGTCGGCTCGTCGAGCTCGCCCAGCCACGCTTCACGCAGCACCGCCAGCGGCACTTGCTCGTCGAAGCCGGCGCTGTCGCAGGTCTCCAGCCAGCGTTGCAGGGCGTCGTGCAGTTGCGCGAGCGTCAGGCGGTCGCCTTCCTCGGTGGCGGCGAAAAACGCCGCCAGCAGCGCGCGCGCCTGCTCGCCCCACTGCGCCGGGGTGCGCGCTTCGGCCAGCGTGGCGCGCCAGGCCAGCAGCGTTTCGATCAGTTGCGCCAGCGAGCCGGCCAGCGCGGCATCGAGCCCGCCCACTTCGGCGTACGGCTCGATCTGGCGGAAGCTGCCGCCGGCGCCGCTGGCGTAACCGAGCAGCATGCGCCTCACCCCAAAAATCCAGGCATTCTGCTCGCCCGCCGAACCGAGTCCGAGGCCGTCGCGGTGCTGCTGGTCCAGGCCCCAGCGCACGCTGGCGCCTTCGATCCAGTTGCCCAGGGTGGGCAGTTCGTCTTCGCTCAGGCCGAAGCGCGCGGCCAGCGCCGGCACGTCGAGCAGGTCGCGCACTTCGCTCTGGCGGCAGCGCTGCTGCGGCAGCCGCAGTAGCCATTCGAGCGACACCAGCAGCGGATTGACGCTGCGGTCCTTCACATCACCGATCTCGAACGGGATGAAGCGCGGGTCGCTGCGCTTGTGCTGCTCGAATACGGCGTGGATCGCGGCCGAAAAGGTGTCGATGTCGGGCACCATGACGACCACGTCGCGCGGGCGCAGCCTGGCGCCGGGCGCGCCAAACCACGACAGCAACTGGTCGTGCAGCACCTCGACTTCGCGCTGGACGCTGTGGGCGACGTGAAATTCGATCGAGCGGTCGCGTGGCGCAGGGTTGGCAACGGCGCCGGATTGCGCCAGCCCCCTGGCGCAGGGATGCTCGCGCAGCGGCAGCATGTCGCGCACGGCCGCCTGCACCTGCGCCAGCAGGGTCTCGCCTTCGCCGTCGCTAAAGAGATCGATGCGCAGCTGGTCGGCGCGCTCGCTCGATTCGGTGTCGAATTCGTCGAGCATGCGGATGAAATCGCGCCCTTGCCTGCCCCAGCTGGCCAGCAGCGGATGGCTGTGCGCGTGCAGTTCTTCGAGCGGCACCCCGGACAGGTCGATGCCGCCGCGCTGGCGCTGGCGTTTGTGGGCGGCCTTGAGCAGTTCGCGCCCTTCGATGATGTCGCCCCAGTAGAACTGGCAGGGATTGGGCACCGCCAGCAGCACCTGCGTATGGTGCGAGAGCGAGGCGATGGCTTGCAAGGTCTGGTACGGCAGCGCCGACATCCCGAACAGCACCACGCGGCGCGGCAGGCGTCCGGCCGGGGCCTCGCCGCTCTCGCTGGCGCGCACGAACTGCTGGTGGATGGTGGCGCGGCCCGAGTCGCGCAGCTGCGGCGCCAGGCTGTCGTTCACGGCGCGCCACAGGCAGGCTTGCCAGCGCTGCTCCGGCGCGAGGGGAACCAGGTCGCCGCGCGCATTGCGCAGGCGGTCGCGCCCGGCCGTCCAGTCGTCGAGCCAGTCGGCGCGGTACACCTGGTACTGGTCGTACAGGTCGGCCAGCCGTTCGGCCAGTTGCAGGCGCCGTTCGGGGTCGCCGTCGCCCAGGAAATGGCGCAGCGGGGCGAAGGCCTGGTCGGCCAGCAAATGCGGCAGGAGGCGCATCAGGCGCCAGGTGAGCGGGCCCTTGTCGTACGGGGAGCGGGTCGGAACGCGCTCGCGCCCGAGCATGCCGCGGTAGGCTTCCCACAAAAAACGCGCGGGCAGCGCCACGCGGGTGGCCGCGCACACGCCCATTTCCTCGGCCAGCGCGATTTTCAGCCACTCGGCCACGCCGTTCGATTGCACCAGGATGATTTCGGTTTCGAGCGGGTCGAGCGGGTGGCTGCGCAGCCAGGCGAAGAGCGCGGCACGCAATTGCTCCATCTGGTTGCCATGAAGAATAAGGAGGCCGGGCGTGACGGGAGAAGACATGGCGCACAGCATACTAGCTTTGGGCTGGGCGCGGTAGGGTGATACGTGCCGTTAACCCGGCGATGCGCTCTCAGTTGGCCGATTCGGTGAGTTCGTGCGCGATGTGCTCGTTCAACTGGTCGAGCAGCGTGTACATGCTGGCCACCAGCGTGCGCGCCTGGTCCACCGTGGCGCCGTCGCGCAGCTGCTCCAGGTCCTGGCACAGGCCCGCGAAACGCATCGCACCCACGGCCTTGGCCGATGCCTTGATGCGGTGCCCCAGGTCGGCCAGGCGTTCCAGGTCGCCGCGATCGAGCGCTTCGCTCACGTCAGCCAGGCCGTCGCGCGCCGAGTCGAGGAACATGAACGCGTACTTGCGCATCTTGACCGGATTGGCGCCGAAGGTCAGCGACAAGGCGCCCATGTCCAGCATGCCGGCATCGCTCGACGCCACCGGCGCGGCCGACATGCGGGTCGGCGCCTGGTCGGCCAGCGCCGCCACGCGCCGCCGTCCGTTGCGCGCCGGCCGCGTGGCCAGCCAGCGGGCGATCACCTCGAACAGCAGCTTGGGCGAAATCGGCTTGGTGACGAATTCGTTCATGCCCGCTTCCAGGCAGCGCGCCTGGTCATCCTTGCCGGCGTTGGCGGTCATGGCGATCACCAGCGCATCGCGCAGGCGCGGGTCGGAGCGGATCATGCGGGTCGCTTCAAAGCCGTCCATCACCGGCATCTGCACGTCCATCAGCACGCAGTCGAAGCGTTCCTTGAGCATCAGGTCGATCGCTTCCTTGCCGTTGTTGGCCACCACCACCGTGACCTGGGCTTCTTCGAGCAATTCCTGGCCCACCTGCTGGCTGAAGATATTGTCTTCCACCAGCAGGATGTAGGCGCCGCGCAGTTGTTCGAGGACCGCCGGATCGACCGCGCTGCGGTCGCCCGGCAGGAAGTTGAGCGCCTTGCCCAGGCGCGCCGTGAACCAGAAGGTGCTGCCATGGCCCGGCGTGCTGTCGACGCCGACCGTGCCGCCCATCAGCTCCGCCAGCTGCTTGCTGATCACCAGCCCCAGGCCGGTGCCGCCGTATTTGCGCGTGGTCGACGGGTCGGCCTGGTGGAAGGACTTGAACAGGTCGGCGATTTCGGCGTCGCTCATGCCGATGCCGGCGTCGACCACCTCGAAACGCACGATGACGTCGTTCTCGCCCTCTTCAAGCGCCAGCGCGCGCACGCGGATGCTGCCGTTTTCCGAGAACTTGATGGCGTTCGAGGTGAAATTGAGCAGCACCTGCTCCAGCCGCAGCGGGTCGCCGCGCAACTGCGGCGCCAGAAGCGGGTCGATCTCGAAGTCGAGATGCAGGTGCTTGGTGGCGGCCGCGTCGCCCAGCTGGTTGGCGATGTTCTGCATCAGCGCGCGCAGGCCGAAGTCAAGCACTTCGAGTTCGAGCTTGCCCGCTTCGATCTTGGAAAAATCGAGGATGTCGTTGATGATGCCGAGCAGGTGCTGGCTCGAATGATGGATTTTTTCGAGGTAGTCGCGCTGCTTGGGATTGGCCACCGACTTGAGCGCCAGGTGCGACATGCCGATGATGCTGTTCATCGGCGTGCGGATTTCGTGGCTCATGTTGGACAGGAAGTTGCTCTTGGCCAGATTGGCGGCGTCGGCCTGCGCCTTGAGCTGGTGCAGTTCGGTCACGTCGGTCGACAGGCCGATCACGGCGCTCACCTCGCCGTCGAGCAGTACCGGCACCTTGACGGTCCACAGCTGGCGCACCTCGCCATCGAGCTGGGTAAATTCCACCTGGCTGGCGTGGCGCGCGCCATTGGCGAAGATCTGGATATCCTGGTTCCAGGAGATATCGGCCAGTTCCGGCGCCATTACCTCGCGGTCGAGTTTCCCGATGATCGCTTCGGCCGGCTGGCCCATCGCTTCGGCGGTGCGCGCATTGATATAGATGTAGCGCCGCTCGCGGTCCTTCATGTACACATGCGCGTCGATACTGTTGAGGACAGAATCGAGCAGCACGCGCTGTTCGATGGCGGCCCGGCGCGAGCGGTACAGGGTAAAGAAGAAGGCGTAGACCAGCAGCGTGACCAGGAAGCCGACCCCGAACGTGAGCGGCGGCAGCAGCACGTCGAAGCCCCTGTACAGGTCCGCGCGGGCGATGCGGAAATGCGCTTTCCACAGGTTGCCGTTGTAGTCGACCGGCAGCACGGTGTCGAAATGGGCATCATCCCGGGCGGCGGCGGCCAGCGCATCGTGATCGTTGTACAGCAGCCGGTCGAGCCGCCCCAGGGCCAGGCTGCGCCGCTCGGGGTCGGGGCCGCCGTCGGCGTACAGCGCCAGCCGCAGGCGGCGCTGCGGCATTTCCTCGAGCGCGCTGCCGACCAGCGCCGGCACCGAAAAATCGATGCCCAC
This sequence comes from Massilia sp. DJPM01, assembly GCF_030348125.1. NCBI lineage: Bacteria > Pseudomonadati > Pseudomonadota > Betaproteobacteria > Burkholderiales > Oxalobacteraceae > Massilia > Massilia sp. DJPM01. Next base: position 16,257 of record NZ_JAQOZV010000016.1, read on the forward strand.
GCTGCCGATATAGGCGGCGCGGCGCGCCTGCGCGGTGTAGAGCAGCGCGCCGCTGCGGTAGACCGGCATGCGCATGTCCAGCGCCACGTGCGGACGCGGTGCCTCGACCATGAACGGCATGCCCGTCGCGCTGACCTTGCCGCTGTCGCGCGCCTGTTCCAGCAGCGCCATGTCGGCCGGCGTGGCGCCGATGTCCAGGCCCATGCGATTGCCGGCGCGCGCGGCCTGCGGTTCGATGTACGTGAGCACGGTGTAGCCGGCGCGCTCGCCCTCGGGCCGGATGATAAAGTCGGGATAGCCGCCCGCGTCCACGCTGCGGTCGGCGCGCACCGCGGCGATGAAGTCGGCGCGTTCGGCCGCGCTCACGTAACGCGCAAACGTGACTCCCTCGATCGCCGGAAAGTTCGTGCGCATGCCCAGCGCCTGCACGTAGCGGTGGAACTGCAGGCGGCTGGGCGTCTCGGCGCTCTGGAACAGGGCCGACACGCCGCGTGCCAGGTCGGAATACGATTTGACGCGGGTCGACAGGCTCGATTGCGCGCTGCGTGCAAAGGCGTCGAAACGCTGGCGCGCATCGCCGTTGACCATTCTGCTGGCGCCCACCGACAGCAGGGAGGCCACCAGCGCCGACAACGACAGCCCTGCGGCCCACCATGCCAGGCGCGCCCCGGAACGAGCACCGGCGGTGCCTGCCATGGTGCGCTTGATCGCTTGCATCATCGTCCAACCCCGTTATTTTCGCTCGGCCGTACTTGGAAACCACCGTGCAGGCAGCATACTATTAATAGAATGAAAAGCGCGCACGAACTCGCCGCCCGATTCATTTATCCAAGGGTACTTTGCAGCAAGAAAACATGCAATTGATAAATTTTACTGTCGCTCCCACGCCATATGGCGGCCGCGAAAGCAGTATCGGAAACAGGAGCAGGAATGCGACATTTGATTGGTGAAATCATATCGGAAACGGTGAAAACGGTGCACGCGGCTGACGCCGGGGACGACCCGCATCTGTGGCTGGAAGACATCACGTCGGCCGCCGCGCTCGACTGGGTGCGGGCGCGCAACGCCGTGTGCGAACGCGAGCTCGAAGGCAAGCCGGGCTTCGCGGCCTTGCGCGAGCGGCTTGCCACCATCCTCAACGACAAGGCGCGCATTCCCTGGGTCAGCGAGCATGCCGGCCATGTCTACAACTTCTGGCGCGACGCCATCCATGTGCGCGGGCTGTGGCGGCGCACCACCCTGGCCGACTACCGCGCCGACGCGCCCGCCTGGGACACGGTGCTCGACCTCGACCTGCTGGCCCGGGAGGAGCACGAAAACTGGGTCTGGGCCGGTGCCTCCTTCCTGCCGCCGGCCGGCGCGCGCTGCCTGGCGTTCCTGTCGCGCGGCGGCGGCGACGCCCATGTGGTGCGCGAATTCGACCTCGATACGCGCCAATTCGTGGCCGATGGCTTTGTCCTGCCTGAATCGAAATGCAGCGCGCGCTGGCTCGATTGCGGGCGCCTGGCGGTGGCCACCGATTTCGGTCCGGGCAGCATGACGGCATCGGGCTATCCGCGCATCGTCAAGGAATGGCGGCGCGGCACGCCGCTGGCCGCGGCCAGCACCCTGTTCGAGGCGCGCGAGGATGACTTGAGCGTGTCGGCATATAAGGTGTTCACGCCCGGCTTCGAGCACGAATTCGTGGAGCGCCAGATCGGTTTTTACAGCAGCGAACTATTCCTGCGCAGCGGCGCCGAGCTCATCCGCGTCGACAAGCCGGACGACGCCAATACCTACAGCGTGCGCGGCCAACTGGTCATCGAATTGCGCTCGGACTGGCAGGTGGGCGGGCGCACCTGGCCGCAAGGGGCGCTGGTGGCGGCCGATTTTGCCCGTTTCATGCAGGGGGAGCGCGATTTTGCCGTGTTGTTTGCCCCGGGCGCCACCAGTTCGCTCGACGCCGTGGCCATGACCGCCAGCGCCCTGCTGCTGACGGAGCTGGACAAGGTCAGGAACCGCGTCGTCGAGCTGCGCCATGTGCAAGGCCAGTGGCAGCGGCGCGAAGTGACGGCGCCGGAGTTTGGCGCGCTCGGCGTGAGCGCGCTCGATGCCGCCACCTCGGATGCGTATTTCCTGACCGTGAGCGACTTCTTGACGCCGACCAGCCTGTACCTTTGTCAGGTGGGCAGCGACCGGCGCCAGGCGCTCAAGGCGATGCCGGTGTTTTTTTCGGCCAAGCGCTACATCGTCAGGCAGTTCGAGGCCGCGTCGAAAGATGGCACGCGGGTGCCCTATTTCGTGGTCATGGACCGGAACACGCGCATGGATGGCAGTAATCCCACCGTGCTGTACGGGTATGGCGGCTTCGAGATCGCGATGAAGCCGTTTTACAGCGGCGTGACCGGGGAAGCCTGGCTGGCGCGCGGCGGCGTGTACGTGCTGGCGAATATTCGCGGCGGCGGCGAATTCGGGCCGCGCTGGCACCAGGCGGCGCTGAAGGACCAGCGCCAGCGCGCTTTCGATGATTTTATTGCCGTGGCACAGGATCTGATCGGGCGCAAGCTCAGCAGCCCGCGCCACCTGGGCATCATGGGCGGCAGCAACGGCGGCTTGCTGGTGGGGGCGGCCATGACGCAGCGGCCGGATTTGTTCAACGCGGTCGTGTGCCAGGTACCGCTGCTGGACATGCGGCGCTACCACAAGCTGCTGGCCGGGGCCTCGTGGATGGGCGAGTATGGCGACCCGGAGGTGGCGGCCGAGTGGGAGTATATCGCGCGCTATTCGCCGTATCACAATGTATTCAGGGACAAGCGCTATCCGCGCATGCTGCTGACCACCTCGACCCGCGACGACCGGGTGCACCCGGGGCATGCGCGCAAGATGGTGGCGCTGATGGAGGCGCAGGGGCATGATGTGCTGTATTGGGAAAACCTGGAGGGCGGACACGCCGGAGCGGCGAATAACGACCAGCAGGCGCAGATGTGGGCGCTGACGTATACGTTTTTACTGGAACAGTTGCGGTAGGGGTAAGGCCGGCCACCTTATCCGCCGCCGCCCTGCCGCGTCGTCGCGCCAGTGGCGGGACGACGCGGCAGGGCCAGAGACAACAGAATATGTCTCATTCATGCCAACACCATCCATCCTCCATATCGATTAGCGCAAACTTTCGCCTGAAACTTCCCCTCTCCCCGCGATTCCCGCCGCCGCGCCACGCCCTTTCCCCCTCCGCCGGCCCGCTTTCCACCCTCATTTCTGCCAGCTACCCCGGCCCGGCTGCCCGGTTTGTAATAGTTCGTCAAGCGAACTTATCGACCCGCCGATCAACCCGCAGCATGACTGGAATCATCACCATGGAACAGCTCGCCTCCCTCACTCCCCAGCTTTCCCCCGCCCAGCCGGCGCTGTTGCGAGAGTCCACCCCGCGCATCATCGGCGGCGGCATGTTCTGGAGTCCCGGCATCGGGCTCGGCGCGGGCATCATCCTGGAACTGTCGGCCGACATCGACAGCTTGTCGCAACGCATCGCCCAGCTGCCCGAGCGTGCCGGCGCCACCCGGCCGATGGTCAGCCACTACTTGTTCATGGTGAAAACCCTGGCCGCCGCCTGGGCCACGCGCAGCCGGCCCGCCCTCGATGCCGGGCTCGACGGCCTGCGCCACCTGGGCGAGAGCTTGCTGGCGCAAGACGCCCCGCCCCTGGCCACGGCGCTGCTGAACATGTTCCACGGCCGCCCCTCGGACGGTCCGGGCGCGGTGCGCCTGGTCGATGGCCTGGTACGGCGCCTGGCGGCCCCCAGCGCCGCCCTCGACGCCATCGACGCCGATGTCGGCAGCTATCTGGCGCAGATGGCGTGCGCCTCGGCCGACCTGGAAACGGATACGACGCTGGTCACCCAGCGCTTGCAGGCCGACCACGTGCACGCCTTCATCCTGGCGCAGCAAGTCAATACCTTGCAGGGAAAACTGGCCGAGGCGCGCGCGCGCCGCCACAGCCACTGGCTGCTCGGGCCGGAGGCCGACGAAGCGCGCCAGGACATCATTCTCCACAACGGCGCGCTCGAGAGCGTGATGCGCCAGCTCGACCATATCCGCAACGGCCAGAGCGCCATGATGGCCGAGGCGGCCTATCTGCAAGGCTTGCTGCCGACCCTGTCGGCCTATCTGAGCGGCATGGACCGGATCGGGGCCGGTATCCGCACGCTGGCGGCCGGCACGCGCGCCCTGCGCGCCGAACTCGACGACCTGAAGAACGTCCTGCTGGCGGGCCCCGCCGTCAGCAGCCAGGTCCATGCGCAGCTGCAGGCCGCCCTGCCGGCCTGGCGCACACTGACCGCGCGCATCGCCAGCTTCCCCCCGGCGCGGGCCGACTGAGGCCGGTGCCGGCCGCTCAGGACGCCAGGCGCGCCTCGAACATCGCTTCATAGGTGCCGGCAATGTCGATATACAGGGCCACGGCGCGCTCGACCCCGATCTGGACCGGATCGCCGAAGCGCGTGGTGAGCACCCCGGCACGGCGCAGCAGACGCTCGATGGCGGTGGTGGTGACCGTCACGTACTGGTCCAGCCCGGCGTGGTGGCCGTGGCTGATGATTTCCCCGATCGATTCCATGGTGATATCGGAAAAGCCAAAATGCTGGTTGCCATCAGTTTCGATGGCGAAACGCGACAATTCCCAGATACGGGCGTTTTGCGGGGCTTCCTGGCCATGCAGGAGCTGCGCAAACGAATCCTTGAGCATGTAAGGACCCTCGGTCGGCAACAGGCGCCAGCAGCCGCGCAGGGGCCCGCCGCCCGGCTCTCGGATCATCATGTAGAGCGGTTCGAGGGCGTCGTAGCCATCGATCTCCATGCCGCTCATGATGGGAACTTCCCAGCCTAGCCGGTCTTTGAAAACCTTGGCACGCAGTGTGTGCATCTCCCACAGATCGCGGGATTTAAAGTCGCGCCGTGCGGCGATTCGAATGTGCAGAGCCATGTTTGGTACCTCGCTTTATAAAAGTTATGCAACTTGCATGGAGAATCATGCAAAAAAGTCATTGACATAACTAGTAGAGTTGCTAGGTGGCTCGTAAGCACAGTGAATGGAATACTGCCCTTTTGTTTGCGAGGAAACGGTATGGCTCAGGATTTCAATTACCAGACGACGGCCGTGGCAGAACAGCGCGGCGAGATCGATCACGATAGCGGCACCGCACAGGCAGCAAGCATGGCCGGCACACCCCACAGCGAATTAAAACGCTTCAGGATCAGCAAGCGCGAAAGCCAGGAAAAGTTCTGGGGACGCTTCGGCGTGACCCAGTCCAGCGGCAGCCGCTTCGAAACCGGTCTGGGTATCCCGGCGCCGGTGGCGATTTTGGTCAAGCTGTATGTCAAGGGTAAGCTCAGCGATGGGGATCTTCCGGGCTGATAATGCCCAGACTGATCGCCTTCACCAGTGCCTGCTGCCGGGTGTTGACATTGAATTTCACGCGGATGTTTCCGATGTGAAAATTCACGGTCGCCTCGGAGCAGAGCACGATTTTCGAGATTTCCCATGACGATTTGCCAACCATCACCCAGTTGAGCACTTCGAGTTCGCGCTTGGTCAGGCGCGGGATGGGTTCGGCGCCCGGCTTGGGCGCGACAAATTTGAGCGAGGACTCGAAGGCGTAGTCGCGGATCAGCGAGAGCGATGGCATCAGCTGGCTGATGGTGCTGTCGAACTCGCCGTTGGGCGGGGCGTCGGAGGCGAAACTGACCACCCCGAATTCGCCGCTCGGCCCGTGGATGGGAAAGGTGATGCCGGAGCGGATGCCGTAGCCGCAGGCTTCCTCGTACATCTCGCGCTGCCCGGGCGCATGGAAGGTATCGGGTTCCCACACGATGGGAAGCGAGCTGGTCAGGCAATGGGAGACGGTCGGGTCGACGTAGTGCAGCTTGTCGGCGTCGTAGCGCGTGCGCCAGGCGGGCGCGTAATTGCTGTGCAAGAAAGCCGTTTCCAGCTTGACATGCTTGGAGCCGACGGCGCCGTACAGCACCTGGTCGAATCCCTGGTCATAGGCCAGCGAAAACAGGGCGGAACTCCATCCATTCTCCTGGTCGCTTTTTAACAGCGTCATCAGTTGTCCCATTTTCACCATTGCCGTCACTCCCTTTTGTTGCCTATTTTACACAAATATCGCGTAATGACACTAGCGGGTATGCTCGCGTCAACTATAAATACGCAAAATGTAACTGTTAGTTGGTATTTTAGGCCGCTCCGCTCTCCTGTAACGGACAAATTTCACCGGCAATTCGCTGTGGAAAGTAAACTAACAGTTACGTTGGCTTGACTTGCGGCGGGATGGCAAAGGCGTAGCGCAATCACAACATGGGACTGGGGCACAATGAATTGTGCGTCGTGGAAATTTATTTTCCGATAGTCTTTGGCAACTTTCTGTCGCCAGCTTAGCCGAAACGGGTAAGTTGCATGTCTTGCCAACGCAGGCGGCGCGCGCCGCCGGTGCTTGACTGGCGGGCGCACTGGTATACAGTTGCTGTTGCGTAGAAAACACTGTGATCGGCAGCCACCCAACCAGACCTACCCGCACCGTGCAGATCATTCCGAAAGTTTTACTTGTCAACGATGACGCAGCCAGCCTGCTGGCGCTCGAAAGCCTGCTGACCGGGGCCGCGCGCGAACAGCATTACGAACTGCTCACCGCCAGCTCCGGCCATGACGCGCTGCGCATGGAGCTGACCCACGACTTCGCGGTGATCCTGCTCGACGCCAACATGCCCGGCATGGATGGCTTCGAGACGGCCGAGGCCATCCATTCGCATCCGCGTTCGGGCGCGGTGCCGATCATTTTCATCACCGCCCACTACGACGACGAGCGCCACCGCCTGCAAGCCTACGGCAAGGGCGCGGCCGACTATCTGTTTACGCCAGTCATTCCGCAAGTGCTGCAAACCAAGGTGGCGGTGTTCGTCGACCTGACCCGCAAGAACCTGGAGCTGCAGGCCAAGACGCGCGAACTGTCGCTGCTCAACCAGGACCTGCGCGTGCAGCGCGTGCAAGACCTGGAACGCATCAACCGTGCGCTGGAACAGGAAGTGGCCGAGCGCAAGGTGGCCGAGGAACGCGCGCAGGCGCTGTCGATCCGCGACCCGCTGACCAAGCTGGTGAACCGGCGCTCGCTGATCGCCCAGCTCGAACACGCGGTGGCCACGGCCGACCGCCACCAGGGCGAATTCGCGCTGCTGTTCCTCGACCTGGACCGCTTCAAGCAGATCAACGATTCGCTCGGCCATGAAGTGGGCGACGAATTGCTGCGCCAGGTGGCGGCGCGCCTGCTGGCGGCGGTGCGCGTGTCGGACGTGGTGGCGCGCCTGGGCGGCGACGAATTCGTGGTGCTGCTCGAAGGCCGCAGCGCCGCCGCCAACGCGGCCCGGGTGGCGCACAAGATCGAACAGGCGCACACGCGCCCCTTCGAGATCAACGGCAAGCGCGTCGCCACCTCGACCAGCATCGGCATCGGCCTGTACCCGCAGGATGGCAACAGCGCCGCGCAACTGATGAAAAATGCCGACACCGCCATGTACCACGCCAAGCAGCACCGGCGCGGCAGCATCGAATTTTTCCGCGAAGAGCTCAACGCGCGCGAACGCGAACGCGCCCAATGGGTGGCCGAACTGCACGCGGCGCTCGAACGCAAGCAATTCGAACTGCTGTTCCAGCCGCGCGCCGCCCTGCCCGACGGCCCCGTATGCGCGGTCGAGGCGCTGCTGTACTGGCGCCATCCGCGCCACGGCCTGATTGCGGCGTCCAGCTTCCTGCCCGACGTGGCCGACCGCCTGCTGCTCGAACAGGTGTGCGAATGGATGCTGGGCGCCGCCTGCGCCGAGGCCGCACGCTGGCGCGCGCAGCCGCTGCCGCAAGTGGTCATGGCGGTCGACCTGGCGCTGCTGCAAATCCGTCCCGAACTGGCCGCGCGCGTGCTGGCGCATCTGCGCACCTGCAAGCTGGAGGCGGGCTGGCTGGAACTCGAAATCCCCGAACACCTGCTGCTCGACACGCGCGACAGCGCTGCCGCGCTGCGCCAGCTGAAAGCGGCCGGCGTGCGCCTGACGGTCGACGACTTCGGCAGCGCCGGCGCGGCCCTGTCCATGCTGCGCGAGCTGCCGCTCGACGCCATGAAGATCGACCGCGCTTTCGTGCACGCCATCGGCAGCGGCGGCGGCACCGACATGGCCGCCGCCATCGTCCACCTCGGGCGCGCGCTCGGCCTGCGCGTGCTGGCCCAGGGCGTGCACACCGAAGAACAGCTATCCGTGCTGCATACGCTCGGCTGCGACGAATTCCAGGGCGAACTACTGAGCCCTCCCCTGCACGCGCCGGCCATGCTGGCGCTGCTGCGCGACCAATGCAAGACCGACCCGACAACGAGCCCGAATCCGCATCGGGCCGCTCTTTCAACTCCCAAAAAACGAGGACAAAGCCGATGAACAACATGACCGACATGGCCGAGGAACTGGACATCAAGCTCCTGCTATCGACCCTGATGGCGCTCAAAAAAGGCGACTTCACGGCGCGCATGCCATCCGACTGGAGCGGCATTTCGGGCAAGATCGCCGACACCCTGAACGAGATCATCGAGACCAAGGAAAAGATGGTGCAGGCGGTCACCGACGTCTCGCGCGTGGTGGGCCGCGAAGGCCGCCTGACCCAGCGCGCCTCGGTCCCGAACGTGGTGGGCGGCTGGGCCACCATCATCAGCTCCGTCAACACCCTGATCGACGACCTGGTGCGCCCGACCACGGAAATGGCGCGCGTCATCGGCGCGGTGGCCAAGGGCGACCTGTCGCAGACCATGGCGCTGGAGGTGGACGGCCATCCGCTCAAGGGCCAGTACCTGCGCGCGGCCACCACCGCCAACACGATGGTCGAGCAGCTGTCCTCGTTTTCATCGGAAGTCACGCGCGTGGCGCGCGAAGTCGGTACCGAGGGCAAGCTGGGCGGCCAGGCCCAGGTGAAAGGCGTGGCCGGCACCTGGAAGGACTTGACCGACTCGGTCAACTCGATGGCGGGCAACCTGACCTCGCAGGTGCGTAACATCGCCGAGGTGACCACGGCGGTGGCGAACGGCGACTTGTCCAAGAAAATCACGGTGGACGTGCGCGGCGAAATCCTGCAGCTGAAGGACACCATCAACGTCATGGTGGACCAATTGCGCTCCTTCGCGTCAGAAGTGACACGGGTGGCGCGCGAAGTGGGTACCGAAGGAAAGCTGGGTGGCCAGGCGTACGTGCCTGGGGTGGGCGGCACCTGGAAGGACTTGACCGATAACGTGAACTTCATGGCGTCCAACCTCACCGGCCAGGTGAGGAACATCGCGGCGGTGACTACCGCCGTGGCGAACGGCGACTTGTCCAAGAAGATCACGGTGGACGTCAAGGGAGAAATTCTCGAACTGAAAAACACGATTAACGTGATGGTGGACCAATTGTCTTCCTTCGCATCGGAAGTGACGCGCGTGGCGCGCGAAGTCGGTACCGAAGGAAAGCTGGGCGGCCAGGCGCAGGTGAAAGGCGTGGCCGGTACCTGGAAGGACTTGACCGACTCGGTCAACTCGATGGCGGGTAACCTCACCGGCCAGGTACGCAACATCGCGGACGTGACGACGGCGGTGGCGAACGGCGACCTGTCCAAGAAAATCACGGTGGACGTCAAGGGCGAGATCCTGGAACTGAAAAACACCATCAACGTGATGGTCGACCAATTGAACTCTTTTGCGTCGGAAGTGACGCGCGTGGCGCGCGAGGTCGGTACCGAAGGCAAGCTCGGTGGCCAGGCCAACGTGCCCGGCGTGGCAGGTACCTGGAAAGACTTGACCGACGGCGTGAACTCGATGGCGGGTAACCTCACGGGCCAGGTGCGCAACATCGCCGACGTGACCACCGCGGTGGCCAACGGCGACCTGTCCAAGAAAATCACGGTGGACGTCAAGGGCGAAATCCTGGAGCTCAAAAACACGATTAACGTGATGGTCGACCAATTGTCTTCCTTCGCGTCGGAAGTGACACGCGTGGCGCGCGAGGTCGGCACCGAGGGTAAGCTGGGCGGCCAGGCTTACGTGCCGGGCGTGGGCGGCACCTGGAAGGACTTGACCGATAACGTGAACTTCATGGCGTCGAACCTGACGGGCCAGGTGCGTAACATCGCGGCGGTGACCACCGCCGTGGCGCGCGGCGACCTGTCCAAGAAGATCACGGTGGACGTCAAGGGCGAGATCCTGGAACTGAAAGACACCATCAACGTGATGGTCGATCAATTGTCCTCGTTCGCCTCGGAAGTGACGCGGGTGGCGCGCGAAGTGGGTACCGAAGGCAAGCTGGGCGGCCAGGCCAATGTGTCCGGCGTGGCCGGTACGTGGAAGGATTTGACCGAAAACGTCAACCAGCTGGCGGCCAACCTGACCAACCAGGTACGCGCGATTGCCGAGGTGGCGACCGCCGTGACGCGCGGCGACTTGTCGCGTTCGATCCAGGTGGAAGCGCGCGGCGAGGTGTCCTACCTCAAGGACAACATCAACGAGATGATCCGCAACCTGAAAGAGACGACGCAGAAGAATGCGCAGCAGGATTGGCTCAAGACCAACCTGGCGCGCTTTACGCGCCTGCTGCAAGGCCAGCGCGATTTGCAGGCCGTGACGAAACTGATCCTGTCCGAACTGGCGCCGCTGGTATCGGCCCACCACGGCGTGTTCTACATGATGGACTCGCAGGAACTCGACGCGCGCCTGCGCATGATCGCCAGCTACGGCTACCGTTCCAGCCGCAAGCTGGCCACCTCCTTCCTCCCGGGCGAAGGCCTGGTCGGCCAGTGCGCGCTGGAGAAAAGCCGCATCTGGCTGACCGACGTGCCGCGCGATTACATCGTGGTGTCGTCGGGCCTGGGGGCGGCGCCGCCGACCAATATCGTGGTGCTGCCGATCCTGTTCGAGCAGCAGGTCAAGGCGGTGATCGAAATCGCGTCGCTCGACCGCTTCACCGAAACCCACCTCTCCTTCCTCGACCAGTTGATGGAATCGATCGGGGTGGTGCTCAACACGATCGAAGCGAACAGCCGCACCGAGTCGCTGCTGACGCAGTCGCAGTCGCTGGCGCAGGAACTGCAGCAAACCAACCAGGAACTGGCCGAAAAGGCGCGCCTGCTGTCCGAACAGAACATCGAGGTAGAACGCAAGAACCGCGAGGTGGAACAGGCCAAGCTGGCGCTGGAAGAAAAAGCGACCCAGCTGGCGCTGTCGTCGAAGTACAAATCCGAGTTCCTCGCGAATATGTCGCACGAACTGCGCACCCCGCTCAACTCCCTGCTCATCCTGGCGCAGCAGCTGTCGGATAACCCTGAGGGCAACCTCTCGGGAAAGCAAGTCGAGTTCGCAAAGACGATCCACGGTTCCGGATCGGACTTGCTGACTCTGATTAATGACATTCTCGACCTGTCCAAGATCGAATCCGGAACCGTGACACTCGACGTGTCGGAATACCGCTTCTCGAACTTGCGTAACTACGTCGACCGCACCTTCCGCCACATGGCCGAAGCCAAGCACCTGGGCTTCACGGTGCTGCTGGCGGACGCCCTGCCGACCGCCGTGATGACCGACACCACGCGCTTGCAGCAGGTGCTGAAAAACCTGCTGTCGAACGCCTTCAAGTTCACCAGCCACGGCGAAGTCGCCCTCGAAATTTCGCTGGTGACGAGCGGCTGGACCAGCGACCACCCGAACCTGGTGCATGCCGATGCGGTGCTGGCGTTCTCGGTGCGTGACACCGGCGTCGGTATCGCGGCCGACAAGCTGCAGCTGATCTTCGAAGCGTTCCAGCAGGCCGACGGCTCCACCGCCCGCAAGTACGGCGGCACCGGCCTTGGCCTGTCGATTTCGCGCGAACTGGCGCGCCTGCTGGGCGGCGAGATCCGGGTCGAATCGGTGGTCAACGCCGGTTCCACCTTTACCCTGTTCCTGCCTTACAACCGGGCCGGCTTCATCAACTACGACCAGGCGCGCCAGCCGCAGCCTGCGCGCCTGGCGCCGCCGCCATCGACCGTGGTGTATGCCAGCACCGTCACGCCGTACGACAGCGGCACCATCCACGCCGATCCGGCCGCGTCGCAAGCGCATCTGGTCGAATACGCCTCGGTGCTGGACGACCGCGGCCTGATCGCCCCGGGCGACCCATCGGTCCTGATCATCGAGGACGACGAGCGCTTCGCCAAGGAAGTGATGGAGTTCGCGCGCGAGAAGAACTTCAAGGCGATCGTCACGCACCAGGGCGATTCGGCGCTGTCGCTGGCACGCGACTACCTGCCGTCGGCCATCATGCTCGACCTCGACCTGCCCGACATCGACGGCTTCACGGTGCTCGACCGCCTGAAACGCGATCCGAGCACGCGCCACATTCCGGTGCATGTGATGTCCACCCTGCGCGAGCGCGAACGGGCGCTGCGCCAGGGCGCCATTTCGTACATCGGCAAGCCGGTCGAACGCGAAGCGCTGCAGGAAGAATTCACGCGTATCCAGAAGTTCCTGCTGGGCGGCAAACGCAGCCTGCTGGTGGTCGATGACGAAAAAATGCAGCGCGACTCGATCGTCGCGCTGATCGGCGACGCCGACCTGCGCATCGTGGCCGTGGAAACCGGCGCGGGGGCGCTGGAAGCGCTGCGCGGCTCGCATTTCGACTGCATGGTGCTGGACCTGACCCTGCCCGACATCAGCGGCTTCGATCTGCTCGACGTGATCGGCAAGGACCCTGCCCTGCGCGACCTGCCGATCGTGATCTACACCGCCAAGGAATTAAGCCGCAAGGAAGTGACCAAGCTCAAACGCTATGCCAAGACCATCGTCATCAAGGATGCGCGTTCGCCCGAGCGCCTGCTGGACGAAACCGCCTTGTTCCTGCACCGCTCGCACGCCTCGCTGCCGGAACTGCAGCGCCGCATGCTGGAAGAAATCCACGCGGCCGATGGCGGCCTGGCCGGGCGCAAGGTATTGATCGTCGACGATGACCTGCGCAACATCTTCGCCCTGTCGTCGCTGCTGGAGCGCCAGCAGATGCAGGTATCGTTCGCCGAAAATGGCCGCGACGGCATTGAGGTGCTGGAAAAAGACCCGGCCATCGAGATCGTCCTGATGGACATCATGATGCCGGAGATGGACGGCTACGACACCATGCGCGCAATCCGGCGCATACCGAAGTTCAAGTCGCTGCCGATCATCACGCTGACCGCCAAGGCGATGAAGGGCGACCGCGACAAATGCATCGCCGCCGGTGCCTCGGACTACATCACCAAGCCGGTCGACGTGGCCCAGCTGCTGTCGCTGATGCGGGTGTGGCTGCATTGAACGGGCCAGCCAGGCACGGCGGCGCGCTGGCCACCGACGAGCTGGAAATCGACCTGCTGCTGGAGGGCGTCGTCCAGCGCTACGGCTTCGACTTCCGCGCCTACGACCGGCCCGGCCTGAAACGCCGGCTGCTGGCCTTGATGGAAGAGCGCGATCTGGCCACGGTATCGCTGCTGCAGGACCGCGTGCTGCACGATGCAACGGCCGCCGCCGCCCTGCTACGCGCGCTGAGCGTGCGGCCGGCCTTGTTGTTCGACGATCCGGAACAGGCGCGCCAGACACGCGAGGTGCTGGGCGGCTGCCTGCGCGCGTCGGCGCTGCCCAGAGTGTGGCTGGCCGAGTGCGCGCATGCGGAGGAAGCGTGGTCGCTGGCGATTTTATTGGCCGAGCAGCAGATGCATCACCGCACCGAGATCTTCGCCACCGTCGCCAACGAGGAATTGCTGGCCGAAGCGCGCGAGGCCAGCATCTCGATGGAACGCATGCAGCAGTATCAGGAAAACTACCTGAAAAGCGGCGGCACGACCAACCTGGCCGACTATTTCGAGGTGCGCGGCAAGCGCGCGGTGCTGCTGCCGGCGCTACGCAGCCGCATCACGTGGGCGCAGTACAACCTGGTGACGGATGCGTCGTTCAACGAGTTCCAGCTGATTGTATGCCGGCGCGCGCTGGCCGATTTCGGTCCGGTCCTGCGCCAGCGCGCCCTGCGCCTGTTCCACGACAGCCTGGCGCTGTTCGGCGTGCTGGGAATCGACCGTGAACTGGCGCCCGGCGACACGCTGGCGGCCAGCTACCAGCCGGTGTTTGCGCACCAGCCGTGGTACAAGCGCGTCGCCTAGCGCGTCGCCTAGCGCATCGCCTAGCGCGTCGCCTAGCGCATCGCCTAGCGCATCGCCTAGCGCGTCGCCTAGCGCGTCGCTTGACACACCCGCAGGGCGGCTTAGTCGATATTCAGGCGCGCTTCGTCGTCGCGCTCGATCAGGCAGTCAATGACTCCATCGATCTGATCCGACATCAGTGCATCGAGACTCATGGTGCCTGTCAATTTCCCTTTGAGCATGGCCTTCACTTGCGGCGCCATCTTGTTCCAGTCGTCCTGGTCGTACGTGACGCTGCCGAAGCGCCCTTCACGGTCGAAGAACAGGTGCGTGTATCTGTTTTCGCTATTCTTTACATGGCCGAAGATGAAGAAATTCGCATCGAGAAAAGCCAGCTCGGCGTCCGTGAAGTATGCGCCGAACTCCCAGCGGTCGCCCCACAGCCTGATAATCATGTCAACCAGGCCGCCAAACAGGATCATGCTCCAGTGGTGCGCAGGGTAGAGCCGCAGCGAGCCTGATTGCTCCGGGTCCTGTACCTCGACGCTGCCCTGTTCGAGATACAGCGCACGCAAGGCGGCGGGCAGCTTGCAAGCCCACTTTTGCTCGCGCGCGTCAAGATCGGCCGGCGTGACCGGCTTGCATTCAAGCGTGAAATGAGCATCGCACAAGGGACTGTCTTGCGCCACGCGCAGCTGGTGGGCTAGCGCGCGGAAGCGCTCCAATGCCGCCTGCCAGGTTTCACCGGCCGCGCCGATGCGCAGCCGTTCGACAGGATGCGAGGCCTTGAAGGCCAGGTAGGCAGGGTCCGCAAGATACGCGACCAGCGCGGCATCGTCGATACGCACGTCGTGGACTTTACCGGCCTTGTACTCCAGCTGGTACACGCTGGCGAAGAAGCCCTCGCGGTAGCGTTGCGGCGCGCTTTGGTATGCGCGCAGATAAATGGAGGCGCGTTGCTGGTATCTGTCGACGAAGGGATCGTCGTGCTCGGCGTCGCTCGCCACCAGCCGGAAGCAGCGCTCGATCGACTCCACGGCGGCATCGACATCGCCGCGCCTCGCCGCGAGCACGGCGAGACTGGTCAAGGCGGTGCGCACATTGGCGAGCGTGATGCGTTCTTCATCGTCCAGGTCATCCTGGTCGACGGGAAAACGCTCCAGGACGGCTTCGCAGGTCGCAGTCATGTCGCCGGGCAGGTCGAGCTTGTCGAGGCTCGCGAGTCGAAGCTGGAAATAGGCGCTCCAGGTGGCATCTTCGTCGTCAAGCGCATCATCGTCGGACAGTTCTTCGAGAATGGGCAGTGCCGCATCGGCAAACGCAAGGCAGGCGGCGTACTCTTTCTTGCGCAACTGGACGCCCGCTTTGCGCAATAGAGCGGTCATGTTCGTCATCGTATTTTTCATCGTCTGTTTTCTCGATTCGTCGTGCTATTTGGAGGAAACGGGCGCAGGTATCACAAACCACGCAGGGTTCCGGTGAATCTGGCGCAGTCGCATTCGTGCAATACTGCGCTTCCCCGCTCATGAAACCTGATTGGTGCCTGGCAGCTTTCGCAGACCAGCGCATTGGTCCCGGTCCGGTGATATTCTTCGAGTGCGCGCATGAACAGATTCACGTCGTCCTGATTGACCTTCCTTGTCATAGTCCTGATTTACTTTTTTTGTCATCGTTTACCTGAC
The DNA here is from genome assembly GCF_030348125.1 of Massilia sp. DJPM01. Taxonomy (NCBI): domain Bacteria; kingdom Pseudomonadati; phylum Pseudomonadota; class Betaproteobacteria; order Burkholderiales; family Oxalobacteraceae; genus Massilia; species Massilia sp. DJPM01. Next base: position 32,102 of record NZ_JAQOZV010000016.1, read on the forward strand.
GCGTTCTACTTCAGGGGGAGGTCGACATATAGAGATAGAGCGGTTTACAACTTCAACGGCCGCCCACATACCAACGGCGCGGCGCGAACAATGTATGTCCCGACGCTCGAGTAAAGGTAATCCCTTCATTGCTCTCGGTAACAATGCTTCGCTGGAGATAGCGCGAAATATCTTCATCAAAGTTATATAGAGACAGGTCGCTGGAGTGCCCGTACGGCGAGTTTTTCAAGCTGATGAGTATTTGATATCGCGGCTGCATGCTGAAAAAACCTACCTCGGTTCCTGTTTCCAGTATCGAAACGGTATATCCGCTTTTCAGCGCCGGCAAACTAGCGACGGGTTGCGTCTGGCTGACCGAAAACCAGAAAGCAATCGCGCCGACAAGCAGGCCGGCGAGCAGGGAGAACAGGGACAGCAGGAATGGACGTGTCATCATGTCGTGGCGAGAGCGGGCTATTTATCAAAGGCCGCGGCGCAATACCGCCCGGGGACGCCCTGGCAGTAAGTGATCTAACGCGCCGCCGACGGCCGTTCGGCGATGCGGTCGCGCCAGGCCTGCAGGTTGGCCATGCCTTCGGCGCCCGGCTTGAACTTCATCAGCCCGCGCGCGAATTCGAGCGCGCACCAGGCGGTGATATCGGCCACCGTGAAGCGCTCGCCTGCCACGAACGGGCGGTTCGCCAGTTCGCCGTCGAGCCAGCGCGCATGCTCGCGCATCTTCTCGCCCTGCGAGGCGCCGAACTCGGGGAACTGCGGCTGCTCCAGCATGGCCAGCCCCGGGTGCGTATGGCGCACGCAGTTGGCGATACCCAGTAGCAGATGGAGCTCCACGCGGCGGTCGGCCATCTCGATAAAGGCGCGCTCCTCGAAGCCCTCGCCCATCAGGTTCGGCTCGGGATGCAGGCCTTCCAGATAGGTGCAGATGGCGCGCGTTTCGGTCAGCACGCGGCCGTCGTCGAGTTCCAGCGCGGGCACGCGCGCCAATGGATTCTTGGCGACGAAGCGCTCGCTCTTGTGTTCATTGGTGGCCAGGTCGATCATCACCGGTTCGATTCCGGTGATGCCTTTTTCGGCGATGAACATGGTCACGCGGCGCGGATTGGGTGCGAAATTGCTGATGTAGAGTTTCATGACATCCTTGCAGGGGGTTAGTTGTTGCGCGACTGGCCGGTTTCGAGCATGGTGCGCGCGGCGGCCGAGAATCTGGCCGCTTCCTCGTCGCTCGCGCTGGTCAGGTCGCGCGGCGATGGCGGCATCTGCAAGCCCTTTTCCACCGCGGGACGGGCTCGGATGGCGTCGATCCAGCGTTTCAGGTGCGGCAGTTCCTCGATCGATACGCCCGACCACTTGTGCGTGCGCACCCAGGCCCAGTTGGCGATATCGGCAATCGAGTAGTCGCCGGCCAAAAATTCATGATCGCGCAGACGGCCGTCGAGCACGCGGAACAGGCGCCGGCTCTCGCCCTGGTAGCGGTCGATCGCGGGCTGGATTTTTTCGGGGAAGTAGCGGTAAAACACGTTCGCTTGCCCCATCATCGGACCGATGCCGCCCATCTGGAACATCAGCCACTGCATCACCTGCGAGCGGCCCTTGGCGTCAAGCGGCATCAGCTGGCCCGTCTTTTCCGCCAGGTAGACCAGGATGGCGCCCGACTCGAACACCGCGAAGTTATCTTCGGCGCGGTCGACAATCGCCGGAATGCGCCCGTTCGGATTGATCGCGAGGAACCAGTCTTCCTTTTGCTGGTTCTGGTGCAGGTCGAGCGCGTGCAGGGTGTACGGCAAGGCCAGTTCTTCGAGCGCGATGGAGACTTTGTGGCCGTTCGGCGTGGGCGCCGAATAGAGGTCGATCATGGCATTCCTTTTCGGGTAGATGACGAAAGAGCAAGGCGCATCATAGCGTCAATTTGGCGTGCCCGCACGCGCTGTGCCACAATCGCCGGATGACCCGCCACCGCCCCCTTCCCGCCCTGCTGCGTGCCCAGCTTTATCAACATCTCGCGGCGATGGAAAAGGCCGGCCTGCCGCCCGACCGGGCGTATGCGCTGCTCGATCTCGGCGCGGCGGGACGCGAACGCGTGGCCGCATTTCGCAAGCTGGCGGCACGCCGCAACGATCCCGCCAGCGCCGGCCTGGCCAGCGGCCTGTTCACCGTGTTCGAGGCGCGCCTGGTGCGCGCCGCGCTGGCCGCCGGCAGCCCGCTGGCGACGTTTCAAAGGCTGGCCGATTTTCACGCCACCAGGGCGCAGCAACTGGCCACGCTGCGCTCGCGCATGGTGCTGCCGGTCGCGATCCTGGCCATCGCCCTGTTCGTGCAGCCGCTGCCGGCGCTGGTGAGCGGTACGCTGACGGCGGGCGGCTACCTGTGGCGGGCGCTGGCGCCGCTGCTGGTGCTGGGCGGCGCGGCGCTGCTGGCGGCGCGTGCCTTGGCCTGGTTCGGCTCCGGCAGCGAGTCGCCCGCGCGCACCGGCATCGAAGGCGCCCTGCTGGCGCTGCCGGTGTTCGGCCCGATGCACCTGCGCCGCAATATGCGCGATTTTGTCGACAGCCTCGCCCTGCTGCTGGAGGCCGGCCTGCCGCTGTTCGATGCCCTGCCCGAGGCCCTGGCCACGGTCGACAACCGCATCGTGCGCGCCGACCTGGCGGCCATGGAGCCGGCGCTCGCATCGGGGGCCACTCTGGCGCAGGCCATCGCCGCACTGCGCCTGGCCGACACCGGCCAGCTGCACGCGCTGGTGCTGACGGGCGAACAAAGCGGCACCCTGCCCGCCATGCTGCGCCGGCACGCCGCCAGCGAGACCGAATCGATCAACCGCTTCCAGCTCGATCTGATGGCCTGGCTGCCGCGCCTGTTCTACGCACTGGTGGCACTGTGGATGGCGGTGCAGATCCTTGGCAGTTCGCTGAGCGCGGCAGTACCATCCTGAACCGCGCCCTGAGCCGTTCCGTGCCACAATCGGTCCCATGAAACCAATCCGAACTTACCTGCCGCTGCTGGTCCTCGTCGCCGGCTGCGCCAGCACGCCCACGCCACCGCCGGCGCCCACGCCGGCCGACGCCACCTTCTCCTGGTACCAGGAAGCGGCGCGCACGCAGCAGGTGCTGCGCATCGATACCGCCAGGTCGCTCATTACCGTCACCGTGCGGCGCGGGGGCACGTTCTCGCGCCTGGGGCACGACCACGTGGTCGCCAGCCGCAGCATCGAAGGCTTCGTCGCGCCCGACGCCGGCCGCGCCGACTTCCGCTTCCGGCTGGACCAGATGACGGTCGACGAAACCGCCTTGCGCAGCAAGGCGGGCCTGGACACCCAGCCCGACGCCGACGCCATCGCCGGCACGCGCACCAATATGCTCACGCGCGTGCTGGAGGCGGAGCGCTTTCCGCTGGTGACCCTGCATGCCGAACGCGCCGCCGGCAAGGGCGACACGCTGCAACTGACGGTCGAGCTGCATGGCGTGTCGCGCACGGTGGAGGTGCCGACCACCATCGAGCGCAGCAAGGATGGCGTGAGCGCGAGCGGCACGCTGACGCTGCGCCAGAGCGATTTCGGCATCACGCCGATGTCGGTGATGGGCGGCGCCCTGACGGTGCAGGATCCCATGGAGCTGGCATTTCGCATCGTGGCGGCAGCGCCGCCGCCGTGACGGTCAAAAATTCATGACCACCGGATTGGCCGGGTCGGCGCTCCATTCGTACCAGCCGCCGTCGAAGACGCTGATGCGTTCCCAGCCCATCAGCCACGCATAAAAGAAGGCCAGCGAGGCGCGCCAGCCGGTGCCGCAGTAAAAGGCGTTGTGGCGGCCGGGATGGATGCCGCCCAGGCGCCACCGGGCGGCGATGGCGTCGCCATCGAGCATGCGCCCGTCCGCGTGCTGGAAATGGCTCATGCTGTTCACGTCGCCCTCGCGCCCGGCCCTGCCCCACAGCGCGCCGGGAATCTCGCCACGCGCCGCGATGTAGCTGTAGCCCGAGGTGGCGCCCGTGAATTCGCGCCAGGTGCGGATGCTGACCAGGGCCGCATCGCTGCGCGCCAGCAACTGCCGGGCCTGGGCCATGCCGGTCACATAGTCGGGGCGGCCGGGAAACGGGGCGCCGAAGCTGTGCGCGGCCACCGGTACGCGGCCGGGACCGGCGACGGCCGGCAGGCCGGCCGCGCACCAGCCGGCGAAGCCGCCGTCCAGCACGCCCGCGTACAGCATCAAATGTGCCGCGCGCGCCGCCGCCAGCGGATTGCGTCCGTAGACGATGACGGTGCTGTCGTGGCCGATGCCGTGGGCCAGCAGCAGGTGCAGCAGGACGGCATCGCCGACTTTATTGAACAGGGGCGGCGCTTCCAGCAAGCGGGTGTCGAGCCAGGCGGCGCCGTCGATATGGGCCGCCTCGAAAGCGGCAGCCCCGGCGCAGCCCACTTCCAGCAGGCGCACGGCGCCGTTGCGCGCGAGCGGCGCCAGCTCGCCCGGCGCGAGCAGCTGGCGCGCGCGCACCAGGTCCTTGCGGGCGGCGCCAGGGGGCAGGCAGGTGGGCGGACGGGCATTCACGGCGGACTTTTAGAGGGAACAAACCGGCTATTTTAAAGGGTCGGCCGGAATGCGCGCCGGAAACGTCCGTTCACAGGCGCATTGAGCACGGCAATTCGTACTTTATTACTCATACATGATCTGCTATAACAGACATGCATCAGGGTCCAGAATGCCATGGCGGGAGCCACACAGTCCCGCCCAATTTTTCAAGGTGCACTTCGATGAACCCTCTTCTTGCCAATCGCGACGAGCGCGGCATCACCTTGCTGGTGCTCGGCTTTGCCGGCCTTCTGTTCGTCGGCATCATCGCCAATCTCGTGTTCGAGCTGGTGCAGGCGCGCAACCATGTCGTCACCCAGAAGACCACCAGTGCCCGCGTGCTGGTCAAGGTGCTGGAGGAGCAGGCGGTCGACAGCGTGTTCGCGGTCGACCTGGCGATGCAGACCACCATCAAGGCGTTGCAGATGGTGCCGCGCGGCCCGGCCGACCGCGAACGCCTGGTCAATGAACTGCTCGACAGCAGTATCGACAACCTGCCCTTCATCCGCGCCATCTGGCTGCTCGATGCGGACGGCAAGATGATTCACGACAGTCAGAAATTGACGGGATCCTACAACCTGTCGGACCGCGCGTATTTCCGCATCCATCGCGACCATCCCGGCCATGGCATGCACATCGAGGGGCCGGTCATCAGCAAGCTGGGCGTGCCTTTTATCAGCTTCAGCCGCCGCATCAACCGCCCCGACGGCAGTTTCGGCGGGGTCATCGTGGCCGCGCTCGAACCGAATTACCTGCGCCGCTTTTACGACTCGGTCAAGGTCGGCAGGGATGGCATGGTGGCCCTGGTGCGCACCGACGGCGTGCTGATGCTGCGCATGCCGGTCGCCAACATGGCCGAAGGAAAGCGCCTGACCTTCTTCCCCGATTTCAGGGCCTCGCCATCCCCGCCCGAGGCCGGCAGCTACACGGCCGACAACAGCATCGACCACATCCGCCGCCGCTATTTCTACCAGCGCGTCAGCGGCCGGCCGCTGGTGGTCGTGGTCGGTCTGGGCGAGGAGGAATTGCTGGCCGACTGGTACAGCATGGCGCGCGCCTACATCGCGGTCTCGCTGGCATTCCTGGCGGCCCTGGCCGGCCTGAGCTACATGGCGCTGCGCGAACTGCACAAGCGTTACGGGCTGATCCAGGCGCTGCACAACAGCGACGATGCGCTCAAGGCGGCGCAGCAACTGGCGCTGATCGGCAGCTGGCGGCTCGACCTGGTCAGCCGCAGCGGACAGTGGTCGCAGCAGATGTATCGCCTGCTCGGGCTGCCGGCGGCGGACCAGCCACCGCCGCTCAACGTTTTTCTGCAGCAAATCCACCCGGACGACCGCCATCTGGTCGAGTCGGCCGTGCGGCATGGCATGAACTGGACGGGCGAGCTGCGCAGCAATCCCGCGCTCGGCCCGCAGCGCTATTTTCATTCGCGCAGCACGGGCGTGCACGACGCGGCCGGCAATGTGACGGCACTGATGGGCACGCTGCAAGACATCACGGAGCGGCGCCAGTCCGACGAAAAGCTGGAGCTGGCCGCGCGCGTGTTCGCCTGCACGCGCGACGGCATCGTGGTCACCGACGCCGCCAGCACCATCGTGGCGGTGAACGCGGCGTTCGAGCGCATCACCCAGTACAGCGAGGCGGACGTGCTGGGACGCAATATCCGCATGCCGCGCTCGAACGTGCACGATAGCGATTTCTACCGGCAGCTATGGGACACGATCGCACGCGACGGCCATTGGCGCGGAGAAATCTGGACCCGGCGCAAGAATGGCGAGGTGTTTCCCGAGTGGCTGACGGTGAGCGCGGTGTCCAGTCCGGAGCACGGCACAGCCGGTTATGTGGGCGTGTTCACCGACCTGAGCGACATTACCGAAGCCAACGAGCAACTGCAATTCATGGTCAACCATGATCCACTGACGCGCTTGCCGAACCGCTCGCTGCTGAACGACCGGCTGGGACAGGCGATCGAGGCGGCGCACCAGGGGCAGCGCATGATTGCCGTGCTGCTGCTCAATATCGACCGCTTGCAGCGCGTCAACGACAGCATCGGGCATGACGCTGGCGACCTGCTGCTGCGCGAAATGGCCCAGCGCCTGCTGCTGCGCCTGCACCCGGGCGACACCCTGGCACGCATCGGCAGCGACGAGTTCGTGCTGGTGCTCTCGCACGTGGACGACAACGATGATATCAACGCCGCCGCCCAGCACATGCTCGACACGGTGGCCGCGCCCTGCCAGTTGCTGGGACACGAGGTGGTGGTCACCGCCAGCGTGGGGATCGCGCTGTTTCCGCTCGATGGCGTCAGCGCAGGCGACCTGATCAGGAATGCGGACACGGCGCTGTCGCACGTCAAGAACAGCGGACGCAACAGCTTCCGCTATTTCACGTCAGAAATGAACACACGCGCCTTGCACTGGATGGCGCTGGAGCACCGTTTGCGCAGCGCCTTGGGACGCGCCGAATTTTCGCTGTTTTACCAGCCCCAGGTGCGGCTGGCAGACCAGCGGGTGTGCGGCGCGGAAGCGCTGATCCGCTGGCGCAGCGCCGAACTGGGCATGATTTCGCCGGCCGAATTCATTCCGCTGGCGGAAGATTCGGGCCTGATCGTCGAGATCGGCGAATGGGTGATCCGCACCGCCTGCGCGCAGAACAAGGCATGGCAGGACGCCGGCCTGCGCGCGCTGCCGGTGGCGGTGAACGTGTCGGCGCACCAGATCACGGCCGGCACCTTGCCCGCGATCGTGACAAGCGCCCTGCTTGACAGCGGCATGCAGGCGCGCTTCCTGGCCATCGAACTGACCGAAAGCGTGCTGATGCAGGAAGCGGAGCTGGCGATGGCGCAGATTGCCGAGTTGCGCGGGATGGGCGTGGCGGTGGCGCTGGACGATTTCGGCACCGGCTATTCGTCGCTCAGCTACCTGAGCCGCTTTGCGCTGGACAAGCTGAAAATCGACCAGAGTTTCGTACGCAATATTACCGCGGATGCCAAGAGCGCGGCGATCGCCAAGGCCACGATTGCGCTTGCGCATGGCCTTGAGATCACGGTGGTGGCGGAGGGAGTGGAAACCCGCGAACAGCGCGATTATCTGGACGGCGCGGGCTGCGATGAAGTGCAGGGATATTTCTTCAGCCGCCCGGTGGCGGCCGACCAGTTTGTCGCCCTGCTGGTGGCCGATGGGGTGAAGTCGGATTAATCCTGCCTGGCGAGGTAGCTTCTGACAGCGGTATCGGCGTCGCTGAAGGAGGTTTCCTCGATGCTGCGCTGGAGCAGGATGGCGGCGCTGATCTCGCCGGCGGCAATCTTGGCCAGCACGCGCGGGTGGAGGTCGTCATGGCCCGACCCGGCGCCCGGAACCGAACTGAGCATGCGTTCCAGGCGTTTCAGCCTCCTGAACTGTTCATCCTGCTTCAGAACCATCATGTACAGAGCGCACATGCACATGAGGAACATCGTTAAAGCCAGGTCTTGTGATTCCATGCTGATTCTCCGGTGTGAGTGGGATGGCAAGTAAGTTGCCGTAATCACAGTAAATCACGGGTCGCGCAAGTGCCAGCCCAAGGGCCGCTTTCGGTGACGACCGTCAACAGCGACCGCGCGGCGCCGGCCAATCTCGCGCCCGGATCCCAACACCGGTGTGTAAGATAGGGCGATCGCCCTGTGGAGGGGAGGCATGATCCGGGGAGACCGATGGAAGGAGCGACTTTGCGAACGATGCCGGAAACACGTGCCTGGGTGCGCATGCCATCGGGCCGCCGTCTCGACCTGCTCAACCCCACGCCCTTCGACTGGGACGACGCCGACCTGGCGATCGGGCTGGCCCGCACCTACCGCTGGGGCGGGCATTCGGTGTGGCCGCTGCCGCTGTCGGTCGCCCAGCATTCGATTGCGGTCATGCAGTTGAGAAAGAACGCGGTGGGCGGGATGCTCGATCCGCTCAGCGAACTGCGCGAACTGCTGCACGATGCCGAGGAAGGCTTGCTCGGATTCGACGCCATTTCCGTGATCAAGCCCTTTCTCGGCGACGCTTTCCGCAGCCTGACCCTGCGCCTGGAACAGGTCATCTTCCTGCGCTACGGCTTGCCGGGCTGGACCACCCGGGAGCATGCCTCGCACAAGCGCGCCGACCGCCTCGCGGCCGCCAGCGAAGCGGTGCACGTTGCCGGCTGGACCAGGGACGAGGTGAAAAACACCCTCAAAATTTCCACCAAGCCCCAGATCGACGATCCCCTGTTTCCCATCTATGGCGGCACGCCCTGGGAGCCCTGGCCCCCCGAACTGGCCTGCACCCGCTTTCTCGATGAGCTGAACCGGCTCAAGGCCAGCGCCTGAGCCAGCCGGCCGCCTCCCTTCCTCGCCCAAGTCACGGATTTCACAGGCTTTTTAAGGATATCCACAAGAATTGTGGATAACATTGTGGATAAGCGCCGCCGAACGCCGCTTAGCGCCCGGTTTTAAGCGGGTTTGAATAAAATGCCCGTTCAGCAGGCAGCCATTAATTTGAATGAAATCATGAACTTAAAACGCCCCCTAGCACACTGGCAAACTGTCCATTCGGCAAATTCCTACACGCAGGCAAAACAGGGGATAACTCGCGTGGCCTTTGACAAAGCGCGCCAGCTGTCTTAGTGTGGAGCCATGCCCTCTTCCGCCACCCCCGCTCACGGCGACCTTCTCATCGTCGACGACGACCCGTCCGACCTGTCCATGTCGCCAGCGCAGGAAAGTACCCCCTGGCGCATCCTGATCGTCGATGACGATGTCGATGTGCACGTGGTGACCAAGTTTGCACTCAGCAATGCCCAATTCCAGGGACGACGCCTGAGCTTCCTGCATGCCTACAGCGGCAAGGAAGCCCTCGCTACCCTGTGCGCCACACCCGATATCGCGCTGGTGTTGCTCGACGTTATTATGGAGACGGACGATGCCGGCCTGCGCGTGGCGCGCCAGATCCGCGCCGACCTGCACAATGAGCTGGTGCGCATCGTCCTGCGTACCGGGCAACCGGGCCAGGCGCTGGAACACAGCATCATTTGTGATTACGACATCAATGATTTTTGGTGCAAGGCCGACCTGACCACGCGCAAGCTGTTTACCACCGTGATCGCCTCGCTGCGCGCGTATGCCGGCCTGCAGGCGGCCGCGGCCGACCGCGCCGCGATGTCTGCCGAACTCGACAAGGCGCGCCAGGTGCAGGCGCTACTCGGCCAGCAAGCGCTGGTGCTCAAGCTCGACGCCAAAGGCCGCATCATCGAGGCCAGCGAGCGCCTGTGCCAACTGGCCGGCGCCCGCCCCGAGGCGCTCATCGGACACGCATTGCACGCCTTGCATGCCGGCGCCTTCCCCGAGCCGCTGGTGCTCGACATCACACAGGGGCTGGCGCGCGATGGCGCCTGGTCGGGCGACATCCAGACCCGGGCCGCCGACGGCAGCGCCGTGCACCTGCGCTGCGCCCTGCTTGCCCTGAGCGAGCCGGGCGGTGCGCCTTACGAGTACGTGGCGGTGGCAACGCTGCACGACCCCACGCCAGGCCCCTGAGGGCGGCTGCCCGAACGCCGCTGCCCGCTACTTCCACGCATTGCGGGCGCGCTCGCGCACCAGCATGCGCACGCTGTCGGGCATGGGTTTGCGGCTCTGCCGGGTGTCGGCTGTCATCCACACCGTTTCCTCGAAGTGCTTGAGCATGGCCGGGCTGATGAAACGCGTGCGCGCCGCGTACACATGGCGGTCGCCCATCTGGGCTTGCTGCTTGATGAAAAAGCGGTTCGGCACCACCAGGTGCAGGTGCTCTTTGGCGCGCGTCATGGCCACGTACAGCAGGCGGCGCTCCTCCTCGATATCGGCGGCGTTGCCGGTACTCATATCGGACGGAATGCAGCCGTCCACCACGTTCAGCACATGCACCGACTTCCACTCCTGCCCCTTGGAGGAATGAATGGTCGAGAGAATCAGATAATCCTCGTCCAGATGGGGCGGCCCGGCGCGGTCGCTGCTCGCTTCGGGCGGGTCCAGCGTGATTTCGGCCAGGAAGGTTTCGCGCGAGCCGTGGCCACCCGCCAGGCGTGCCAGCTGTTCCACGTCGGCCACGCGCACCTGGGCGTCGTCATGCATGCGTTCGAGGTGCGGCAGGTACCAGGCCTTGACCAGCTCGATATCGGCCGGCCAGCGCAGCCCAGGCGCGCGCAGGGCGCGGAACAGGGCGACGAACTGTTGCCAGTCGCCACCGCTCCTGGCCGGCGCGGCAAATTGCTCGATCGCAAGCAGCGGCTCGGCCGCCTCGCCGACCGCGTCCAGCAGGCGGGTGGCGGTGGCGGCGCCGATCCCCGGCACCAGTTGCACCACGCGAAAACCGGACACCCTGCCGCTCGGGTTCTGGGCAAAGCGCAGCACCGCCAGCACATCCTTGATGTGGGAAGCTTCGAGGAACTTGAGGCCGCCGAATTTAACGAAAGGAATGTTGCGGCGCATGAGTTCCAGCTCCAGCGCGGCGCTGTGGCTGGCCGCGCGGAACAGCACCGCCTGCGCCTTGAGCGCCATGCCCGTCTCACGATGCTCCAGGATGCGCTTGCAGACCCAGCGCGCCTGCTCGGCCTCGTCGGGAATGAGCACCAGTTGCGGCAGGACGGTCGAGACCTTGTCGGTCCACAAGGTCTTGGCGTGGCGTTCGAGGGCGGCGCCGATCACGGCATTGGATGCGTCCAGGATCGGCTGGGTCGAGCGGTAGTTGCGGTCCAGGGTGACGATGCAGGCTTCCCGGGCGAACTGCCTGGGAAAGTCGAGAATATTGCGCACCGTGGCGCCACGGAACGAGTAGATCGACTGGGCATCGTCGCCCACCACCATCACGCCCTCGCCGCCCGGCTTCATGCCCATCAGGATCGCGGCCTGCAAGCGGTTGGTGTCCTGGTATTCGTCGACCAGGACATGGTCGAACAGGCCGCCAAGGTGTGCGCCGAGGTCGGGATCGGCCGCCATCTCGGCCCAAAACAGCAAAAGATCGTCGTAATCGAGCACGTTCTGCTCTTGCTTGGCGTCGACGTAGGCGCCGAACAGGGTCTTGAGCTGGGCTTCCCATTCGCTGCACCAGGGAAAGGTACTCTGCAGTACCAGCGCCAGCGTGTCGCCGCTGTTGACCACCCGCGAATAGATGGCAAGGCAAGTTCCCTTGAGGGGGAAGCGTTTCTCGGTCCGGCTCAGGCCGACCTCGTGGCGCACCATGCCCATCAGGTCTTCGGAGTCGCCCCGGTCGTGGATGGTGAACGATTCCTCCAGGCCGATGCGGCCGGCGTAATCGCGCAGCAGGCGCGCGCCGATGCTGTGGAAGGTGCCGGCCCAGGGCAGGCTGGCTGGTGGCTGGCCGCCGCGCGCGCCCATGATCCGGTACAGCACGTTAGCGGCGCGTTGCGTCATTTCATTGGCGGCGCGGCGCGAAAACGTCAGCAGCAGGATGCGCTGGGGATCGGCGCCGCTCATGATCAGGCGCGCCACGCGGTGCGCCAGGGTATTGGTTTTGCCGGACCCGGCGCCGGCAATCACCAGCAAGGGCCGTGCGCTGCCGGCGGCCACGCCGATGTCATGCTCGACAGCGGCACGCTGGGCGGGATTGAGGCTGGCGAAGGGATCGTCGGCGCAAGCGGCAAGGGGAACAGCGGTCATGGCGGGCATTCAGACTGGGATTGACATGACTGTACATTTATCCAGTATTATTACGCAAGTAAAAACCTTCCCGCCGTTCCGCCACGGCGCCGGTGGCACATGCGCGCCAGCCGCGAAAGCGCCGCTCAAAATCACCCTATGCACGCTAAGTAGCCGTTTCTAAAGCGCTTTTTGGGATATCCACAATCGCTGTGGATAACTTTGTGGATAATCCCCTCTTGACAGTCCGCAAGCGTGTAACGATGCGGGTTTCAACAAAATGCTCATTCGTGAGGCAGAAATTATGCCTATATAAATCAAGCACTTGCAAAGTCAATGGGAAAGGCGGTAAAAAATATTAAGAAATTTCCTACAAGATTTTTTTGTGCATAACCGCCTGATTCGCACGCAGCTCAAGGCGGGTGGTTTGATAGCATTCTGATATGCATGCCGCGCCCGCCGTGCCGCTCCTGCGCCACTCAATGAGCGAGCATCTCGCGCCGGCGCTGCGGTTCCAGCAACACCCTTTCGATCACGTCGGGATGGATTTCCTGCGCCTTGAGGTATTCGATGGCGCACATCGTGTTGCTGCTTTCCTGGACCGAGATGGCATGGTTGACGATGTCGCGCTGGCGCACGTCCTGGCGTCGATAAGGGGCTTCAACCACGGCGAGACCGCCGCTGTCGGGGCGTTGCTGTCGATTCATGTTGTGATTTCCTTACAGGGCATTCGGGAACGGCGCAAAGGGAACCCAATACTGCCTAGGGAGTATCCATCAATAAAGGTCAAAGTCAATGTCAAGGTTCCATCGAAACCGCAAAAAATATGCTTGAGGCATAGTTTTGCAGTTGTGATTTTTACAGTTGCCAACACAGCGCCAGCCCCTGGCGATGCGGCCAGGAATCTCGCCACGCGCCTGTGCGCATTCCTGCCATGACGACCGGGGACATCATGGCCATTCCCCCTGAAACGATAACAAGCGAACCCAGGCTCAACCCGGGTGACGAAGCCCAACCGGGCACACCCGGCGCGGCCGAGGATCTGTGCGACGCATGCAGCGGAAGGGCACGCTGGCCAACGGCAGTGCCTGTACGGAATGCGGCGGCACGGGGCGCGTGATGCGCGGCATCGTACGGCTGAGCCCGCATGGACAGGCGGGCGGGCCGGCGCGATCATGCGGCATGACCGACCCGTCCCTCCCCGCCCGTCCGCGTCCGCAATCGCTGGCCGACCTGTTCATGTCGTTTACCTTGCTGGCGCTGCAAGGCTTCGGCGGGGTACTGGCGGTCGTGCAACGCGAGATCGTTGAACGCAAGCAATGGCTGACGCAGGAGGAATTCCTGGAGGACTGGGCCGTGGCCCAGATCCTGCCGGGGCCGAACGTGGTGAATCTGTCGATGATGATCGGCGGGCGCTATTTCGGCCTGGCCGGCGCGCTCTCGGCGCTGGCCGGCATGCTGGCCGTGCCGCTGGTGCTGGTGCTGCTGCTGGCCCTGCTCCATGCGCGCTTTATCGATCATCCGGGCGTGGCCGGTGCGTTGCGCGGCATGGCGGCGGTGTCGGCCGGCATGATCGGCGCCACCGGCCTGAAGCTGTCGCTGGCACTGTCCAGGAACCCGATGCCGCAGCTGTGGTGCTGGGCCCTGTGCGTAGCCGGCTTCGTGCTGGTGGCGCTGGTGCGGGTGCCGCTGGCCTACGTCTTGTTCGGGGTAGGCGGGCTTGGCTGTTACCTCACCTACCGCCGGCTGCGGCCATGAGCGCGCCGCAGATCGTCCTGAGCTGGAGCGACTGGCTCAGCCTGTTCGGACACTACCTGATGCTATCGCTGATGTCGGTTGGCGGGGCAATCTCGACCACCTCGGAAATGCATCGCTACCTGGTCGAACAGCATCATTGGCTGACCCAGGCGCAATTCAATAACGCCATCGCGCTGGCCCAGGCCGCGCCGGGGCCGAACGTGCTGTTCGTCGCGCTGATGGGCTGGCAAGTCGGCATGAACGCCGGCAGCACCGGCGCCGCCTTCCTGGGCGTGGCGGTGACCATGCTCGGCATCCTGATTCCCTCGACCGTGCTGACCTATTTCGCCGCCCAGTGGGGCCATCGCAACCGCGATTTGCGGGCCGTGCGCGCCTTCAAGCAAGGCATGGCGCCGGTCGTCATCGCCCTGCTGCTATCGACCAGCTGGATCCTGGGCAGCGCCATGCTGATCTGGCGCACCAAGCTCCATTTGCTGTGGATACTGGCCGGCGGCGCCCTGCTCGGCTGGCTGCAACTGGTCTAGCCCGACTATGCCGGGCGAGCGTCAAACACCGCCTGCAAGCTCGGCGCGTTAAGGCTGCGCTCGAACCACTGCTCAAGCTCGGCCTGAGTGGCCTGATCGATGCGCTGCGTTACCGGCGCAGGCAATTCGCCGAACCGGCTGCGCAGCAGACTGCCCAGTACCCCGCGAAGTGCAATGACTTGCCCTTCCGCCTTGCCTTCCTCCTTGCCTTCCGCCTTGCCTTTCGCTTCGCCTTTCGCGATGCCTTCGGCGCTTCCCTTTTGAAAGCCGATCTCCTCGAATTCTTCGGCCCAGGTTTCAAATTTACGTCCCATGTCAGCGACCTCCTTGACACTGTTACATGTGAATGGCCCCGATTTGCCGGGTCTGCGCGCCAGCAGGTGGTTCACCCATACCTCGACCGAACGCCGCAGGCTGGCTTGGGGTGCTTCGTGGAACCAGGCCGTCAACGCAGGGGCGACCTTCCTTAGGACATCGGGCGCGCTCGAAAGTTCCAGCCGAAACAGCAGCGCCAGCAAGGTCGCGTTTGTTTCCAGCGCGGTGGGGTCCAGGCGCTGCTGGTCGATCAGCACATAGCGCTGGGCTGGCTGCAGCGCCGCGAGCTCGGCGGGCGCTTGCATGAGGAGGCCGGCCAGGTCCATGCTGGCGCTCCAGTGCGGCGAGCCGTTGTAGAACACCAGCGGCAGCACCGGCGGCAACAGCAAGCCAGGGGACAATGCGTGGCCCTTGACCAGGTCCTGGTACAGCAAACCGATGTAGGTCTGCATGCGCAGCGCCATCCACCGGTCCACGCCTGACTGGCATTCCAGGAGGATGTACACGTAAAGAAGCTCGTCGCCCAGCCGCACGCGCCAGACGATGTCGTCCTCGCGGGCCGACAAGCGCTCGCTCACATACGCCGGATTGACCCGCTCCAAAGACGATAGCGCGGCCTCGTCGAGCAGCTTGAAGGGAGTGAAATCCGTGATCAGTTCGCGCACCAGTTCCGGGTGGGCGAACAGCGAACGGTATCCGAGGTCGTGAAGGGCGGGCATGCGGCATTGTAGCGAGCATCGATGCCCTTCCTTTGCGCTGCCTCAGACGTGTGCGGCGCCGCTTCAGCGACTTCCGTGCACCTGTTTCTGCGATGAACCACCCTTCCTGCCGCAATGCCGGCGTCCCGGCCATGATGGATTTTCCCCGCTGGCCAGGCGCGGCAGCGTCCACGCCGCCTCAGTGGCATCAACCCAGACCTGCAACGCAGCCACGCCGGTGACGGCGTCCATCTCTACACAGGAAGTAGTTGGGCGAGTGGTCCCCGACAAGGCATACTTGCGCATCACTCACCACTTGGACGGACCGATGCTCGAACTTTTATCAGAACACGCCTGTTTCGGCGGCGTACAACGCTTTTATCGCCATGATTCGACGGCGACCGGCCTGCCGATGCGCTTTTCCGCCTTCATCCCGACCGTACCCGCTGGCCAGACGCTGCCGGCGCTGTTTTACCTGGCGGGCCTGACCTGCACCGAAGAGACGTTTCCGACCAAGGCCGGCGCCCAAGGCGCAGCGGCGCGCGAGGGCCTGATCCTGATCGCACCGGACACGAGTCCGCGCGGCGCCAACATTGCCGGCGAAACCGATGCCTGGGATTTCGGCGCCGGAGCGGGCTTTTATCTGGACGCAACCGAGGAGCCGTGGAGCAAGCACTACCGTATGTTCAGCTATCTGCTCGAACTGCACGCGCTGGTGCTGGCCGAACTGCCCGTCAACGCCGCCAAGGTCGGCATTTTCGGGCACTCGATGGGCGGACACGGCGCCCTGGTCACGGCCCTGAAACGCCCGGACCTGTTCCGTTCGGTATCAGCCTTTGCGCCAATCGCCGCGCCGACCCGGTGCCCATGGGGCGAAAAAGCCTTCAGCGGCTACCTCGGCGGCGAGCGGGAAGCCTGGAAGCAGTACGATGCGAGCGAATTGATGCTGACCATGCAAGCGCCCTTCCCCGGCGGCATCCTGATCGACCAGGGCCTGGCCGACAAGTTCCTGGAACCGCAGTTGTATCCGGAAGCCTTTGAAGCGGCCTGCGCCAAGGCCCGCCAGCCGCTCGAACTGCGGCGCCACGTCGGCTACGACCATGGCTATTACTTCATTTCCACCTTCATCGACGATCATCTGCGCTTTCACCGGGCGCAGTTGGGCTAAGGCCCGTCACGGCAGCCATCGCGCGCGCAGACCGGCCGGTGTGCGCGCCCGGCCGCGCGGTCATGTCATGATCAGATCGTTCCCGCCGCCGGGCTGCTGCGTCCGGTGTTGATGCGCGACCAGGCACGCACGCGTACGGACAGGCAAACCAGCAACACGCCGCTGATCAGCGCATATACCCCGATGATGGTGGCCAGCATGACGGCCCCGGCGCCGAGCGGAAACAGCAGGGCGATCAGGCCGAACAGGATCGACGCCACGCCGCTGAGCAGCAACAGCCATTCGCCGCGAATGAATTTGCGTACACGGATGGCGATGACGATATCGAGCACGCCGCTGACGAGGGCGTTGGCCCCCATCAGGAGGACCAGCGTCAGCAGGGTGAGCGCCGGATTGAAGGTGGCGAGCACGCCGACAGCCAGGCTGACCAGGCCGAACAGCATCAGTATCCACCAGTGCCGATCTTCCCTGCGGTTCTTGACGGCCCCAAAAATCCAGACCGCGCCACCGAGCAGGGCAAACGCGGCGAACAGGGCCGCAAGGGTAAGCAGCGTGACGCCGGGCCACGCAATGGCCAGCACGCCGAACACGATGGCGATGGCACCGCGCGCGGCAAGCAAGCACCAGTTCTGCAGAAGCGTATCGTTCATGGCATCTTTCCTCCCTGCTGGATAAGACAGCGTCCGCCCGGTTTTGATCGGCGCGCAGGCGCCCGGCATGTGATAGATCAATCGTGCGTCATAAAGTCAGTGCAAGTACCACGGCATTTGCGCAAACCCATGCGCTCCACCACGCCAAGCAAGACAGCGCAAGTATTTGACGACATTTGTGCAACCGACGTGCGCTTCATCTGTCGAAGCTATATGGCGACTGATCGACAATTCAAAAACCGCATGCATGCCGGCAAACTCCTGGCGCTGGCGCTGGCACCATACGCCGGCCGCGCGGATGCGCTGGTGCTGGCCCTGCCGCGCGGCGGCGTGCCGGTCGGCTTCGCCATTGCCAGGGCGCTCGGGCTGGCGCTCGACGTGCTGCTGGTGCGCAAGCTCGGCCTGCCCGGCCACGAAGAATTCGCCATGGGCGCGATCGCCAGCGGCCGCATCCGCGTGCTCAATATGGCGACCATCCGTGCCCACCGTGTCGGCCGCCAACAGATCGATGCCGCGTGCGCGCGCGAAGAGCGCGAGATCGTGCGGCGCGAGCGCCAGTACCGGGGCGCGCGCGCCGAGCCCGGCCTGGCGGGACAGACCGCCATCCTCGTCGATGACGGGCTCGCCACCGGCGCCACCATGTGCGCTGCCGTGCGCGCGGCGCGCGCGCGCAGTGCGGCGCAGGTGGTCGTGGCCGTGCCGGCTGGCGCGCCCGACAGCTGCGCCACGCTGGCCGCGCAGGTCGACCAACTGGTCTGCCTGAGCCAGCCGGCCGACTTCGGGGCGGTCAGCCGGTGGTACCGGGATTTCGGGCAAACCAGCGACGAGGAAGTACAAGACCTGCTGGCCATCGCCTGGCGCGACCAGGTGCGGGCGCACCTTTCATCCACCAATGCAAGCGAACGGAGGCAATCATGAAACACTTGTCCGAACACGATCTTGACCTCGGTAAATGGCTGGGCGGGGCTGCGCTCGGCGCGCTTGCCATGTACATGATGGACCCGGACCGGGGCGTCGCGCGGCGGGCCAGGTCCGGGGAACGGCTGCGCGAACTCGGCCACCAAAGCGGCGACATGCTCGGCAAGGTCGTGCACGACGTCGGCGAACGCATCGGTGCAGGGGCCGGCGTCGATCCCGGCGCGCAGGCGTCCGGCGGCGGCAGTGCACACGGCGCCGCCACCAGCCCGGCGGCGACGGGCGCCGCGGACGACCTGGCGGACCGGCGTGCATCCCCGGCACGCTCGCCCTGGCCCGCGTCGCCGCACAAGGCCGCCATGCCCGGCGGCGACATGCGCGGCCTGGGCGGCATGCTGAGCCGGCGCATGCCGCTCGCCGCTGCCATGGCCCTTGCCGGGGTGGCATTGCTGATGCGCTCAGTCCGTAACGGCGCCTTGCCCGGACTCGTGCGGCAGCAGGGCCACAGCGACACCACGGAGATTGAAAAGACCATCCGCATCGAGGCCACGCCCGAGCAGGTGTACGACCTGTGGGCCGATTACGAGAATTTCCCGCGCTTCATGGCAAATGTGATCGAGGTGCGCGACCTTGGCAAGCGCCGCTCGCACTGGGTGGTCAGGGGACCGGCTGGCAGCGCGTTCACGCTCGACGCCGTGCTGACCGAGCAGGTGCGCCCGCGCCGGCTGGCATGGCGCAGCGAGCCCGGGGCGGAAATCGAGCAATCGGGATCGGTGCGCTTCGACCCTGCGGATGGCGGCACGCTGGCCACGGTCAGGCTATCGTACCGCGCCCCGGCCGGCGCCGTGGGCAGGGCGGTGGCAACGCTGTTCGGCGCCAATCCCGAACATGAACTGGAGGAAGACCTGGAGCGCATGAAAAACCTGCTGGAGGGTGCCCCGCCGCCGGACAAGGGAGAACAGACGAGCGAAAACACGATGTTGCAATAATGCCGGGGCGAGCGCGGTGGCGCAGCGCCTGGGCCTGGGCGTGGGCCTGGGCCTGGGCCTGGGCGTGGGCGTGGGCGTGGGCGTGGGGCAGTAAAGTGCCGCCCGGGCACGCCGGACCGGTTACCGGTTCATCCTGGTTCAGGGCGGCGCGCCGGACAGGCGATCAGGATCGCGGGCGCCAAAGCCAGCCAGGATGGCCGAGGCGCGCGCCGCTGTTGCCGCATCGGCCGCGTTGACCATCAGCATGCATTGTCCGCGCTGGACCGGCCTTGCGTTTTGCGTTCGTAGACGTGCTCCTCGCTTTCGACCGGCGTGTTGCCCACCAAAAAATTGCCTTCCACCGGACCTGCTTCATCGTCATGCACCTTGAGTTCAAGCGCATCGGCGCCGAAACCATCGGCGAGCAAGGCGGCGCGTGCCTGCTGCGCCGTGTCGAACGCGTCGAACACGCCCATTACCGCATGATTGATCATGGCACTCCCCTTCTTCCGGTTGTTCACCGCAATTCGACCAGCACGAGGCCGGACAGTTCAGTGCAGCCCGGTCAGCGGTGCTTCGGCCAGCGCGACGACTGTGGCCGGCGCGCTGACCGGGCCGCCCAGCGCACCAACCAGGAGATTGAGTTCCTCGTCAATAATAAAACCGGCGGCCGATGTCACCGTCAGCAAAATATCGGGGGCCATCGACGACGCAATCGCAAACCCTTGCACGTAGTCCACCCCAATATCGGCCAGCGTTTGCACGGTGGCGCCATCCTCTGCCCATTCGGCGATCGTTTTCATGCCCAGGTTGACCGCCAGCTTCACGATGGCCTCGACAATGGCCACGTCGGCCGGATGCGCGTTCATGTTGACGATGAAGTTGCCGTCGATCTTGAGTATGTCCGCCGGCAATTCCTTGAGGTAAGAGAAGGAGGTATAGCCCGCGCCGAAATCGTCGAGCGCTACCTTGACGCCGAAATTGCGCACCTGTTCAATGAAACGCCGCGTGTTGTTCAGGTCGTGCAATGCCACGCTTTCGGTGATCTCCATGCACAGCCGGCTGGCCGCATCGCGGTGGCGACGCAGGATATCGATAGTGTCCTGGATGAAGCGTTCATCGTTGAGCGAGGCCCCGGACAGGTTCATGCACACGAACTGGGTATTGACCAGCATGTCGGCGTGGCGCTCGATCCAGCTCAGCGTCGTCGACAGCACCCAGCGGTCGATCACGCCGACGCGCCCGCTCTTTTCTGCAGCGGCGATAATCGGCCCGGCCGCCAGCAGGCTGCCGTCCGCTTCGCGCATGCGCAGCAAGACTTCGAAGTTCATCGAATCGTAGGGCATCTTGAGCGACATGATCGGCTGCATTTCCAGCACCATGCAGGCAGTCGCATCGTTCGCCGACAGGCGCTCAACCAGGTTCAGTTCGGACTCGCGCTCATGAAAGGCCGCGGAATCGCGTTCGTACACCACCAGCCCGTCGCGGTGCCCGGCCTTGGCTTCGCGGCAGGCGCGGTCGGCGGTCGAGACGGCATCTTTCATCTGCATGCCGGGCTGCACCTCGATCAAGCCGATCGAGCCGCGCACGTGGAAGGCCTTGTCGCCGACGCGGTAAGGCGTGTTGCCGATGCGCCCTACCAGGCAGCGGCAAATCAGGGCCGCCACCCGGATCGAGGTCTCCGGCAGAATGATCACGAATTCGTCGCCGCCCACGCGCCCGACCTGCTGCTCGCCGCTGAGCACGGCGCCGATCCGTTCGCACACTTGCTTGAGGACTTCATCGCCGGCGCCGTGGCCGAACAGGTCGTTGATCAGCTTGAAGCGGTCCAGGTCGAGATAGGCCAGGGTCATCGGCTTCATGGACGCCTGCTCGAACACGCGCTCGATGCCGCGCCGGTTGAAAACCTTGGTCAGCGCATCGTTATTGGCCATGAAGCGCAATTGCTCGGTTGCTTTGTGCTGCTCGGTCGTATCCTGCAACACGCCTTCGATCTTGCCGCGCGCCACAGTGGCGCGCACCAGGAAGCAATGCGAGCCATCGCGGTTTTCGATGCGCAGTTCGGCGTCGGCCTGCTGGACCAGCGCGTGCAATGTATCCCAGACACCATCGGCAAAAAACTGCTGGAAGCGCATTCCGCCAGTGACGGGGCCGTCCGCACCCACCATCTTGTGCAAGGTCGGGTTGGCGCTGAGGAAGCGGCCCTCCAGGTCCAGCGTAAACAGCCCGACCGGCATCGCCTCGAAGGTGTGCTGCAGTTCGGCCTGGGCCGCGATGCGCTGCTCGGTTTCCTGGCGCATCTGTTCGGCCACCGCCAAGGCCGCCAGCAGGCTGGACGCGAGCGCGGCCGTGACGCTGTTGACCAGGCCGGTCAAGTCGCGTATGCCGAGCGCGGCGGCGACCACTTCCGCCAAGCCGGACATCATCGTCACCGCGAACGAGGCGGCGAACCAGAACGCCACGCGCGTGTGCGACTGCGGCTGCGCTTGCGACATCAGGCTGACCAGGCCGAGCGTCATCAGCACCAGGCCGTAGGCGACGAAGCCCCACATCACGGGCAGGAACACGTGGTAGGGCAAAAACACGGCCAGCGCCAGCAGCGGCAGGCAGCACCATTCGGCAAAACGCAGCGGCGCACGGTAGCGCGTGGCCGCCAGGGCATCGCGGAACAGGGTCTGGTACAGGGTCAGGGTCGAGGCCGCGTACAGGGCAATCGTGAGCGCCCGGCCCGGCAACAGCCAGCGCGCCGGTACCACCTGGCCCAGCCACTGGATATCCCAGCCGGCCGAGAGCGCCCCCATGCGCAGGTTCAGGATCAGCCAGCCGGCCAGCAACACGTACAGGGCCTGGCGGTTGATCAGCGCGGTGGTCAGCACGAACAAGGTGAGCACGATCATGCCGCCGTCGAGCAAGCCGGACTTGCGGTGGTATTGCTGTACCGCCAGGGCAAGTTCGGCGGCCTCCCATTGCGTGGCGGACAGGCGCGCTGGACCGATGAGCACGGTACGACACAGCAAGCGAACCGGCATGTGTGCCCGGGCCTGCTCCAAGGTGTCGGCTGGCGCGAGCGGCGGCGTCAATGCCAGCGCAAACCCGGCCATCAGCGGCGCCATGGCGCCCGCCGAGGCGGCGCGGCTGGAACTTCCCAGCGGGCGCAGGGTGTCGCTGTCCCAACACGCGATGTCGACCATATGGCGGGAGGGAAATTCGATCACGCTGCCGGCCGGCGCGGCGGCGGCCATGCTGAACCAGAGCGGATCGGACGACATGCGCGTTTCGCGGTAGGCCACTTCGGGCAAGCCCGCCAGCTGCGCGCGCGCCTGTTCGGGCCCGGCCGGCGCCCCGCCCTGTGCCATGCTTTGTGCCATCACGCGCAATGCCAGCGCCTGGCCGGCGGGCGCCCGGTACTGGTTGTTCCAGAACACCAGCGCCACGACCGACAGCAGCCCGATGGCCAGCGGAACCAGATAGAAAGCGAGCAGGCGCAAGAGCGCTTCGAGAGCGTGCTGTACGCTGTCGGGCAACATGCGGGACGAAGAAGTCGGCGTTGACATGAGCGGCATCCGGCTAACCAGCAAGCGCCGCCATTCCTTGCTGTTAGGCGGCAATCATGTAAAAGCATACATCGTTACCGTCACGCCGTCCCGCCTGATTTTCTACGCGGCGAGCCCAACAACAACAGCGCCCGCCGCTTGCTGACCGCGAGGCAAGCCATGTTTCCAAGCAGAAGGAACGTGGCGGCCGAGATCGATATCCGGATGGCGCGTATGGCAAAAGAAATCGAGCAAGGGATGGCGCGCCGCTTCCCAGCGCTCCTGGCCGCTGGCGATGTCGAAGTACATGATGCGGTGCGGCAGGTTGCCGACGTGACGCAGGGTCACGGGTTCGCGGCTGGCGAACACATCGGTGAACAGCAGTTGCTCGTACTGCCGGTCAATCGGCGCGCGCCCGCTGACGACCGCCGTGTCGACTCCGTTCTGCTCGCAATGTTCGAAGCATGCCTTGATCAGGGCCAGCTTCACCTGGCGCCCGATGCGTCCTTCCACGATGCCGAGCCGGGTCACCTCGGCCAGCCGCTGGGTTGCCAGCCACAGCGGCAGATCGACCGAGCCTTCCAGATGCAGGGGCTGGCGAAAATTGGTCTGGATACGGGTGCTGCCGAGCGCGCTGCCATCGGCCTTCGATTCGGCCAGCAGGATCACGGTGTCGCCGTCGTAGTCGGCCGCTTCGGGCTGCTCCAGCGAGCGCGCGAAGTCTGGCAGGTGGCGCGCATAGGCCGCATGACGCACGGCCACCGCCTTGCGCAGGTCGGCCTCGGTACGCACCGGGCGCACGGTGAACGGCAGCAATTCGATCGCAACCGGGGCGCCTACCCCGGCGCGGCTGAAGATCGGATGGATGACTGGCTGACGGGCGCTGCTGAAAGGAATGCTTGTCATGGTCGTGCTCCTCGTTCTGTTGGGAATTTGTTGATGCTCTGAGGTAATTATCGGAGTTATCATCCAAATCGAAGCTGAAAGAAGAGCCATCTTTACATCACTGTTTACGAGAAGCATTGCTTCTACTCAACATGCAACTACTCGCAACCATGGCGCAGCCTGTATACTCATTCCCTTTCAAGCAATTAAGGACGATTCCCATGAGCGCACTTCCACCCTGCCCTAAATGCAATTCAGAATTTACTTACGAAGATGGCAGCAATCTGGTCTGCCCCGAGTGTGCCCACGAATGGAGCGCCCAGGAGGGGGCGACAGCGGCCGATGACGGCCCCAAGGTTTACCGCGATGCTGCGGGAAATGTGTTGCAGGACGGCGACACCGTCACCGTGATCAAGGATTTGAAGCTCAAAGGCTCGGGCGGCACCGTCAAGATGGGCACCAAGGTCAAGAATATCCGCCTGGT
The DNA here is from genome assembly GCF_030348125.1 of Massilia sp. DJPM01. Taxonomy (NCBI): domain Bacteria; kingdom Pseudomonadati; phylum Pseudomonadota; class Betaproteobacteria; order Burkholderiales; family Oxalobacteraceae; genus Massilia; species Massilia sp. DJPM01. The sequence goes on from NZ_JAQOZV010000016.1 coordinate 56,198, forward strand.
CGACAGCGACCACGACATCGATTGCAAGATCGACGGTTTCGGCGCCATGAGCTTGAAGTCGGAGTTCGTCAAGAAGGTGTAATACCGACAGGCGCCAGACGAAGCAATTTCAATCCGCCGCCCTGTCAGATGTGCAGACACGGCGGCAGCGCGGATTGTCTAGTCGCCGTCGACGGCATCGCCGATGTCATCGAGATCGGCGAAATCGCGATCACGGCCGTACTTGTCGTTCCGGCCCCGCCTTACGTACCAGATCAGCAGGATGCCGATCAGCACAAGTGACGCACCACCCGCTTGCCACTCCCGCCCCGGCCGGCCGAAGGTCATCAGCAAAATCATCAGGCCTGCGATAACGCTCAGGAGCCCGCTCCAGCCAAGAAGGTCATCTTTGGTCATGCGACGCTCATCATTAGAATTAACAGGATATACAGCAGGAACACCACGGCCGCGATGCACAACAGCGCCAGGGTTCGCCAGAAAGCTTCGCCCCGGCTGAGCGCATAGGCGCCGCGCAGTTGCAGGAACATGTGCACCGGCGGCAGGCACACCACCAGCGCCCCGGCCAGAGTGCCGAAGCCGGCATGGCCGATGGCGAACACCAGCGCGAACATGAGCGCCATGAACGACAGCGAATACAGCGAAAACACCGCATGGTCGTACATCGTCACGCCGCGCCGCCAGAAAAACAGCAGCCACAGGAAGGGCAGCGAGATCGGCACCAGCAAGAAGGAAAACTTGGCGCCGCTGCTCTTGAGCTTATACATCGTCAACTCGGGATTGTCCGCCGCGTGCTCGATGGCGGCATTGACCGATGGCCAGCTGGTTTCCACCTTGAACTTGTCCGCCTTCAAGGTCACGCCACCCGCCCGCGCGATGACGCCGGTTTTATCGAACTCGATCAGTGCATTCTCGGCGCTGGCCAGGTCGGCCTTGGCTTCCGCCAGCGCTTCCTTGCCCGGCTGGCCGGCATCGACCGTGCGCAGCGTTGCGCGCGCCGCCTCCACATCGCGCATGAGCTCTCCGCGTATCTGCGCCTTCGCTTCCGGTGAGCCGGACAGGGTCAGGTCCGACTTGCCGCTGGTCAGGGACGCAACGAAGAACAGAAAAAACACCAGGAACAGGAACAAGGCCAGCGGCGAGACGAAGCGGGTGCGCTGGCCATCGATGTAGCGCCGCGTGAGCTGGCCCGGCCGGGCGACCAGCATGGGAATGGTGCGCCAGCCCTTGGCGTCGAAGTGCAGGATGCCGTGCAGCACCTCTTCGGCCAGATGCAGCAGCGACTTGTGCACATGCGCATGCTGCCCGCACTGATGGCAAAAGGCGCCCGCCAGCGGCGCGTTGCAGTTGGCGCAGCTGGTCGCGTGGCCGTGAGCGCCATGCGCGCCCATCTTCCCGCCATCGACCTCGTGCGCCACCAGCGACGCCTGCGCCAAACCGCCCACCGCTTCCAGTTCCATCGCCATCGTTATGTTCCCGCAGATAATATTGTTTTAGGCGGGCAATAATATCATTCTCATCACAGCATTGGACTATATTTTCAGGCAACTTCGCGTACCCTGGTCTGTATTAACAACACTTTGATTTCCGGCACGCAGGACCCGCAATTGCCGCCCGCTTTCAGGCACGCCGTCACTTCCGGCACCGTCTTCAGGTCGCGCGTGGCGATCGCCTCGCAAATCGTATTGCGGCCGACCCCGAAACAGGAACACACGGTCGGGCCGGTGTCGAGCCGCATGCCCAGCGCCTGCCCGGCCAGCAGGCCGGCGCGGTCGAGCTGCGTCAGCGATGCGCTGGCGAACAGGCTGGCCAGCCACGCGCGCGCCGGCAGGTCGGTGCGCGGCGACAGGAAGATACACTGCTCGATGCGCTCCCCCACCACGTGCACGGCGCGGTACACGCCATCGCTGGCGTCCTCGTAATCGAGCCAGTCGGCGTCGTCGCTTACGCCGAGCAGCGCGCGCGCCCAGGCAGCGCGGTCGCGCAACTGGCCGCGTCCCGCCATCTCGTAGCGCGCAAAGCCGCGCCCCTGCACCCGGGTCCAGTGCGCGACCTGGTCCAGCGCCAGCTCGCTGCGGCTCAACACGAAGGCGTGCCACGCCACGCCGAAGCGCTCCACCTGCACCGGCGTATGCTTGAATTCCGGCTCGCCCGACACCGGATCGACCACCGGATTGACCACGGTGCCAACGCGCGCGTCGGACGCCGTCTGGCCATTCCAGTGGATCGGCACGAACACCGACCCGCGCGCGATGCCGCCACCGTGCTGCACGCGCGCCACCATCGCGCCCCACTGGCTCGATACGCGCGCCAGTTCCCCTTCGCGCACGCCGTACAGGAGCGCGTCCTGCGGATGCATGTCGATGAACGATTCGGCCGTGTGGTCGGCCAGGCGCGGTGCGCGGCCGGTGCGGCTCATGGTGTGCCACTGGTCGCGCACGCGCCCCGTGTTGAGCACCAGCGGATACTCCGGATCGACCGGGTTGGCCGGTGCGCGCGGCGCCGTGGCGACAAAGCGCGCCTTGCCGTCCGCATGGGCGAAGCGGCGGTCGGCGAACAGGCGCGCGCTGCCTTCCAGGGCACCATCGGCGCCACGCCGCACCGGCCACTGCACCGGTTCGAGCTTGTCGTAGTCCGGCGCCTGCAAGCCGCACAGGCCGGACAGATTGAACACGCGCCGCTGCGTACCCTCGTTGCGAAAGGCCGAGAGGCGCGCATGTTCATCGAATACCTCGTGCGCTCCGGCGAAATCGAAACCGTCAAAGCCCAGCCGCCGCGCCACGTCCGCCAGGATGCGCCAGTCAGCGCGCGCTTCGCCCGGCGCCGGCAAAAAGGCGCGCTGGCGCGAAATCAGGCGTTCCGAATTGGTGACCGTGCCATCCTTCTCGCCCCAGCCCAGGGCCGGCAGCAGCACGTCGGCAAAGGCATTGGTGTCGGTGCTGGCGATGATGTCGGACACCACCACCAGCTCGCATTTTTCCAGCGCGCGCTGGACCTGGTTTGCGTCCGGCATGCTCACCATCGGATTGGTGGCGATCACCCACACCGCCTTGACGCTGCCCTCTTCGATCGCCTTGAACAGGTCGACCGCCTTCAGGCCGCCCTTGGCGGCCATGCGCGGCGACGACCAGAAAGTTTGCACGGTGTCGCGGTGCTGCAGATTATCCAGGTCCATGTGTGCGGCCAGCATATTGGCCAGGCCGCCCACTTCGCGCCCGCCCATCGCATTCGGCTGGCCGGTGATCGAAAACGGCCCCATGCCCGGCTGGCCGATGCGGCCCGTCAGCAGGTGGCAGTTGATGATGCTGTTGACTTTATCGGTGCCCGCCGACGACTGGTTCACGCCTTGCGAGAACGCCGTGATCACTTTCGTGGTCGCCGCGAAGCCGCCATAAAAGGCCATCAGGTCGCTTGGCTCGACGCGGCAATGGCGCGCCACCGCCAGCGGATCGCTGCAATCGACCTGCGCCGCGTCCAGCGCCTGTTCCAGTCCATTGGTGTGGGCTTCGATGAAGGCGGCGTCGCGCACCCCGGCGCGCGCCAGATAGCTGAGCAAGCCGTTGAACAGCCACACATCGGTGCCGGGTTTCACCGGCAGGTGCAGGTCGGCCAGTTCGCAGGTGGCTGTGCGGCGCGGATCGATGACGACGATCCGCACGTCGGGACGCGCTTCCTTGAGACGCGCGATGCGCTGGAACAGGATCGGATGGCACCACGCCGTGTTCGAGCCGACCAGCACCACCATGTCGGCCAGGTCGAAGTCTTCGTAACAGCCCGGCACCAGGTCGGCGCCAAAGGCGCGCTTGTGTCCCGCCACGGCCGACGACATGCACAGGCGCGAATTGGTGTCGATGTTGGCGCTGCCGATGTACCCTTTCATCAGCTTGTTGGCCACGTAGTAATCTTCGGTCAGCAACTGGCCCGATACATACAGTGCCACCGCGTCCGGCCCGTATTCGTCGATGATTGCGCGCAGGCCGCCAGCCACACGGTCCAGCGCTTCGTCCCACGACGCCTGGCGCAGCACGCCATCTTCGCGCAGCGCCGGATGCAGCAGGCGGCCTTCAAGTGAGGTGGTTTCGCCCAGCGCCGCTCCCTTCACGCACAGGCGGCCGCGATTGGCCGGGTGGCTGGCGTCGCCCGCAATGGCGATGGCGCCATCGGGCAAGGGCGTGGCGGTCACGCCACAGCCTACGCCGCAATAAGGACAGGTGCTGCGCACCGCGAGTGGTATAGGTGAAAGGTTCAAAGTCGGGCTCCGTGTCAGGCGGCTTGGGCGCACAGGGCTTCGCCGAACAGCAGGCGATTGCGCATGGCCGATATGTCGGTGCGGTTCTGGATCAGGCCGAAGTACCACGGGCCATCCTGCACGTCGCCGTACAGGACCGCGCCCGCGATGCGGTTCCCGGCCAGCACCAGGCGTTTGTAGATGCCGCGGCGCGGATCGCGCAGCACCAGGTCTTCGCTGCCCTCGCCGCCGATAAAGTCGCCGACCGAATACAGGTCGACGCCGGTCACTTTCAGCTTGGTCGGCGTAGCTTGCTGCACGTAGCGGCGGTGGCCGTTGCGCGCCAGGTGGGCACCGCACACCTTGGCCTGGTCCCAGATCGGGGCCACCAGGCCGAACGTGGCGCTGCGGTGCTGCACGCACTCACCCACAGCGTAGACGCGCGGGTCGTAGGTCTGCAAGGTGTCGTCGACGACAATGGCGCGCTCGCAGTGCAGGCCGGCCGCTTTGGCCAGTTCGATGTTGGGGCGCACGCCGGCGGCCATCACCACCAGGTCGGCCGGGATTTCCTTGCCATCCTTGAAGCGCACGGCTTTGACCCGGGTATCGCCCACGATCTCGCTGGTGTGCGCTTCAAGCAGGAAGCGCAGGCCCTTCAGTTCCAGCGCGGATTTCAGGAGCAGCGCGGCCGGCTTGTCGAGCTGCTGGTTCATCAGGCTGTCCATCACGTGCACCACGGTCACCTGCATGCCGCGCCGCAGCAGGCCGTTGGCGGCCTCCAGCCCGAGCAAGCCGCCGCCGATGACCACCGCGTGGCCGCCGCTGCGGGCCGCTTCCAGCATCGTATCGACGTCCTGGATGTCGCGAAAACCGATCACGCCCGCCAGCTTGTGGCCCGGCACCGGCACGATGAAGGGCTTGGAGCCGGTGGCCATCAGCAGCCGGTCGTACCAGACTTCGCGCCCCGACTGCGAACGTACCATGCGCTTGCGGCGGTCGATGTGCACCACCGGGTCGCCCGCGTGCAGGGTGATGCCGTTGGCGGCGTACCACTCGCGCGTGTGCAGCATGATGTCGTCGATATTCTTTTCGCCGGCCAGCAGCGGCGAGAGCAGGATGCGGTTGTAATTGCCATGCGGCTCGGCGCCGAACACCGTGATGTCGTACAGCTCCGGCGCCAGCTTGAGCATTTCCTCGACCGTGCGCATGCCGGCCATGCCGTTGCCGATCACGACCAGCGATTGCCTGGCGACGGGCGCTGTCGGTATCTTTGTCATGCGCAGACCCACACCTTGCCGTCCTCGACCCGCGCGCGGTAGCTGGGCACCGAGTGTTCCGGCGCTTCCAGGCATTCGCCGGTGAACAGGTCGAAGTGCTGTTTGTAGATGGGCGAGGCCACCACGATGCGTTCGCCCAGGCTGCCCACCAGCCCGCGCGAGAGCACCGAGACGCCGCTGTTCGGATCGTAGTTCCCGATGGCGAACACGCGTTCTTCAGCATCACTCACGTGGAACACGGCGACCTGCTCGCCTTTCAGGAGCGCGCACACGCCGGTGTTGGGGACGATCTCGTCGAGCGAGCAGACGGCGGTCCAGTTGGTCAGTTCGATATCGCGGTGCATGAGCTTCTCCTTAGGCGGTTTTGACGATGAGTGGAATGACGCGCTTGCGTTCCTCGATCGTGGCGGGACGAATCTGGCCGCGCTCGGGCATGAAGACCACGTTCTGGTCGGCCTGGTCGCTGTTCACAAAATGGCGGAAGCGCTGGCGCGTGGCCGGATCGTTGACGGCGTTCTTCCACTCGCAGGCGTAGGTATCGACCACGTGCTGCATGTCGGCTTCGAGTTCGGCGGCCAGGTGCAGCTTGTCGTCGATGACGACTGATTTCAGGTATTCCAGGCCGCCTTCGAGGTTGTCGCGCCAGACGCTGGTGCGTTGCAGGCGGTCGGCCGTACGGACATAAAACATGAGGAAGCGGTCGATGTAGCGCACCACGGTTTCCTGGTCCAGGCTTGATGCGATCAGCTCCGCGTGGCGCGGCTTCATGCCGCCGTTACCGCACACGTACAGGTTCCAGCCCTTTTCGGTGGCGATCAGGCCGACGTCCTTGCCCTGCGCTTCGGCGCATTCGCGGGTGCAGCCGGACACGCCGAACTTGATCTTGTGCGGCGTGCGCAAGCCCTTGTAGCGGTTTTCCAGTTCGATCGCGAAACCGACGCTGTCGGCCACGCCATAGCGGCACCAGGTCGAGCCGACGCACGATTTGACGGTGCGCAGCGACTTGCCGTACGCATGGCCCGACTCGAAACCGGCGTCGATCAGCTCTTCCCAGATGAACGGCAGCTGCTCGACGCGCGCGCCGAACAGGTCGACCCGCTGGCCGCCGGTGATCTTGGTGTACAGGCCATATTTTTTGGCCACCATGCCGACCGCGATCAAGCCGTCGGCGGTCACTTCGCCACCCGGCATGCGCGGCACCACCGAATAGGTGCCATCCTTCTGGATGTTACCGAGGAAGTAGTCGTTCGAATCCTGCAGGCTGGCGTGTTCCGGCTTGAGGACAAAATCGTTCCAGGTCGACGCCAGCACGTTGGCGGCCACCGGTTTGCAGATGTCGCAACCACGGCCCGTGCCGTGCTGCGCCAGCAGGTCTTCGAAGGAGGTGATCTTGCCGACCTTGACCAGGTGGTAGATTTCCTGGCGCGAGTACGGGAAGTGTTCGCAGACATGGTTGTTGACGGCCATGCCCTGCTTTTTCATCTCGGCCTTCATCACCTGCGTGACCAGCGCCACGCAGCCGCCGCAGGTGGAGCCGGCCTTGGTGCAGCTTTTCAGCGCGCCGATGGTGGTGGCGCCGCCACAGACAGCGGCGCACAGGTCGCCCTTGGAAACGTCGTTGCAGGAGCAGATCTGGGCCGTGTCGGGCAAGGCGTCCACGCCCAAACCCGGGCGCGCCTTGCCATCGCTTTGTGGCAGGATCAGGAATTCCGGCGACTCGGGCAGCTCGATTTTATTCAACATCATCTGCAGCAGGGTGCCGTATTCGCTGGCGTCGCCCACCATCACGCCGCCGAGCAGGAATTTGCCGCAGTCGGAGACGACGATCTTCTTGTACACCTGTTTGCGTTCGTCGGTAAACTGGTAGGAGCGGCTGCCCGGGCTGGACGCGTGCGGATCGCCGATGCTGGCCACGTCCACGCCCATCAGTTTGAGCTTGGTGCTCATGTCGGCGCCGGTGAAGGCGGCGCCTTCGCCTTGCAGGTGGCGCGCGGCCACACGGGCCATGTCGTAGCCTGGCGCCACCAGGCCGAACAACTGGCCGTTCCACAGCGCGCACTCGCCGATGGCGTAGACGTCCGGGTCCGAGGTCAGGCAGCTGTTGTCGATGGCGATGCCGCCGCGCGCGCCGATCGTCAGGCCGCACAGGCGTGCCAGGTCGTCGCGCGGACGAATCCCGGCCGAGAACACGATCATGTCGGTGTCCAGGTGGCTGCCGTCGGCGAAGCGCATGCGGTGCGTGCCCTCTTCGCCGTCGATAATCTCCAGCGTGTTCTTTTGGGTGTGGACAGTGACGCCCAGGTCTTCGATTTTGGCGCGCAGCACGCGCGCGCCGCCATCGTCGACCTGCACCGCCATCAGGCGCGGGGCAAATTCCACCACGTGGGTCTGCAGCTGCATGTCGCGCAAGGCCTTGGCGCATTCCAGGCCAAGCAGGCCGCCGCCGATCACCACACCGGTTTTGGAGCGCTTGCCGCATTCGAGCATCGCTTCCAGGTCTTCGATGGTGCGGTAGACGAAGCAATCCTTGCGGTCCTTGCCGGCCAACGGCGGCACGAACGGATACGAGCCGGTGGCGAACACCAGTTTGTCGTAGGCCAGCACTTCACCGCTGGCGACAGTGACAGTCTTCGCTGCGCGGTCGACGGCGACGGCTTTCGCGTTCAGCTTGAGCAGCATATTACCGCCCTCGAAGAAGCCGGCCGGCACCAGCGACAGGTCCTCGGCCGATTTACCGGAGAAAAATTCGGACAGGTGCACGCGGTCGTAGGCGGCGCGCGGCTCTTCGCACAAGACCGTCACGTCGAGCGCCGGCGCACCGGCGGCGCCGAGCGATTCGAGGAATTTGTGGCCTACCATGCCGTGGCCGATGACGATGATCTTCATGCTGGTTCTCCTTACGCGACAGCGTTGTTGACGGCGACCGGACGGTCGTCCACGGCGGCGCTGAGCCTGACCGCGATGGCGCACAGCGCCGACAGCAGCACCAGGCCACTGAGGATGGTGAGGGTTTGGCCGATGTCGCCGGTACCTTTCATGAGGAAGCCCGCGGCGACCGCGCCCACGTTGCCGCCGGCGCCGATGATGCCGGCCACGCCGCCCAGCGCCTTGCTGTCGATGAAGGGCACCAGCGCGTAAGTGGCGCCGCATGCCATGTGGGTGAACAGGCCGAAGACCAGCATGGCGATCACCGCGAAGACAACGCCATCGGCCTTGGCGAACCACAGCAGGCCGGCGCCTTCGCCGATCATCAGCACGAACAGCAGCGTGACGCGGCTGTTGATGGTGCCGCGCATGGCCATCTTGTCCGACACCCAGCCGCCCAGGGCACGGGCAAACAGCGCCAGCAAGCCAAAGCTGCCGGCGGCCATGCCGGCTTCCTTCAGGCTCAGTTTGAAATGGTCGACGTAGTACACGGCGGCGATGTTGTGGATGAAGATCTCGATGCCGAAGCAGGCGCCGTAGGTGACGAACAGCAGCCACACGCGGTGGTTGACGCTGGCGGCCTTGAAGCTCTCCCAACCGCCTTTCTTGCCACCTTCGATGGCGATGCCGGCGGCGCGCATCTCGTCGTAATTACCTTGCGGGCAATCCTGGGTGAATTTCCAGTACAAGCCGGCCATGACGATCATCAGCACGCCCGGCACCAGCAGGGCCACGCGCCAGCCGGCCGCTTCGCTCACGCCCAGCATCAGCAGCGCGCCAACCAGCAGGGGCATCAGCGCCTGGGCCGCGCCGCCGCCGGCATTGCCCCAGCCGGCCGCTGCCGCGTTGGCGGTGCCGACCACCTTGGGGCCGAACATGACGGAGGTGTGGTACTGGGTGATGACGAAGCTGGCGCCGACCGCGCCGATGCCGAGGCGGAAGAACAGGAAGCTTTCGTAGCTTTGCGACGCAGCCACGCCGAGGACGGGGATCGCGCCGAGCAGCAGCAGGCCGGTGTAGGCCTTGCGCGGGCCGAAGCGGTCGCACATGGGGCCGACGATCAGGCGTACCAGGATCGTGATGGCGACGGCGGCGATGTTGATGTTGGCGACCTGGGCGAGGGTCAGTCCGAATTCGCCTTTGATGATCGGCATCAGCGGCGCGCAGGCGAACCAGGCGAAGAAGCAGACGAAGAAAGCCATCCAGGTCAGGTGGAAGGCGCGCATCTGCGGTGTGCTGATACTGAAAAGTTCGATGGTGTTTGCTTTGGTGGCCATTGTTTATCCCGTTAAAAACAAAAAGGCGTCCGGCCAGACCCGGTTGTCAAAACCAGGCTGGACGGACGCCGTTGTCCTGCCGATCCGTCGTTAGATCAGCGCAAGTTGTTCAGGGGATCGCCATTGATCCGATATGTATTGTTTAGCAAACGCCGTGCCAGGGCCGATGCGGGGCGGGATGGGACGGGTGAGGCGGGGATATGAGGCGAGCGCTACATTGCGGTGCACAAATGCCCGAAAATGATGCGCGGGAGCGTGCGCGCCGCCCCTACCGCCAATGAATCGGAAACGACTCCGCATATCCGCGCGGATCGCTGCCGTCCCAGCGCACGCCATCGATCAGCGTCGAACTGCGCATCGTTGACGACGGCACCAGGGTCCCGGTCATTTCCGCCGCGCCCTTGTACAATTCGATCCGGTTGACGGCCTGCGCCTGCCCCAGGTAATCCGGCTCGTCCCTGAGCAAACCCCAGCGCCGCTGCTGCGTCATGAACCACATCCCGTCCGACAGATACGGAAAATTCACTTCGCCGTCGGCATGGAAACTGAGCGCCTTTTCATCGGTCCACTGGCCGCCCGCGCCATTGTCATACTGTCCCGCCAGGCGCGCCGCGATGGCTGCCCTGCCCGTATTCAGATACGCCGAGCCGGCCAGCACCGTGGCCGTCTGCTCCTTGTTGGCGCGGGAGGCCTCGATCCACCGGCTGGCATCGAGCACCGCCGCGATCATGGCGCGGCAGGTATCCGGATCGCTCGCGGCAAACGCCGCCGTCGTTCCCAGCACCTTGCCCGGATGGTCGGGCCAGATCTGCTGGCTGGTCACGGCCGTCACGCCCACGCCCTCGTCGATGGCGCGCTGGCCCCAAGGCTCGCCGGCACAAAAACCATCGATCATCCCGGCGCCCAGGCTGCCCACCATCTGGGCCGGCGGCACCGTCAAGGCGCGCGCCTGGCGCAGCGGGTCGATGCCGTGCGCGGCCAGCCAGTAATACAGCAGCATCGCGTGATTGCCAGTGGGGAAAGTGTGGGCGAAGGTGTAGGCGCGCGGCAAGTCCCGCATCCGCTGCGCCAGGCTCGGCCCATCCAGCGCACCCTGCTGCGCCAGCGCGCGCGACAGGGTCACGGCCTGGCCATTGCGGCTCAGGTTCATCAGGACCGCCATCGCCTGCTGCTGACAGCCGATGCCCAGCTGCACGCCATACATCAAGCCGTACAACACGTGGGCGGCATCGAGCGCGCCCGAACCCAGCTTGTCGCGCACGTTGGCCCACGAGGTTTCGCGGCTGAGCACGATCCTGATGCCGTATTGGCGGTCGAAACCGCACTCGGCCGCCATCACCAGCGAGGCGCAGTCGGTCAGCGGCATGAAGCCGATCCTGACCGTACGCAATTGATTTACTTTTGTCTCTGCCATACAGCTCCTTGCTTTCCTGTGGCCCGCGGCGAATTAACCGAGCAGATCCTCGACATCGAGGATGCGCTGGGCTATCTCCGCCAGCTTCAAATTCTTGTTCATCGCCATGCTGCGCAGTTTCTGGTAGGCCTGGTCCTCGGTCAGCCGGTGATGGGTCATCAGGAGGCCCTTGGCGCGGTCGATTACCTTGCGCTCGGCCAGCTTGTGGCGCGTCTCGTTCAGCTCGACCAGCAGCTTCTGCTCCTGGCGGAAGCGCGCCAGCGCCACGTTCAGCACCGGCTTGATGCGTTCGGATTGCAAGCCGGCCACGATGTAGGCCGACACGCCGGCGGCCATGGCCGCGTCCATGCTGCTGGTGGTGTCGTCCTCGGTGAACAACACGATCGGGCGGCGCTCGTCGCGGGTGGCGATGACGATGTGTTCGAGCACGTCGCGCGCGTCCGATTCGGCATCGATGATGATCATGTCGGGTTGAAGTTGAGCGATCCTGTCGGGCAGATAGATATCGGCGGGCAGCGAAGCGACGATGTCGTAGCCCGATTCGAGCAGGCCGATGCGCAGCGCGTTGCCGCGCAAGACCTGGACGGCCAGGGCGGCATCATGCTCGCCACCTTCCGGCACGATCGTATTGACGACGACAATGCGCAGCTTGCGAGGGGGTTGCGCGGGGGTTTTGGGCATTTTATTGGTTGGGAGTGAGGCCATGTCCTTACCAGACAAGCAAGATACGCGCCAACACGCCTCCCGCCGGCACGACTGCCGAGAGGGGAAGCGGGAGCGGGAATAGTTGCGCTTCCTCGCCTGCCTGGGATACATTGTTGTTTCTATAACCCAGACATTCTGAAAGCCGACCATGCGCATGCGATCTTCCCTCTTCGGCGGCCTGTTCCTGGCTGCGGCCCTGCTGGCACCCGGCCTGGCGTCAGCCGACCCAACCATCATTTATCTGGTCCGCCATGGCGAAAAGGGATCGGCCGACAAGGATCCCGCGCTGACAAAGCGAGGCCAGGCGCGCGCGCGCAACATCGCCGCCATTCTCAAGTCGACCGGCATCGCGCATATTTACAGCAGTACGTATCAGCGCACCCGCCAGACCGCCCAGCCGCTCGCCACCGCGCTGGGATTGCCGGTGCAAGTGTATGACCCGGCGCAGAGCGACAAACTGGTCGGGGAAGTCAAGGCGACGGGCGGTACCGCCTTGGTGGTCGGCCATTCGAATACCGTGCCCGAACTGGTGCGCCTGTTCGGCGGCACGCCGGGGAGCGATATCGGGGAAGATGAATTCGACCGGCTGTATCAGCTGATCGTGGATAAAGATGGCAGCGTGACGACGGTATTGCTGCATTCCGCGGCGCCGTGACGGATGTGGAAGACGCCGCGGCCGGCGCATGCGGCCTTGGCGGGCATCGGATTGCCGCCGTGAGGGACGTGCTTGCCCCCTTGCCTTCGCCAACGATCGAAAATTCAGAGCGAACATATCTGAAAATTCAACACCGTGCGCGCCGATGTGGGCGATATGACCTTTGACCAGAGCAACAATTCGAGGGGCATGGGTGGCGTCCTTCAATGGCCCCTGATCGTGAGGCCAGCTGAAACAGGCACCAACTAGCCTTCTGGCTTTGCGTTCAATGCGCCGTGACGTAGCCCGGCGGCTCGCTCGGCGCCTGGCTCAGGATCGTCTTCATCAGCGCCGCCTCCTGCACCGGGCTGCGGCCGAAAAAGCGCTTGAATTCGCGGCTGAACTGCGAACTGCTTTCGTAGCCGACCCGGTTCGAGGCGGACGAGGCGCTCATGCCCTCTTGCACCATCAACAGCCTTGCCTTGTGCAGGCGCGTGCTCTTGAGATACTGGATCGGCGAAGTGTGCGTCACCGCCTTGAAGTTGGCGTGGAAAGCCGCCACGCTCATGCCCGCCTCGTGCGCCAGTGTCGGCACGTCCAGCTCGCCGCTGAAACCCGCATGAATGCGGCGCAAGGCCTTGCCGATCTTGCCAAACTGGCTGTGCTGGGCCAACGCCGCACGCACCGCGCCACCCTGCTCCCCGGTCAGCACGCGGTACAGGATCTCGCGCGTGATACCAGGCCCCAACACGCGCGCTTCCACCGGACACAACAGCACTTCGAGCAGGCGCAGCACGGCGTCGCCCATGGCCTCATCCATGGTGCTTGAACACATGCTCACCGGCGCGCTGTGGGCTGACGGAGCGGGACCGAGCGCCAGCGCGAGCTCGGCGGCGACTGCCAGATTGATGTGCATCTTGAGCGCCAGCAGCGGCTCGGCTTCGCTGGCGTCGGTCTCGCTCTCGAAAGGCAAAGGCACCGACAACACCAGGAACTGCTGGGCATCGTAAATGAAACTCTGCTCGCCCAGATAGCCCCGCTTGCGCCCCTGGCACACGATCACGATGCACGGCTCGTACAGCACGGGCACGCGCGGCATGGCCCGGTTGGCGCGCATGAAGCGCACGCCGTCGAGCGCGGACGCGGTGTAGCCCTCGGATGGCGCCAGCCTGCCCAGCAAGGCGATCATGCGGTCTTGTCTGCTTGGCGGCGTTGGCATCGGCTTCTCTGGGGCGGGTTCGTCAGCCGCCAGTGTAAGCGGCAAAACGCCTGCGCGCCAAGATCGAATCCTCGCGCAGGCTTGCCTGATTCTCTTGCAAGGCCGCCAGGACGAGGGTCGATGCAGCACGCTGGTGCACGAAAGGAACGGCGTCGGCGCGCAGCTTTTTCCCGCGACGAAAGCGCGGCCTCCAGCGCCGCCGCCAGCGCGATCCACGTTCCGACAACGCCTTGACCGTCCGCTACATCACCATCCCTCGGCCCGCACTATGCACATCCCGGCTAGGCCGTGGCCGTCCGCTACCTCAGCTTCCCTCGGCCAGCGCCATGCACAGGCCGGCAACTCCGAGACCGTCCACCATCTCGCCGCCCCGTCAGTGCGCCATCCAGAGCGGCAGCGTCGAGGTCCTAAGCAAGGTCCTGGTCGCGCCGCCAAGCAAGACTTCGCGAAAGCGCGAGCGGCCATACGCACCCATCACGATCAGGTCGGCGCCCGCCTCGCCCGCCGCCGCCAGCAACGCCCGCCCCGGATCGGCGTGGCTGTCGACTTCACGAACGTTGACCCGGATTGCGTGCCGCGCCAGATACAAGGCCAGATCCGCCCCCGGCGTCGGACCGTGCAGGTCGCCGTGTGCGCGCGCATCGACCACCACAATATCGACCTGGCGCGCGCGTTGCATCAGCGCAATTGCACTGGCGATCGCGCGGCTGGCAGGGGCGCTGCCGTTCCAGCCGACCACGATCCGCTGCCCCAATGGCGATGCCGGGGGTGACGCCTGCGCCGCCGCAGGCACCACCAGCACCGCTTTGGCGGCGTTGAGCAGGACGTACTCGGGAAAATCGGCGCGCACGCCCGGCACCGGATGCGCGGCATCGTGCCGGCCGATCACGAGCAGATCGCAATAGCGCGCCTGCAAGCTCATGCCCAGCCCGATTTCTTCCTCCAGCCGGCGCCGCTCGACCGACAGCACGCCGAGCGCACTGGCACGCTGTTCAAAAACGTCGAGCGCGCGGTCCGCCAGGCGGCGTAGCTCGTCCAGCGGAGCCTGCATGGGCGGCAAGCTGGGATCGAGGCCGCTGAGCGCGAGCAGGCGCGGCGGCAGGTTGGTCAGCGCCGTACCGATCAGATGCGCGTTGTGTTCGATGGCCAGCCGGGCTGCAATGTCGATGCGCGCGACGGCCTGAGCCGAGTCGTCGACATGCACCAGGATCGTTTTATACGCCATATTGGTCTCCCAGAGTTTGGCATCCCGTCGCGAATCACCGCACCGCCCGTCCGGCACTCATGCCGAGTCGGTACCACGCCTCGCGATAGGCGAACTGTCATCGCATTGCTTACCTCCTTTGTCTGCTTCCTGTCCGATGCTGCACTCCGCAGCCATGACGGAACCCTGGCCGCAAGCCTGGCGGCAGGTACGGCCTGCGCACGGGAAGATCACCATCACGGATAATTCGAATCGCTCCTTGCTTGGACTGGCCCGCGGCGAACTGGTTCAGCATATTTTTCGGCCCGACGACATATGCACGCCATCCCCGCCAATCGCAGCGCCGCCCGTGGCCAGAAAGTAGAGCGGGTTAGCCCAGCCCTGAAAAACAGGCATGCTGACTTTTCTCGGCAGCAAAACCAGCGCCAGTAGCGGAATAAGACAGCCAGCGTCATTCGCCAGCTCAACAAAAATGGGGCCGGCACGGTAAGATCGCCCTCATGGATAATTTAAGTCACTCCCTGGTTGGTCTGGTCGTCGGCGAACTGGTTCACCGTACTTTGCCGGCGCAAGCCGATCCGGCCCGGCAGGGCACCCAGCGCCGCCTGATGCTGTTCGCGTGCTGGGCTGCCAGCAATTTTCCCGACCTCGACCTGGTACTGAGCGGGCGCTTGCCCATGCCGCTGGGCTACCTGCTGAATCATCGTGGCCACACCCACACCCTGCTGCTCGAAGTGCCGCAAGCCCTGCTGCTGATCGCGCTGCTGTGGCTGCTGTGGCCGGGCGCGCGCACCCTGCTGCGCGCCAGCAAAGCGGCGCGCGCCGGACTGCTGGCAGCCGTCGGTGCCGGCTTCCTGCTGCACCTGGGAATGGATGCGTTGAACTCCTACGGCGTGCATCCGTTTTACCCCTTCGATGCGCGCTGGATCTATGGCGACATGGTGTTCATCCTGGAACCGGTCTTCTGGGTGGCCGGCGCCGTGCCGCTGGCGATGACGCTGGGCAGCTGCGTCCGGCGCGCCCTGCCGCTGGGCGCGCTGGCCGCCATGCTCGCCTACTTCACGCTGCGCGGTTTCCTGCACTGGGGTTCGCTGACGGCCCTGCTGCTCTTCGGTGCCGGACTCGCCGTGTTGCAGCAGCGTGCCGGCAAGAACGGCAAACGCGCCTTGTGCGCCGCCCTGCTGGGCGCCGCCGGCTTCGTGAGCATGCAAGGCGCGGCGATGCAGCGCGGCAAAACCATCGTGGCCGACCACCTGCGCTTGCTCGATCCGGCCAGCACCCTGCTCGACACCGCGATGACGGCCTTTCCCTCCAACCCGGCCTGCTGGATGTTCATGTCGGCCGAACGCGATGCCGTCGCCGGCACCTACCGGCTGCGGCGCGGCATGGTCAGCGTGGCGCCGGACCTGCTCGCGCTCGATGCCTGTCCGGCGGCACTGTCCGAAGGCGCGCGCGCACGCACGGCGCAGATCGTCATCGACTGGAGCCAGGAAACGTCGCTGGCGCGCTTGCGTACGCTACAGGCCAGCAACTGCCGCTTCGATGCCTGGCTGCGCTTCGCGCGCATGCCGGCGCTGGGAACGACGACGGCGTTCGACGTCCGCTTCAGCAACACCCCGGCAGGCAACTTCACGACCTTGCCCATCGATGAGGCCAACCGCCAGCCCTGCCCCGCCGGCGTGCCGGCCTGGGGCTATCCGCGTGCCGACCTGCTGTGACACGGGAGCGTGCTATGCTGCTTCCAAGCTAACCAGCGCCGGATATCCCCGTGACAATACAGCGGTTTTCGCACATGGTCGGGCCGCGTACCTACGTGTTTCGCGACCTCAAGGACGTGATGGCCCGCGCCTCGCCGGCCCGCGCGGGCGACCTGCTGGCGGGCGTGGCCGCCGCCCGCGCCGAAGAGCGGGTGGCGGCCCAGATGGCGCTGGCCGACCTGCCGCTGCGCACCCTGCTCGACCAGCCCCTGATCCCCTACGAAGACGATGAAGTCACGCGCCTGATCGTCGACAGCCACGATGCGGCCGCGTTCGCCCCCATCGCGCATCTGACGGTGGGCGACCTGCGCAACTGGCTGCTCTCCGACGCGGCCGACAGCGCCGTCCTGGCGGCCGTCGCGCCCGGCATTACGCCCGAGATGGCGGCCGCGGTATCGAAGATCATGCGCATCCAGGATCTGGTGCTGGTGGCGCGCAAATGCCGCGTGGTCACGGCTTTTCGCAACACGCTCGGCCTGGAAGGCCGCATGGCCACGCGCCTGCAGCCAAACCACCCGACCGACGACGCCAGCGGCATCGCGGCCAGCATGCTCGACGGCCTGATGTACGGCAGCGGCGACGCCGTGATCGGCATCAACCCCGCCACCGATAACGTGGGCCAGGTCGTCACGCTGGTCGGCATGCTCGACGCCGTCATTGCCCAATACCAGATTCCGACCCAGTCCTGCGTGCTGACCCACGTCACCAACACCATCGAGGCGATCAACCGTGGTGCCCCGGTCGACCTGGTGTTCCAGTCGGTGGCCGGGACCGAGGCCGCCAACCGCAGCTTCGGCATCAACCTGGCGCTGCTGGCCGAAGCGCGCAGTGCCGCCCTGTCGCTGGGACGCGGCACGGTGGGCGACAACGTCATGTATTTTGAAACCGGCCAGGGCAGCGCGCTGTCGGCCAATGCCCATCACGGGGTCGACCAGCAAAGCTGCGAAGCGCGCGCCTACGCGGTGGCGCGCGCCTTCAAGCCGCTGCTGGTGAACTCGGTGGTCGGCTTCATCGGCCCGGAATACCTGTACGACGGCAAGCAGATCATCCGCGCCGGCCTGGAAGACCACTTTTGCGCCAAGCTGCTCGGCTTGCCGATGGGTTGCGACGTGTGCTACACCAACCATGCCGAAGCCGACCAGGACGACATGGACGTGCTGCTGACCATGCTCGGAGCGGCCGGCTGCAATTTCGTGATGGGCGTGCCGGGATCGGACGACATCATGCTCAACTATCAAAGCACGTCGTTCCACGATGCCCTGTACGCGCGGCGCGTGCTGGGTTTGCGCGCCGCGCCCGAATTCGAAGCCTGGCTGCACCGCATGCAGATCTTTTGCGGCGATGGCGCCGCGCAACTGCCGGACGCCCTGGCGCCGGCCTTTCAGCAAGCCTTGCTGCGCTTATGAACCTTCCCAAACATGTGCTGTCCAACCCATGGCAAGCCTTGCGCGGACTGACGCAGGCACGTATCGCGCTCGGGCGCAGCGGCGTGAGTGTCCCCACCTCGGCGCAGCTTGATTTCCAGCTGGCGCATGCGCGCGCACGCGATGCGGTGCACATGGCGCTCGATGCCGGTGCGCTGGCGGCGGGGCTATCCGGGGACGGGCACGCTTGCCTCGCCGTGCACAGTGCCTGCCCGGACCGCGCCACTTACCTGCAGCGTCCAGACCTGGGCCGCGTGCTCGATGCGCCTTCGCGTGCCGCGCTGGCCGCCGCGGCACCGGCCTCGTGCGACCTGGTGCTGGTCATTGGCGATGGCTTGTCGGCGCTGGCCATCGAGCAGAACGCGCAGCCCTTCCTGGCGGTGCTGCTGGCACGATTGCAACAGGAGCAATGGCGTATGGGTCCGATCGTGATTGCCAGCCAGGCGCGCGTGGCCATCGGTGATGAGATCGGCGAGTTGCTGAACGCACGCGCGGTGGCGGTGCTGATCGGCGAGCGCCCCGGGCTCAGTTCGCCGGACAGCATGGGCATCTACATGAGCTGGGCGCCGCGCGTGGGCTTGAGCGATGCCGACCGCAACTGTATTTCGAATGTGCGGCCGGCCGGCCTGGGCTATGACGAGGCCGCGTACAGATTGCACTACTTGCTGACGCAGGCGCGCCAGCGGGGGATGTCGGGCGTGTTGCTCAAGGATGACACAGTTGCCGACGCCGGTGCGCTTACAGCGGGGAAAGCGAATTTTTTGCTGCGCTGAAGGCGCCGGGGACAAGGTAGTTGATTCACCCTGTCGCTCGCGCTATTGGCGTCACCGGCTTCGCAGAAAGATGGAAGATCCACTACGCGCACCATCGCCCCCGCTGCCGCCACAAGCACATAGCGGCCCGGCCCCGGGGAGTGCGCACAGGTTTTATCTGAACCTGTGCAGGGAAACCCGCCGTCCGGCCCGCGACGGCGAATTCAACGGGAAGGCGCCAGCGACGCCCCTTAACGCCGCGCGCAGACCAGCCGCTGGCCGACGTTGAACTTGAGGATCATCTTGTCGCGCGACAGCTCTTCCACGCGCAAGGTGTCGGCCACGTTGGCAAACTGAATCGCCAGCTGGCCGTCGCGGTACATCCAGCGGCCAGGCGACACCCTGTTTTCATAGCGCATTTCCAGCGTACGGTCATCCTGGAAGGAAATCAGCACCGAGGTCCCGCCTATCGTATCGTGGCAATGCCAGGCGCCCACCACCATGTCGCCATTCTGTGCGCTTTGAGCAGGATTATCCTGCGCGCGTTCCGCGCTCATCTTGCCGATCAGCCCGCCGCCGCTGCGGGTACGCATGCTGCCGATCCATTCGGCCGGCGCGGCAAAATTCAGATTCTGCCCCGTGCGCATCTGGAAAGTGACGATCCCGACCAGCCGGCCGGAACTGTCGAACAGCCCGCCGCCGCTCGATCCGGGCGACACCGGGGCCGTGGTCTGGATCAAGGTGCCGCCGTCAAGCGGACGCAGCGACGACACGATGCCGTCGCTGATCGTCAAATCGAGCCCGTGCGGAGCGCCGATGGCAATCACGCGCTGGCCGGTGCGCACCTCGCTCGACGCGCCGATCACCACGGCCGGGGCACTGAGGCCCTTGACCGACAGCTTGCACAGGTCGCGCTCTTCATCGGCCACGGCGACGCTCGCCTCGTAGCTGTCCTGCCCCAGCTTGACCTGCAGGCGCGAACCCGCCAGCGCCACGTGGCAATTGGTAATGATGGCGTCGCCGCCCAGGGCAACGCCGCTGCCGGTCCCGACCAGGGTGCTGCCCTTGTACATATTAATACGCGCGACATACGGCGACAATTTGGCGAACAGGTCTTCCATGCCCATCGCGCCGGACGAGCCGCCGGCGGCCGGCGCCTGCATCGCCTGCGGCTGGTTAGCGAACTGATCGGCGTGGCCGCCGCTGTCCTGCATCAGCGCCGGGGTGGCGCCTTGCGATGCGCCCGTGGCGGCAAGGACCGGCGCTGCGGCCGGCGCGCGGCCCTTGGCAAAGTACACCAGCCCGGCCACCAGCAGGCCGGCCGCCAGGCCATAACGCCAGTCGAGGCTGAAACCTTGCTGCGCGGGCTCCGGCTCGACCCTGCGCGTCAGCGGTGGCGCGATCTGGCTGCGGTCGTACATGGCGCGCTTGTCGGTGTTCGACAGCACGGCATACGCTTCACGCACCAGCACCCAGTCGTTGCGGTCGTACGAACCGCTCTGGAACGCCGCATGCAAACGCGCGTACGCCGCAGCAATCTCTTCAGAACTGGCGAGGGGATCGACACCAAGAATGGTGTACAGCGTTCGTTTCATGTGCAGCGTCTCCGACGGAAACGACGATGATAGCGTAAATATCATTCATTATCATAGCCGCGAGGAAATATTGCTTTTTCTTCGTCGCCAGCGTGACACAGCGGGCATCGCTTGCCCGCTGTTCTTTCCCTATTCGCGCTGCTGCTGCGGCGCCCCGGCATCCGGTTCGGGCGGTGGCGGCGCGGACGGCGGCAGCGGTTGCGGTAGCGCTGGCAGGCCGGAGGATGGCTCGCCACGCTCGCCATCGATCGGCGCTTCCGCACCGTTTTCCATATCGTCCGGCTCGGGTGCGGGCGGCGGCGGTGGCGCCACGCCCTCTTGCTGCATCTCGCCCGCTTCTTCGTCGATATCGCCCGGATCTTCTTCCTGCACCACCGGTGCCGGGCGGCGCCCGCCCGGGAATACGGCAGCGGCATCGACCTTGCCATCGGCAATCGCGGCCTTGAAGAAGTCGCCTACCACGAGCAGCGCATTATGTCCGCCCTGCCCCCAGTAACTGCTGCGCATGGTGACGCGGTTGTCGTTGAAGCCGACCCAGGCGCCCGCCACCAGCTTGGGATGCATCATGATGAACCAGCCGTCGGTATTGTTTTGCGTCGTGCCGGTCTTGCCGGCGACGTCGCCATTGATGCCGAAGCGATAGCGGATGCCCGTGCCCGTGCCGCGGTTGATCACCCCGCGCATCATGTCGATCAGGTCGGCGGAATTTTGCGCCGACATCACGTTTTCCGACTTCGGGTCGGCGAATTGCGCCACCACCTTGCCGGAACGGTCGGTGATGCTGGTGACGAACACCGGCTTGCGGTATTGCCCCTGGGACGCGATGCTGCTGTAGGCATTGACCATTTCCAGCAAGGTCACGGGACTGGTGCCCAGCGCCAGCGAGGGGACCGATTCGAGCTTGCTGTTGCGAATGCCGAGGTCGCGCGCCAGCTTGATGATGCCCGGCAGCCCGACATCCTGCATGACCTGGGCCGTGATCGTGTTTTTGGAAAACACCAGGCCATCGCGCATGCTCATCATGTTGCCGCTCGATCCGCTCATGTCGGTCGGGCGCCAGATGGTGCCGTCGCCGGCCTTGATATTCGTCACGGCGTCGCGGTAAGGCCGATTCGGCGCGAAGCCTTTTTCCAGCGCGGCGCCGTACACGATCGGCTTGAAGGTCGAGCCGGGCTGGCGCGCGGCCTGCACCACGTGGTCGTACTGTTCTTTATGAAAGTCGCGGCTGCCGATCCATGCCTTGATGTGGCCGCTCTCCGGGTCCATCGCCACGAAGCCCGTTTCCAGGCGCGTTTTTGCGGCGCGCAAGCGGGCGATGAAGGCGCGGTCGGTCTTGAGCCGCTTGAGCGCCACCGCTCCGGTATCGCCGCTTTCGATGGCTTTCTTGTACTCGGGCGTTTCCCGGATGAAGGCATTGACCAGCGTCCCTTTGGAGCGCCAGAAATACTCGAAGGGCGTGACCGAGCCGTGCATGCCGGCGTAGGCGCCGGCCGAGCCGGCATAGCCGCCGTCGGGCTGCGACCATTCGACGTCGGCAATGATCTGCAAGGCATTGCCCTGGCGCTCGACGGCTTTCATGGCCGCTTCCTGCAAGGCGAAATCGAGCGTGGTGTGGACCACCAGGCCGTCGCGCTCGACGTTGTAGTCGTTCTCGTCGGCCCATTCGAGCAGCCACTTGCGCACGTAGGCGGTGAAGTGGGTATCGGTCGGGCTGCGCTCGGCCTGGCGCGAAAAGGAGACCCGCAGCGGCTTCTTGCGCAAGCTGTCGTAGCGCTTGTCATCGAGCATGCCGTGCTTGCGCATCTGGGACAGCACCACATTGCGGCGCTGCACCGAACGCTCGGGATTGTTCACCGGATTGTAGTAGTTGGTGCCCTTGAGCATGCCGACCAGGGTGGCGCTTTCCAGAATGTCGAGCTTGGCGGCGGTGGTATCGAAATAAGTGCGCGCCGCCATTTCGATGCCGAACGTGTTGTACAGGAAAGGCACTGTGTTCAGATAGGCTTCCAGGATCTCATCCTTGCTGTAGGCCGATTCGATCTTGACCGCCGTGATCATTTCCTTGATCTTGCGGTTGAGGTTGCGCGAACGGCCTATCTCTTCCGGGAACATATTGCGCGCCAGCTGCTGGGTAATGGTCGAGCCGCCCTGGGCGTCGCCGCCGAGGGTGTACACGACCGAGGCCAGGGTGCGCTTGTAATCGATGCCGTGGTGGTCCTTGAAGCGGTGGTCTTCGGTGGCGATCAGGGCGGCGATCATATGCGGCGAAATTTGCGCCAGGGTCACGCGTTCCTGCAAGCCTTCTTCAAAGCTGGCCAGCTCCTTGCCGTCGGCCGCGACCAGGATCGAGGCCTTGGCGGCGCGCGCCTGCTTGAGACCGGCCACGCCAGGGGTGAACGGCAGCAAGATCAACGCCCACACCAGCAGCAACGACAGGGGGACGCCGACGCACCACAGCAGCGCCAGCCCGACGCGCTTGTACGGCGGCTGCGCCATCAGATACGCGCGGCCGCGCCGAAGCCGCTCGCCTGCCGCGCGCAGGCCCTGTCCCAGCCGTCCTTCCAGATTGCGATCGTCACCCACTGTCACCTCCTTGCTTAATAGTCATTAACTTGCCTGACAGTATATCCGAGGGGGCATGGACGCACGCGCCGATCGGCGGGTAAGGCGCGTACGAGCCTAGTCCTGATGACCGGAGGTGGATTTGTCCTACGCCGATATTGCCAGTGCGCCTACTCCCCGCACGACTGAGGCCGCCTATCATGAACTTTCTGCTACAAGACAGGCAGCCAGGAAAGATCCCAGCCACCCGGTAGCGCGATAGTTACCACAGAAAATATCAGGAGCACATCATGAGAACCTCATCGTCGACCACACGTAATACGCCCAAGGCCATCCCAGGCGGCCAGGAAGCCCTGGACGCGATTGCGCTGCTGACCGAAGACCACGAGAACGTCAAGCAGATGTTCGAGCAGTATGAAGGCTTGGGCGAGCGCGCTCATGCAACCAAGAAAAAACTGGCCACGCAGATCTGCACCGAACTGACCAAGCACGCAACGGCCGAGGAAGAAATTTTCTACCCGGCCGTACGCGCCGCGACCAAGAAGAGTGAAGATCTGGTCGACGAGGCTACTGTCGAGCATGCATCAGCCAAGGACTTGATCGCCCAGATCATGGACATGGAAGCGACCGACGATCTGTTCGATGCCAAGGTAAAGGTGTTGTCCGAGATGATCGAGCATCACGTCAAGGAAGAGGAGAACGAGATGTTCCCGCAGGCGCGCGCGGCCGGCCTCGATCTGGAAGCGCTGGGGCAGCAGATTGCCGAGCGCAAGGCCCAGATCGCGGTATAAGTCAGATTTTGCCCCGCGAAGGCGGGTTGGCATGCGCTTCCTCCACAGCCCGCTGGCGTCTGCGCGGGTTGTCGGGGAACCGTTTGCCATGGCTACGCCAGGACCCCTGCATGGGCGCCTTCGCGCAAGTCGTTTCTGCCAATGGCAGAAACGACGGTGCCGGGGTTGGCATCAGAAGCGCGCCGGAACGTGTTCCGGCGCGCGCCCACCCTACTCCGCGTTCAGCTGCCACCAGTTCATGTTCCACCCGCCTACGCGCGCGAAAATGGTCAGGTCCTGCTGCCCCGCTTCCAGATACACCCTCCCCGTGACTGTCTGCCAGTTCTGCCATCCACCCGTGTTGGGCACGGTCAGCGTGGCCAGGTCGCTGGCGTTCTTGCTCAACACAAATTGCCCACCGTTATAGATGCTGGCAAGCCGGAATTGCAGCTTGTACCACCCGGCCCTGGGCACATTGACCGGATAGCTCATCCAGTCATTGTTATCGATATTGCTCACATTGAATCCGCCGCCCGTATCGCTCGTCGTTTCCATGCGCATGCCGCTGTGCGTGGTGAACATTTCCGCTTCGATGCGCTCACCCACCAGCGGTTTCCAGTTCATCCAGTACGCGATGCTTTCATTGCGTACCAGCGGCTGCGTGGCAAAACCGCGAAAGTAGTTTTCGATCTGGCCGGCCGATGCGGTGCTGACGTTCAGGCTTCCCAGCCCGCCGCCATTGCTGCTGTTGGTCACCATGCCCCAACCCCACCAACTGGTATCGCCATTCGAGCCGCCAGTGGACACGGTCTTGTAGGCCCAGTTGGTCGCCGCCCAGCCGTACATATTGTAGGCATCGTACGTCCTGCGGGTGACTTGTCCGCCGTAGCTGCCCAGCATGGTCCAGGGCTGGAATTCGCCAATCAGGAATGGCGTGTTCAGCCCGGTCAGCTTGGCATTCCAGTCGCAACTCTCACCCGTGCCGTTGAGATTGCAGTGCAGCCAGGCGGCGTGCACATTGGCCTGGTTGGCGGCGCCCGGCGCGTCGTTCCAGCCCCACAAGCCAGGATAAAAATGCATGCCGAGCGCAACATTGCTGAGGCCGCGCGTGTTCGGATTACCATAGGCATCGATACCGCTGTTGTGACCGGGCAGCAGGATCATGTGATGCGGGTCTTTTGCGCGCACCACGTTGAACAGTTCGTAGGCGTAATTGGCCAGGGTGGCCGCATCGGTTCCCCACGGCTCGTTCAGCAAGTCGTACGCGGCCACGGCATTGCGGCCCCTGTAGCGCTCGGCGACCTTGTCCCACAGCCACTTGGTGCGGTCGCGGTAGCCGGCGTTCGACCATAGCTGCGCCGGGCCGACGCAGCCATCGTGCTGCTCCTTCTCCCCAGCCTGGCCGCCGACAGTGCCGTGCAGGTCGAGGATCACATACATGCCGCGTTTTTCCGCTTCGTTGATGGCGAAGTCCAGATACTTCCAGGCGTTCGGGCGCAGGTTGTAGGGGCTGTATTCGTTCTCCACCACGCCGAAGTAGAATGGCACGCGGATCACGTTCATGCCCATGCCCTTCATCAGGTCGAAGTCGCGGGTGGTGATCCAGCTGTCGCGGAACGCGTCCATCAGGCGTTCCTTCTCAAGGTTGCCGAAACGGCCCGCCAGGGTGCCTTCGAGCGTGCACTGGTCGTTGACCGGCCCGCTGTTGGTGACCATCCTGTCGTTGAGCATCCAGAATTCCATCTGCAGCCAGTTACCCAGGTTCACGCCGCGCAGGTTGACGCGCTTGCCGCTGCTGTCGACCCAGTAGCGTCCGTTCTGGCGGATCGCCGGCAAGCCCACGGAGGGGTGCTCGGCAGTGAAGTTGATCCAGTTCAGGTTGAATCCACCGCCCTTGGCGAACACGGCCAGGTTCTGCGGTCCGGCATTGAGGAACACGCGCGAACTGATGGTGGACCAGGTCTGCCAGCCGCCGGTGTTGGGCACGCCCACCGTGTCGCTGATGTCCTTCGCGTTCTGGCTGAGTACCAGCCGGCCGCTGCTGCCGGCCGAGGCCACCCGGTACTGCACCGTGTACCAGCCGCTGGTGGCCGGATTGACTGAATAATTCATCCAGTCGTTGGTCTCGATCCAGCCCACATTGGCGCCGCCGCCCGCGTCCGACGTCGCCTCGGTGGCCACGCCCTGCATCGATGCGTAGCTCTCCGCTTCGAGCTTGCCGGGCAAGGCTGTCTGGGCAGCGCATGCGGCACTGAACAAGGCACCGGCGAGCGTGCCAGCCAATCTAGGTAAAGCCATTCTCACGTCCCCGTGAAGGGTAGATTCCATGGAAAGTCTCCTGTTGTTATATGAAGCGGCCCGCTTCCGCGCCGCGCTGAACGGGAAAGGCAAAGGTGCATCACCCGACATGGAAACGTTCCCAATCCGTGCAGCCGATGGTATTGACTTCGCCTTGCGGCGTCAACGTAAATATAAAAAGCTGTAGGGAAACGAAGCTTGACGTGGAACCGGCCACGCTGCGCTCGCGGCAAAGTTTGCATGAGTACAGAGGGCTTTCCGGCGACAAATTTGGTCAGCCAATCCGGCGGGCTCTGCTTACTTTTGTCCTACACGACAGTTGCGAGTGCTCCTACTCCAAGGCCCGGCACGCTGACCTAAGATGTCTCTACTCGCTGACGAACACACTAGTCCGACGGCGGAAACAAGGTAGTTCTTGCAGTTCCTTTAATTAAGACATTAGGAGAAATCACCATGGCATCGAACAACAAGCAAGGCGGCAACAATCAAGGTGGCAGCAAAGGTAACAACCAGTCGGACAGCGGCTCGCAAAGCGGCAGCAAGGGCGGCCAGGGCAACAACCAGAGCGACACCAGCAACCGCGGCTTTGCCTCGATGGATCCTGAGCAGCAGCGCGAAATCGCTGCCGAAGGCGGCCGCGCAGCCCATGCTTCCGGCAATGCCCATGAGTTCACATCCGAGGAAGCCCGCGAAGCAGGCAAGCTGAGCCACAGCGGCGGCGGCAACAAGCAAAGCGGCTCGGACAGCGGCTCGTCGCGCGGCTCGTCGGCCAGCAACAAGAGCGATGCCGATAGCGGTTCTTCGCGTGGCTCGTCGGCCAGCAACAAGAGCGATGCCGATAGCGGTTCTTCGCGTGGATCGTCGGCCAGCAACAAGAGCGATTCCGACAGCGGCACCGCGCGCGGCGGCAACAAGCAAAGCGGCTCCTCGGACGACGATGCGTCCTCGGGCGGCAAATCGGGCGGCTCCAAGTCGGGCTCCGGTTCCGGCTCCGGTTCCGGCAGCCGCGGCTCCAACTAAGCGACTCGCACGCGGAGCCGCCTGATGCGGCCGCGCCAGTCGACCGCGCCCCGCCCCGTGGCGGTGGCGCTGGACTCGACCTGAACATCGTCTGCCGCGTGCAGACGATGTTCATTACACCATCATTGCGAACATGACAATCATGTCAGGATGCACTACCATGCTTGCGACTCCATTCCCATAGCGAGGTAAGCATGACGGTCGGCTTTGATTACGACACATTTGTAACGCGCAACGCTGGCTATGTCGGCAGCGATACCCAGGAAAAAATCCGCAGCAGCCGCCTGCTGATCGCCGGTTGCGGGCTGGGCGCCTCCACCGCCATCGCCGCCGCGCGCATGGGCTTTAGCTCCTTCGTGCTGGTGGACGGCGATACGGTCGACGCGCATAACCTGAACCGCCAGTTCTACGACGTTGACGATATCGGCGTGGCCAAGGTACTGGCCCTGAAAAAGCACATCCTGCGCATCCGCGCCGATGCGCTGCTCCAGGACTGTTGCGGCGATCGCTCTTCTGCCGCGAAAAGCGGCGCCGTCCGCTGCTGTTGCGGTTCTCCACGACATCGGACGACATGCCCTCCATCGCATCGCCACTGCGGCGGCGCAAGGCTTTTTCCACGATCAGCCGCGACACCTCGGCCGATTCCCCGCGCGGCGGCAGCACCACGCCTTCGTATACCGGGCATTGGGCTTGAAACGGAAACGCCCGGCCCGGCTGCGGGCGTACCAGCCGCACCGTGCCGATCAGGTCGCCATCGAGCGAGTTGGCGGCCACATGGGCCGAATTGGCATCCCACCCATCCGATTCGATGCCGTCCGGATAGGCGGCGGCGTCGAGGAAACGGCATTCCAGGCAATACACCTGGTAGCGCATGCGGTAAATCCGCGACAGCAATGGGCTGGCATGCGCGCCGGGGGGAATGGTGGTGAAGTCGACATACGGGATCAGCAGATCGCGCCTGCCGAACAGGCGTTGAAATAAAAGCAGCATGAGGGTCGTTACATCCCGGAAAACCTAACAACATGGCAAGGTTTCCTATATGAAAAAGTATCAGTAACGCAACGATACCCTGTTTCGATAATTTTTCATAATGAAAACATTACTCCGTTGCTAACGGAACTTCTTGTCATGCCGCTTGCGGGCCGCCGCGTTTTGCGACTGCAAGATCGCATCGACCCGTTCCGAGGCGCTGCGCGCCAATTCCTGCGCCAGCGCAACGCTGGGAAAGAAATCCGGCGCGCGGTAAGCCAGCCAGGCATACGCCGAATACAGGCGGCAACTATCCTCCACCTCTTGCAGGTTTTGCCAGGCTTGCTGGCCGGTATCCTCGTGCAGTTTGCAGATTTTCTTCTTCGACAGCGACTGCGCCCACAGTTCCCACGCGCGCTGCAGCGATGGCACCTTGGTCGACACCGGCACCAGCGAGAGCATGAATTTCTCGGCCACCGACAGCGGCAAGGTATCGAGCCAGACGGCGCGCTCGGACTGCTCCTCGGTAATGCGCGGATAGAAAAAGCCATCCGGCACATCGATATTGTGGACGAAGCGCCTGAGCAGGCGCACCAGCGAGGTTTCGCCGGTCACCGCCGCGATCCGGTGCAGATGTTCGACCGAGGGCGCGACCGAAAAGCCGGTGGCGTTGAGCGGCGCCAGCTTTTCCTTGAGCAGCGCGCGCATGACCTCGTGCGTATCGTCATCGTAGCCGGCCACCTTGCCCTCCTCGTGCACGCCGTAGCGGCCGGCGCGGCCGGCAATCTGGCGCGCCAGCGACGCAGAAATTTCCTCTTCTTCCACACCGTTGTACTTGACAGAGGTGGTCATCACGATGCGCTCGATCGGCATGTTCAAGCCCATCGCCAGCGCATCGGTGCCGACCACGATATCGGCCTTGCCCTCGCGGAAGCGCTCGGCCTGGGCGCGCCGCACCTCGGGCGCCAGGTTGCCGTACACGGTGGCTACCGACAAGCCCATTTCCGTGATCATGTCGCGCCACATCAGCACCTCGCGCCGCGAAAAGCAGATCACCGCGTCGCCGCGTTTAAGGTTGCGCAACTTGCGCACGGCGCTGGGCTCCATCGACAGCGGCGCCATGCGCTTGAGCAGGTGCACTTCCAGCGGGCATTCGAGGCGTTCGGCCAGGGCTTCGATCGCGCGCCGCGCTTCCGGTGCGCCGACCAGGTAGACCACCGAGGCTGGTGCGCCGCACACCGCCGCGGTCCAGGCCGCGCCGCGGTCGCGATCGGCCAGCATTTGGATTTCATCGATGACGGCGACCTCCACCGGCGTGCGGGTATCGAGCATTTCGACCGTGCTGGCCACGTGGGTGGCATCGTCCGCGATGCGGCGCTCCTCGCCCGTGACCAGGCTGACCGCCAGCGGTTTACCGTGCGGGCGCGCGCTTTGCAGGCGCTCGAAGTTTTCCAGCGCCAAGAGGCGCAGCGGCGCCAGATAGACCCCGCTTTTGGCCTTGGCCAGCGCTTCCATCGCGCGGTGGGTCTTGCCGGAATTGGTCGGGCCGAGCAAGGCGATGAACTTGCGCGGCAGGCGGCGCGCCACTTCGAAGGAATCGGGATACTCGGCCAGGTTGATGCTGGCGCGGGTACGCTCGGCGTGGCGCTCCTCCTGGGCGCGCTCGACGGCGTGGGCGACGCGCTGCCCGATGCGCTCGAACAGATAGCTGGCCGGCTCCGGGGTATCGACCTCGAACAGCGGGCCGAGGAAAGTGGCCGCATCGAGGTTATGGTCCTCGCACTCGCCGGAGGTATCGCGCACGAACACGCGCACGCTCTGGTGCAGCTCATCGATGGAGCGTGGGGTGACCCGCTCGCGCAGCAGGGTGCGCCTGGCATCCGGATCCATCTTGCGCCACTTGCCGGGTTTGGCCAGCACGCCCTGGGCCGGGACCAGGTGGTAAGGCACGTTCAAGCCGCCTTCATCGACCTCGCCGGAAAATTGCAGGAACACCCGGCCTTCCATCTTCACCAGGCGCACCTGTTGATGGTCGAAGCCCAGTTCGGCGATGAGGGCATCGTCATCGTGGTCGTCGCTGGTGGAAGGAGGCAATTGCTGAGTTAAAGATGCTGTCATTGGTACCGGTCGTATTGTTTATTCTATGAATGCCAACTATATCGCGTCTGCGGCCGAAACGTGGTCCCGAAGCCACCCACCGTGCACCACCGCACAACCGGGGTCTGACCTCTGATTCGAAACATTTATGCATGTAAGGGCGGAATTGCGTGCAATCACGCAACAATGTGACTTCATCAACGTGGATGGACGGTACAAGAAGCGCCGGCACCATAGGGGGAGCCTGCGTGAATTGCCAGCTGACATGTGGCGGCGCAAGCGGAGTCAGACGTCTGGCTCGAAATATTTCTAATCAGAGGTCAGACCCCGGTTGTGGGATTAGTCGTTGGGGCGCAGGAGTTTGCTGAGGGCGGTGGCGTGCGGGGCGGCGGCGGCGCTGGCGGCCGCTTGCATGGCGCGGTAGTGGGCCAGCACTTGCATGCCGGTCTCGGTCACGCTGGCGCCGCCGCCCTGGCTGCCGCCGGCCGCGCTGCGCACCAGCGCTGCACCAAAACTGCGGTTCATGACGTCCACCAGCAGCCACGCGCGCCGGTACGACATGCCCATCGCCCGCGCCGCCGCACTGATCGAGCCAGTCCGCATGATCGCGTCGAGCAGGTCGGCCTTGCCCGGCCCCATGGCGATCTCGCCGCCACGCGACAGACGCAGCTTGACGTCGATGCCCGCCTCCACCCGCCCCGCCTTGTCGCCGTTCTTGTCGCTGCTCTTGTCGTTCTTCATGCCTCAAGCGCCCGACAGCAGCGCGACCGCCTTGACCTGGGCCCACACCGGCATGCCCACTTCCAGCCCCAGCTGGTCGCGCGAGCGCCGCGTGATGCGCGCCAGCAGTGGCGTACCGCCCGCGTCGAGCCGCACCACAACATGGGCTGGATCGTTGCCTGGAGTCATTTCGGCGACCGTCGCGCGCAGCTGGTTGAGGATCGAACTGCCCGCCTGCGCCTGCAGCGTCAGGCTGACGTCGCGCGCCAACACCCGCAGCCGCAGCCGCGTGCCGGGCGCCAGCGCGGCGTGGGCGATGAGCATGGCGCCGCCCGCCGCCTTCAGGCATAGCAAGCCGTAGGCGGCGTCGACGGTCTCGACCACGGCGTCGACCAGCGCTCCGGCCTCGTCCAGCATGGCGCGCGCGACTTCGGGCCGCACCAGGGTGTCGGCGGCCGGCCCGCTGGCCACCACCCGGCCGCCGTCGAGCAACACGATGTGCTCGGCCAGGCGCGCCACTTCCCGGGTCGAGTGGCTCACGTACAGCATGGGGATGGCCAGCTCGGCCTGTACCCGCTCCAGGTAGGGCAGCACTTCCTCCTTGCGCCGTCCGTCTAGCGAAGCCAGCGGTTCATCCATCAGCAGCAGTTGCGGGGCGCTGAGCATGGCGCGCGCGATCGCCACGCGCTGGCGCTCGCCGCCGGACAGGCCATCCGGACGCCGCCCCAGCAGATGGCCGATGCCCAGCAGCGCCACCGCATGCGCCATCACCTGGTCGCCGCCGGCGGCGCGCGCGCGCTGGCGGGCGAAATCAAGATTGCCCTGGACCGTCAAATGGGCGAACAGGCTCGCTTCCTGGAATACATAGCCGATGGCGCGCTGGTGCGTGGGCACGAACACGCCAGCCGCGTCATCCTGCCACAGCTGGCCGTTGACGTCGAGGTAGCCGCCCGCATGCCGCTCCAGCCCGGCAATCGCGCGCAGCAAGGTGGTCTTGCCGGAGCCGGAATGCCCGAACAGCGCGCTCACGCCACGCCCCGGCAGCTCGAGCTGGACCTGCATGGCGAAACCGCTGCGGCGGATGTCGAAGCGCATCCGGATCGCCGCGGCGGCCGTCACAGCGCCCTCCTCGATGGATTGAAGCGGTACAGCAAGAGCAAGGCGATAAAGCTGATCACCAGCATGCCGCCGGACAACCAGTGCGCCTGCGCATATTCAATCGCTTCCACATGACCGTAAATTTGCACCGATACCACCCGCGTTTGCTGCGGGATGTTCCCGCCGATCATCATGACGACGCCGAATTCGCCGACCGTGTGCGCGAAGCCGAGCGTGGCGGCGGTGATGAAGCCGGGCCGGGCCAGCGGCAGCACCACCGAAAAAAAGGTGTCGAGCGGGCTGGCGCGCAAGGTGGCGGCCACTTCCAGCGGACGCGGGCCGATCGCTTCAAAGGCGTTTTGCAGCGGCTGGATGACGAAAGGCATCGAGTACAGCAGGGAGCCGATCACGAGCCCGGGAAAGGTGAACGGCAGCAAGCCCAGGCCGAGCCATTGGGTCAGTTGCCCGAGCGGGCCGTTCGGCCCCATCGCGACCAGCAGATAAAAGCCAAGCACGGACGGCGGCAGCACCAGCGGCAGCGCAACGATGGCGCCAATCACGCTCCTGGCACGCGAGTGCGTGCGCGCCAGCCACCAGGCGACTGGCGTGCCCAGCAACAGCAACAGCACGGTCACGGTGCTGGCCAGTTTCAGGGTCAGCCAGACCGCGCCCCAGTCGTCCGCGCTCAGCATGCGGCGCTACAGCGCGTAGCCATAAGAACGGATCACTTCGCGCGCCGGTTCGCTCTTGAGATAGCGCAGGAAGGCGAGCGCGGCCGGCTTGCCCTTGCCCCGCTCCAGCAGCACCGCATCTTGCCGCAGCGGCGCGTACATGTCGGCCGGCACCACCCAGGCCGAGCCGGACTGCAGTTTGCCGCCGCTAAATACTTGCGACATGGCGACAAAGCCGAGCGTGGCGGCGCCGGAGACGAGGAATTGATGGGTTTGGGCAATGCTGTCGCCCTGCACCAGGCGCGCCGCCAGGCGTTCGCGCAAGCCGAGCTTGTCGAGGGTTTGCATCGCCGCCGCGCCATACGGCGCCAGCGTGGGGTTGGCGATGGCCAGATGCTCGAAGCGGCCTTGGGCGAGCACCTGTCCCTGCGGGTCGACCAGGCCGGCTTGCGCACTCCACAGCACCAGTTTGCCGATGGCATAGGTGAAGCGGGTAGCGGCCACCGCGCTGCCCTCCTTGCCCAGCCGTGCCGGGGTCTCGTCATCGGCCGCGAGCAGCACCTCGAACGGCGCGCCATGCTTGATCTGGGCGTAGAACTTGCCGGTCGCGCCGGCGGTGGCGAGCACCTTGTGCCCGGTTTCACGCTCGAAGCGGGCGCCGATCTCTTTCATCGGGGCGCTGAAATTGGCGGCCACGGCCACGTGCACGTCCCCGGCGCGGACCATCCCTGTCACCATCAAAGCAAGCCATGCGCTGGCTAATCGTTTCATGCAAGAACTCCGGTCGGGGGATCAAGGGCGCCGTACATCGCGCTATATCCGATTATATACGACGCACAAGATGAGCTCGGACAAAGCGAGCCATGCGGGTCCTGCGGCGGCGGTGGCGTCCGCGGTGCGCACGCTGGCCCAGCGCCCGGCCGGCGCGGCCATGGAATTCAAGGTCTTGATCGATACGCCGGTGGAAAAAGTCGAGCTGGGCACGCGCCTGGTGGACCAGGCCGGCATCACCCGCCCCGGTTGCGCGCAGCCCGGCCCCGCCGCCACCGGTGCGTCCGGCGCCGCCGCGCAAGGCGCTGCCTGCGGTGCGGCGCACCCCGGCCCGGCGGACCGCGCAAGCCTGCGCTGGCGACGATCCCCGGGAAGCGTTCCAGCGGCAGGAAAGCTTTGCAAATTTACAAGCGTATGGCAGGATGCGAGGGCGCGCCGTCGCGCGTCTTCCTGCCGGTATGCGGCTGGAGCCACTTTTGCGGAGCATTATGCCGACTTCATCCGTACGCAGCCTTCTCGCCTTCCTGAGCGCCGCCGCGCTGGCCCTGCCCGCCTCCGCCGCCGGGCTGAATATTTCCCTCAAACATGGCAGCGCACACGAGCAGGACGCGAAGGCACAGCTCGACCGCCTCACGGCCACCTACGATTTGCGCCCGTGGATCCAGACTGCGCGGATCATCATCGATGAAAAAACGATTCCGCACAGCCATCCGGTACTCACCCTGCACGCCCGCCACTACGACGATGATGGCGCGCTGGTCTCGACCTTCATCCACGAACAGATGCACTGGCAGCTATCCAGGCATCGCAGCCAGGCCCGCCAGGCGCTGCGGGAAATCAGGCAGCGCTACCCTGCGCTGCCGGTCGGCTATCCCGACGGCGCCGACAGCCTGGCCGCGTCGCAGGAGCATTTGCTGGTGATTTACCTGGAGCTCGACGGCGTGGAACGGGTGCTGGGAAAGGCGGAACACGACCGCCTGCTCGCTTACTGGAGCAATGACCATTACAAAAAACTGTACCAGATCGTGGCCCGCGACCGCGAACAGATCGGCGCCATCGTGCGCAAGCACCGGCTGCTGCCGTGAGCGCCTAAGCGCGGTGATAGGTGAGCGCGCTGGCGATGCAGAACGCCAGCGCATCGGCCGGCACGCTGGCCGCTGCGTCGAACACCAGCGCGCGCTTGCCTTCAAACACGAAGTCGTGCGGAAACAGGCTGCGGAAGGTGTCGACCAGGGTCGTCTGGCAGTTGAAGTAGATGGCGTAGCGCGACGGCGCCGCTTTTTTCCAGGCGATGCGGATGGTGCTGCCGCTCTTGCTCTGGCTGGTGAGATAGGCCGGCTCACCCCATTTGAGCGTTTCTTCGAGCGGGCCGACGCCATCGGTCGAGGCCGCCGTCGCAAAGATCAGTTCGCGCAGCGCCATCAGCTTGCCCCGCACGGAGGCGGGATAGGTGTCGAACGTGCGCTGCACGGCAGCGTTGGCAAATGGCGTCATGCGTTCCCCGGTTGACGGCAACGCCGGGACCATTCCCTTAAGCCGCCGCCCTGTTCGCTACAAATCGCGCCGCGACCAGCGCACTGGCCAGTCCGACCACGAGCGCCGTGGTGCTGCCGGAAAACCCCAGCGCCGTGTTGGCGGCGATCTTGCCGACTTTGGGCTTGAGCAATTCGAGCCGGCGCCGCGTCATGTGCGCGCCCAGCTCGTTCAAGCGGTCCTGGTCCAGCATGCGCTCGGCTTCGGGCAGCAGCACCGTTTCTTCATCGGCCACGTGGTGCATCACGTCGCGCACCAGTTCGTGCAGCAGCTGGTCGTGGCGCCGCTCGGTCGCCCCGGTGGCGCGCAATTGCGCGATCAGGCGGCGCATCTCATCATGTTCCGGCTCGCTCTTCTGGATCACCGGCTCGGCCCCATCCAGGCGGCGCAGCACCGGATAGAACACTTCCTCTTCCAGTGTCGCATGGATTTCCAGCGCGTCGCACATGGTTTCGGCCAGCGCCTTCTTGACGCCCGCGCGCGCGGCGCTAGTGTACTGGTGGAAGCTGACCAGCACGTGCAAGTGATCGAAGCGGATCATGTCGGTCACGGAAGGGCGCAATTTATTCAAAGAGAACATGACGGTTTCTCCTGACAAGTCGTGCCCTTATCTTAACGATGCCCGCCGCGCGCGCGCGTAGGACGCCGCCGCATTTTCGTGTCGGTCTATTGCACGAAAAACCATGCACTAAGGCATGCTCAGCGTTCGTTGCGTCCGTGCAGGAACTCGCGGTACCAGCGTCCGCTGCTTTTCAGGGTGCGCGCCTGGGTCTCGAAGTCGACGTGGACAATGCCGAAGCGGCGCAGGTAGCCTTCCGACCATTCGAAGTTGTCCAGCAAGCTCCAGGCGAAATAGCCCTTCACCGGTACGCCTTGCTCCTGGGCGGCGCGCAGGGCGGCCAGGTGGCGCACCAGGTAGTGGCGGCGCGCCTCGTCGTCGACGCTGCCGTCCGCCTGCACCAGGTCGTCGTAGGAGGAACCGTTTTCGGTGACGTACACCTCGCCCGGCTGGTATTCGCGGGCGATGCGCAGCAACAGCTCGGTCAGGCCATCGGGCGCGACTTCCCAGCCGAAATCGGTGCGCTCGCGGTCTTGCGGCAAGACCACCTCGGTGCGCAGGAAGCCGGCGCCGGGCGCGTCGCGCACGATCTCGGGGAAATAGTAGTTCAGGCCGACGAAATCGGTCGGCGCCGCGATGGCTTGCATGTCGCCCTCCAGCACCAGCGGCGCCGCCGCGCCCAGCAGCGCCAGCGTCTCTTGCGGGTAGCCGCGCCCGTACAATGGGTCGAGGAACCAGCGGTTGCGGAAACCGTCGTGGCGCAGCAAGGCTTGCTGGTCCGCTGCGCTGGCGGAGGCGGCGCGGATCGGGTGCAGGCTGAGCGCGATGCCGACCTGCGCATCCGGCACATTGGCACGGATCACCGGGGTGGCCAGGCCGTGCGAGAGCAGCACATGGTGGCATACCTGCAGCGCGGTCGGCGCGTCGCGCAGGCCGGGTGCGTGCATGCCATCGAGATTGCCGTGCATGGCGGTGCACCATGGTTCGTTGTGGGTGATCCAGTGGCGCACGCGGTCGCCCAGGCGGCGCGTGACCACGTCCGCATAGTCGACAAAGGCGGCCACGGTGTCGCGCCTGGCCCAGCCGCCCTGGTCCTGCAGGTATTGCGGCAAGTCCCAGTGGTACAGGGTGGCCCACGGTTGCAGGCCGCGTTCGAGCATGCCGTCGACCAGGCGCTCGTAGAAGTCGAGACCCGCGCCATTGGGGGCGGCCCCGGGACCGCCGGCGATGCGCGGCCACGCGATCGAGAAGCGGTAGGCGTTCAGGCCGAGCGACTGGCCGATGTCGAAGTCTTCCGGCCAGCGGTGGTAATGGTCGCAGGCCACGGCGCCGTTGGAACCGTCGCGGATCTTGCCGGGGGTGGCGCAGAAGGTATCCCAGATCGACGCCACCCGAGCGTCGGCGCTGCCCGCCCCTTCGATCTGGAAGGCCGAGGTCGAACAGCCCCACAGGAAGTCGTCGCCGAAACTGGCGCGTGCGAGGGGCTGGTGCGGGTCGTTTTTCTGGTTGGTCATAGGGAGATCGGTCAGTGTTAAAGTTGCTCGATGAAAAATTGGAATCGCTTCCACTTTACCACAAAAAAAAGCGCCGGCAAGGGCGATGGGGGGATTATTTGATCGTTGAATCACGCTGCTTTTACCAATGGCGATGAGCGAATATCCGTCGTTTCTGCCAGTGGCGGGAACGACGGCTTTACGGTTTTACGGCTTTACGGGTCGACGGTCGACGGTCAACCGTCGACGGGTGCAAGGCTACCCGCGGCGCTACCGGCCTACAGCGCTACATGTCCTTCGCCTTCCCCAGCGACGCCCGCATCGCGATCGTCACCGGATACGCATGCGTGACCGTCCGCTCCATCCCATAGCAGCGATTGAGCAGGCAGTTCAAGCCATTCAAGGTCATCTCGGTCCACGGCATGTGCACCGTGGTCAGGCGCGGCGCCGTGTATTCGGCGCTGTTGGTGTCGTCGTAGCCGAGCACCGACACCTGCTCCGGCACCGCCACGCCGGCCTGCTGGAAATACGACAGCGCCCCCACCGCCATATCGTCATTGGCGCAAAACACGGCGGTAAACGGATAGCCCGATTCAGCCAGTTCCTTTGCCGCTTCCCAGCCGCCCTGCGGCGCGAAATCGCTTTCGGCCACCCACATGCCGCCGATATCGATGCCGGCCTGCGCCAGCTCGCTCAAAAAGCCATCGATGCGCTCGACGTTGTCGGGCGCGCCGCGCGGCCCGGCGATGACGGCGATATCGCGGTGCCCCTCGCGCAGCAGTGCCTGCGCCGCCAGGCGCCCGCCGTACAGATGGTCGATGGTGAAGCTCTGGGCGGCGATCGAGGGCAGGCTGTGATTGAGCAGCACCAGGCGCGACTTGCGCGGCCCGAGCGCCTCGATGTCTTCGTCGCGCAGCACGTTACTCATCACCAGCACGCCGTCGCAGCCGCGCTCCTTGAGAAAATCGATCCCCTGCACGGCCTGGGTGCGCTCGTCATCGCTGCCGATGCCGAAACCGACCACCATGTTCAGCCCCGCCGCCCGTAATTCCGAGTAAATCAGCTTGAGAATCGGCGTGTAGAAGGTGCCGCTCAGGTAGGGAATGTACACGCCGATCATCTGCGAACTGCCCAGCATCAGCGAGCGGGCCGCGTACGAGGGATGGAATTCGAGTTCCTCGATCGCCTTCTGGACCCGCGCCAGCGTCTTGGGCGACACCGCGCCCTTGCCGCTGACCACACGCGATGCCGTTCCGAGGCCGACGCCGGCCCGCAGTGCTACGTCTTTGAGAGTTGCCACGCGCGCATCTTCCGTTCAAAAAGGGGGACTGCAAAAATCGCAGCATACTGCATTCTGGCGCCCTCTCACAAGCGCGCGCCGCCCCAAACCGGTCACTGCTCGTTCCTGAGGGCGGCGGCGATCAGTTTTTGCGCCTTCTCGGCCGGCATCCTGGTATTCCAGAACGATGTCAGTACATCCTGCATCGCGCCATTCTGGTCGGGCGTCAGATACACCTCGCCGATGCCAACGTGGCGCGTGCGGTCCTTCATGATCGCCATGCCGGCCTTCGCGCACGGGTCCATGGCCGACGCATCGACGTCGCCCCGGATCGGAATCGAGCCTTTGAGCTTGTTGAAGTCGACCTGGGTGCGCGGCGCCACGATCACGCTGGCCAGCAGCTTCTGGTACTTGACCTGCTGCGCATTGGCGGTCTTGGGGAAGACGAAGGCGTCGCCCTGGATCAGATAGGGCGAGCGCGGGCCGAAGCCGGCGATGCAGCCGTATTCCTTGCCGGCGCTCTGGCGCGCCGCGCCGAATTCGCCCTTGGCCCAGTCGCCCATCACCTGGATGCCGGCCTTGCCGGAGATGACCAGCGCGGTAGCGTCGTTCCAGTTGCGCCCCGGCGCGCCGGCGTCCACGTACGATTGCAGGCGCTTGAAATTGAGCAGGACGCGGCGGAAGGCCTCGGAATTGATGGCCGCCGGGTCGCGCTCGCGCAGCACCTTCAGATACAGATCGGTACCGCCCATGTGGGCCAGCATCGACAGGAACAGGATGTTTTCCTGCCATGGCTGGCCGCCGTGGGCGAGCGCAATCAACCCGGCCGCCTTGAGCTTGTCGAGCGCGGCGAACAGTTCGTCGACGCTGGCCGGCTCTTTCGCAATGCCAGCCTTCTGGAACGCCGCCTTGGAATACCAGATCCATGCCTGCATGTGGATGTTGACCGGGACCGCGTAGTAATGGCCCTTGACGCGGATGACGCTCAAGACCGGCTCGGGCAGGAATTTGTCCCAGCCTTCCTTGAGGGCGACGTCGTCGACGTTATTGAGCATGCCCTGCTCCACCAGGTCGGTGAACTGCTTGGTTGTGTTGAACTGGGCCGCCATCGGCGCATTGCCGCCCACGATGCGGTTGATCGCCACCGCGCGCGCCTGGTCGGCGCCGGCGATGGCGGTATCGGTCCAGACGCCGCCGGCGGCGCGGTAGGCGTCGGCGATGGTGCGCACCGCGGCCGCTTCGCTGCTGGAAGTCCACCAGTGGATCACTTCCGGTTTGGGGTCGGCGCCAAAGGCGGCGCCGGCGCTTGCCAGCGCCAGCGCGGCGGCCAGAATTCGTTGTTTCAACATGGTCTCCTGTGAAAGCGGGTCTGCGTCCGCCTTGGATTGGAAGGCTTTCCAATCTTGTCGATTGACTATATCATTCAACGAATTTCAGTGTCAACGCGCAAGGCGATCGCGGCGTCCCGTGATATCGTTTTCATCCTCTTATTTTCATTCCTCGTCGCATGGAGCCGCCGTGTTCAATCCGCGTCCGCAAGTCCGCTATATTGCCATCGCCGGGCAGGCGCCGTGCGTCGTCATCGACGATGTCCTGCTCGACCCGCGCGCCCTGGTCGCGCACGCCGCCGCCGCGCAGGAGCGCTTCGCCGTCGATCCGGCCAATTACTATCCCGGCCCGGAACTGGACCTGGGCCAGGAGATGGCGTTTCGTCTCGACGACTTCTTCATCCAGCACGTGCGGCGCGCGCTGGGCGCCCAGCGCACCATCAGCGTGGCCGCGCGCCTGGCGCTGGCCACCCTGCCCGCGGCCGCCCTCCATCCCTTGCAGCGCCTGTGCCACCGCGACTGCGCCGACCTGGCGCCGGGCGTGGGCGCGGCGGCGGCCGTGGTGTACCTGTTCGAGGATGCGCGCATGGGGGGCACCAGCTTTTATCGCCCCACCCAGGGGCCCGAACACACCGCGCGCCTGCTGCGCGAGGCCCACGCCGGCAAGCCACGGGACGCGGACGGTTCCGCTTACCTGACCGCCTCGAACACCCACTTCGAGCAAATCTGCAGCATTCCCGCGCGTTTCAACCGGGCAATTTTCTACGATGGCGAGATTTTCCACGCCGCCCAGATCGAGGCGCCCGCCCTGCTCCACCCCGCCCCCGAGCGCGGCAGGCTGACCATGAATGGCTTCTTTCGCTTCCGCAAGCGCAGCGCCTGAGCCCACTTGCATGTGCTTACGGTTCAGGTGAGGCGTTGTTTTACAGCAAATCCCAGCCAAATTTGCCGCCAAACCGATACTCAAAAGCATCAGCGTAAGGTTGGTCGATATATAATTTCGGCAGATTTTGCCAAATGGCGACATTTGACGACATATTTTTACAAACCATTTACAGGATTTCACGTGAAAAACACACTCGCTATTGCTATGTTGGCCGCTGCCGCCGCTCCTATGGCAGCGCATGCCGAAAGCACCTACGTCGGTGCCGGTGTCGGTGCTGCAGAGCAAGTTCTTAGCATCAAAACAGGTACGTACAAGGATACCGCCGCTGGCGTCAAACTGTTCACCGGTTTCAATTTCGACAAGCACTTCGGCGTCGAAGCCGGCTTCACCCACTTCGGCAAGGCCGAAACCGGCGGCAAGCTCAGCGGTTCGCGTGCGCGTTCGTTCTACGCCGCCGGCACCGTCACCCTGCCGCTGGGCGAGAAGTGGGCGCTGACCGGCAAACTCGGCATCGCCAAGAACCGCACCATGCAGCTGGTGGTTGGCGATGGTGACGACAAGCAGAAAAAGACCGATGCGCTGCTGGGCGTTGGCGCAACCTTCGCTGTGACCAAGACCATCGCCGCGTTTGTCGAATACGAAAACTACGGCACCGTCGCAAAAGGCAATAATGGTTCGCTGAAAGCCACGGTTCTGTCGACTGGCATGCGTTTCTCGTTCTAAGCAGTCGGTTCCACAAGAAAACCGGCTGCGTGCCGGTTTTTTTTCGTCCGTCGTCAGGCCGCGCGCCGCAACGGCGCCGCCTGGCAGTTGGCCTTGATGAATTGCTCGTGGCTGCCCATGGCATCGACGCACTTGCGGATCACCGCCTGGGTGCCCTGCAGGAACTCGGCGATCTCCTGCGGGGCACGCTGGTCGACCACCGGGTTGTAGCCGCGCGCGCGCAAGCCCTGCCCGTGCATCACCTGTAGCCAGCTATCCTCGGGAAACAGCTCCTCGTTCTCGCGCAGGATGCGCCCGTGGCTGGCGTACAGGTCGAGCTTGCGGCGCAGGCCGGCCGGCACCTCCATGTCGCGGCAATAGCGCCAGAAGGCCGAATCGTCGCGCGTGCTCACTTTATAGTGCAGGATCAGGAAGTCGCGGATCTGCTCGTATTCCTTGTCGCACAGGCGGTTGAAGGTATCGATGTCGGCCTGGTCGAAGCCACGGTCGGGGAAAAAGCTGATCAGGCGCATCAGCGCCGTCTTGACCATGTGGATGCTGGTCGACTCCAGCGGTTCCATGAACCCGCCCGACAAGCCGATCGCCACGCAGTTCTTGTTCCAGGCGCGCTTGCGCTTGCCGGTGGTGAACTTGAGCAGGCGCGGTTCGGCCAGCGGCTGGCCGTCGAGATTGTTCATGAGGATGGCCTGGGCTTCGTCGGCGCTCATGAACTTGCTCGAAAAGACGTGGCCGTTGCCGGTGCGGTGCTGCAAGGGGATGCGCCACTGCCAGCCTGCCGTGTGCGCGGTCGAGCGCGTCAGCGCCGCCATCGGACCGTGCGACTCGCAGGGCACGGCAATGGCGCGGTCGCACGGCAGCCAGTGGCTCCAGTCTTCGTAGCCGGTATGCAGGGCTTGCTCGATCAGCAAGCCCACCATGCCGGAGCAATCGATGAAAAAGTCGCCGCCGATGCGTTCGCCGTTTTCCATCAGCAGTGCGGCGATCGATCCGTCCGCATGCAGCACGGTCTCGACGATGCGCCCCTCGGTGCGCTGCACGCCGCGCGCCTCGCTGTAGCTGCGCAGGTAGCGCGCGTACAGGCCGGCGTCGAAATGGAAGGCGTAGGACAGGTCCGCCAGCGGCGAATTGGGCAAGTCCGGACGGCCCCGGCTGAACTTGCCCAGGCGCGCGGCCATGGTGTTGATCGAGTACGGTTCCAGGCTGTCGGCCTGCCCGGCCTGGTGCATTTTCAGCCAGTAGTGGAAGAAATTGGCGGTCGGCTGGTCGCGTCCGACCGAGCCGAAGCCGTGGATGTAGTTGCTGCCTTGCTGGCCCCAGTCGATAAATTCGATGCCGAGCTTGAAGCTGCCCTGGGTGGCGCGGATGAAATCGTTCTCATCGATGCCCAGGTGCAGGTTGAAATTGCGGATGCTGGGAATGGTCGCCTCGCCCACCCCGATGGTGGATATCTGGTCGGATTCGATCAGGCGGTAGTGGTGGCCCACGGGCAGCAGCTGCGAGAGCGCGGCGGCGCTCATCCAGCCGGCGGTGCCGCCACCGACGATCACGATCTGCTTGATGCGCTGGTCTGTCATCTGGTTCTCCGGTCGATGGTGTAACTAAAAATGTGACTAAGTACACAAGCAAAAAAACCGGCGTGGCCTGGGGAACAGGTCACGCCGGTCCACCGCGCGCCTTGCGGCACGCGGGGCTCGCCAAACGGTGGATGTCAGTCGTTCATCAGTAATTAAATCCGGCGCGCACGCCGAACATGCGCGGCTCGATATAGCTGGCGATCATCTGCCCGCCCATACCGCTGTTGCCGGAGGTTTTCACGCGCTTGTCCGACACATTGCGCACATACAGTTCCGCATGCCAGTTGCCGTTCGGCGCGTCGACCCGGAACGAGGCGTCGCCGGTCAGGTTGGCTTTCTGGAAGCGGCCGATGTGCTCGAACTCGTCGTTGCGCACGTCGAAGTAGACCTTGTCGCGCCAGTTGACCTTGAAGTACGGGGTCAGCTTGTAGCCGCCGTCGAGCACGAACGCTTGCGAAGCGTGCAGCATGAAGGTGTATTTCGGCGCGTTCGGCAGATGGTTGTTGGTCACGTCGTACAGGCGCTTGCCGTTGTCGGGACCGGCACCAGCGTAGGGCAGCGGGCAGCGTTCCTGCTTGAACTCGGCGCGCTCGTCGCACAGGTAGTCGTCGCTGTAGGCGCCGTAATCGCGGATCGAGGTGTTCAGGTTCGAGAACGCGCCGCCGACCTTGGCGCCCTTCCAGGGCTTGTAATCCCACTCGACTTCGATCCCCGAGATGCGGGTGTTGCCGACGTTGATGGTGCGCCAGGTTTCATACACGTCGCACTTGGGCTGGTCGCTGGCGCACGGCTTGCCGTCGTCGGGACGGTATTTCGAGACGAAATAGGTATTGGTCAGCTGCTGGTCCTTGTAGCGCATCATGAAGGCGACGGCCGACACGCTCAGGCGGTTTTCCAGGAACTTGCCCTTGTAGCCCAATTCAAGATTGGTGACCAGTTCCGGCCGGTACGGCAGGAAGGTTTCCACGCCCTTCTTGCCATCGACGCAGGTGTGGCCGCCGCAGCTGTCGACCTTATCGCCGAAGCCGCCCGCCTTGTAGCCGGTCGACAGCGCGGTGTACGCCATCTGGTTGTCGGTGACCTGTTTTTGCAGGCCGAGGCGCCAGGTGACTTTCTTCCATTCATCCTTGTGGTCGTTCGGCGATGGCCGGCCATAGCCGGAATACGCCTCGACGCTGCCGCCCATGCCCGGCTTCAGGTCGGTCGACTGCGGGAAGCGGTAGCCGGGCGTGTTCGGGGTGCCGCCGTTGTACTGGCCGCGGTAGAACGCCGTCTCGCCGGCCCAGCCGCCCAGGTTCAGGCCATTCTTGTCTTCCTTGGAATCGACGCTGTAGCGCGCGCCGGCGGTGGCGGTCCAGGTCGGGATGAATTTCCAGTCGGCTTGCGCGAACACGGCCTTGGCGTCGACCTGGCGGTCCG
Source organism: Massilia sp. DJPM01 (assembly GCF_030348125.1). Lineage (NCBI taxonomy): Bacteria > Pseudomonadati > Pseudomonadota > Betaproteobacteria > Burkholderiales > Oxalobacteraceae > Massilia > Massilia sp. DJPM01. The sequence continues at coordinate 100,376 of NZ_JAQOZV010000016.1, forward strand.
GCTGCGAGTAAAACGCGCCGGACGCGATGCCGTGCGGCTTGCGGAAGAAATCGACGACTTCGTAGTTGATCTGGTTTTTCTCGTGCATCCAGAACAGGCCGGCCACGTATTGCAGGGTGTCGAACTGCTGCTTGAGCTGGAGTTCCTGCACCGAGGACTTGTATTTCGAGTCCCAGGTGGCCTGGTAGCGGTCGTCCAGCGGCCAGGTGCTCCAGTTGGCCGCGTCCGGACGGTTCGGGTAGTCGGCCGTCACCTGGAACGGCAGCGCGGCGGTCAAGCCCTTGTCCGCATCGTACAGCTGGGAACGCTGCTGGTTGGCCAGCATGAAGCTGTAGTCGATGCTGGTGTTCTGGTTGACGTTCCAGCTCAGGCCGGCGCGCAGGGACTTGATCGTCATGTCAGTCTTGCCGGGCACGTTGATCAAGAGGTCCCACTGGCCGCCGCTGCAGGCGTAGCGCGTGCCCGCAGCCTGGTCGCAGTCGCGAAAGCTGGTGTTGCCGGCGCCATTGTCCTGGAACAGCTCGTAGGCGGCGTTCAGGGTCAGGTCGGGGGTGATCTTGAACTTGGCCGCCAGGCGCGCCGCGTACTCGTCCTGGTTGGTGTAGAAATCCTTGGCGCTGACCGGGTGGTTGTAGCGCTGGTCGACGTCGGCAATGCCATCCGGAATCCAGCCCTTGGATGGCACGTTGGCTTCGCGCGTGTCCGACATCTGGTTGGCCCAGCCGTTGCGGGTGACCTTGGTAAACGAGCCGCGCAGCGCCAGCTTGTCGTTGACGGCGATGTTCTGGATCAGGTTGACCTGTTTCTTGCGGTAGTTGCCAAGGTCGACTTCGGCCTTGCCGTAGGTGCCGGAGAAGTCGGGCTTGGCGGAAATGACGTTGACGCTGCCGCCGGTCGAGTTGCGTCCGAACAGGGTACCCTGCGGGCCGCGCAGCACTTCAACCTGGTCGATGTCGAACATGAGCGCCTGGGCGCCCTGCGGGCGTGGCGAGTACAGGCCGTCAATGTGAAAGCCGACGGCGGGGTCGCCGATTTCGGTGGTGTTCGAGGAAGTGATGCCGCGGATGGTGATCTGCACCGCCGAGTCGCCGGTGGCCTGGAAGGTGACGTTGGGAATTTCGTTGGCCAGGTCCTTGGCGCTGGTGATGCCCATGCGGTTCAGGTTATCCTGGCTGTAGGCGGTGACCGCCAGCGGGGTTTTCAGCAGCGAGGTCGAGTAGCGGGTGGCGGTGACCCTGACTTCGGGAATGACTTCTTTATCGCTTTCGCTGGCCGGTGCGGGCGCCTGGGCATGGGCGGACATGCCGATCAGCCCGCACGCGCTGGCGACGGCCAGGCTAACCAGGGTCCTTCTTGTCTTCGGATACAACATTGCGTCTCCTCATTGATTTTTATGATTATCGTTGCTAGCCCGCAGCCGGGACGGCGCCGCGTCTTCACTCCACTACACCCTGCTGCCGCCTCGGCAACACCTGCATGATCGGCTGTTCCGGCACCTCCGCGCTAATTGGAAACGCTCCCAATCGATGAGCAAAATATATCACTCAATGTTTTTCAATGTCAACGATACTTTGTACGGAGTTAAAAAAGCAACAGCCGGGGAAGCGCGGCGCGCCCGGAAACGGGCTGCCAAGGCGGGGGCGGGCAGCACCCGCCTTGGCAGCCCGCCCCCGCCCCACCCTCTCCCGCCCCCGCCCTCTCCCGCCCCCGCCCTCTCCCGCCCGCGCAGGCGGCCCGGTGGCGCATGCACGCCATCGATCAACGGCCGACGGGATATTCCAGGGCCTTGTTAATGATGATCGGCAGCGGTATATCCCTGCCGGAATCGAATGCCCGGTTCATGAGCTTGATGTCTTCCGCCGGGACGAGCGTTGGCTTGAGATCCTTGTTGGTCATGCTTCGTACCGGCGTTTTCGAGCGGTTCAGGTTTTGGATTCCCATGGCTATTTGCAGGGAATAATCGGTGGCGGTGGCCCCCGCATCGAATGCCCGGTTCCCCGGATAATTGGCAAACCAGCGCGGCGCGTCGGCTTGCGAGGGGGCGATCATGGGCGAACGCGATGGGGTTTGCGCCGTCGCATGGCAAGAAATGCAGGAAGAGCGCGGATTGTCCACCGGGCCGTTGAGCCTTCCGTCGGCGCCCAGATGCTGCGGCGTGCCATTCATCTTGTTGATCCATTGCTGGTTTTTGGCAATATCGTTACCCCACATTACGCCCACCAATTGCATTCTTTCCCATGGCGTGGCGCCGGCCGCATTGCCGTTATACGACAGCGTGGCAAATACCCATCCTGTCTCGGCTGCGCGCGCATCCTTGATGGCGATATCGACTTGCAGCAGCCGCACGGTTTGCGGCCGGCGCACCAGCGCGCCGCTTGGACAGGTAGCACCGGAAAATACGTGCACGTTGGCACGCCATTCGACCGTATCCTTGAGATAAGGAACTTCGGCGTCCGGGGCCGTTGTAAATAATAACTTGGCAATCACCGTGCCATCGGGAAATTGAGATAATGCCGCGTCCGGGCTGCCGGGTTTTGCCCAGACTTTGCCAACCTGGTATCCGCCGCGCGGATTATAGAATCCAACGGCCCAGTTCTGAAAACACCTGGTCTGGGCCGGCCCCAATTCACCTTTTCCAGCTGAGCCAGGAGCCGGGCTGGTTCTTTCCCTTGTCAGTCCGCGTATGAATTCCCGGCCGGTATCTCCATAGTGCATCCAGGGCGCGTGATACCAGGTGCGCACCTTGTTGTTGCGCACATCCCAGTCCGCCTCAATATTGCCTTCTAAAACGTATTGGTACACCGTGCGGGCGTACCGCTCCGGCTCGCGCGTTGGATCAATGGCCTGCCAGGGAAGCGGGTCTGGCGGGAGCGTCGCTGGATAATCCTGGCTGAGCTTAAAGACGGGACCTGTCCAGCCGACGGGAAGTTTATCGTTGGACGATGGAAAATTTTGCGCCATGACATTTTGTTGATAAATACCGGCAACTAGCGCGAGCAGTATGCCTGCATAGCTTGTCGCAATTCTCCTGATGAGTCCCGACATTGCTGGACTGTCGCAGTCCCTATTATTGCAAGCACACATGGCCCATCCCTCCACAGCGAGTTAAATTGCACAGCGTCACAGATTTCAGATGCGCCAACGAGCGTCATCGCTTATCAGGAATACTGTATCTCTGTGCGTGCAGGAGGAGATTGATACACGCTCTTATCCGGACAGATCGTCGATGATACGGATGTGATGACATGCCCGCGCCGGTATACTTTTCTACCCGTTAATCTGGCAAGGAAGCATTTACATGCTAGCGAGCAGGCTGCCCATGCGGCGGCGGTGCCGCGCGGGAACCCGGTGTGGGGCGGGTGAGGTTTGGATGAGACAGGCCGGCGCATTGTGCCGCGATCGCGATAAGCAAGGGAGCCCCACTTGGCGGCCGTGTCTCAGTTCAGCTCGTCGCCAAGGGAAAGGTATGCCTTGGGTCTACTGGCTCCCGGCGACGCGCAGGTCGTCCACCGCGTCGCGACCGAACCCGGGCCCCAGCAGGTAATCGACCACGCCAGCCGCACACTGCTCGGGCGAGCTGAGGGCGCCATCGCGCTGCAAGGCCAGGAAGCGCTCGCGCTGCGGAAAGCGGCTCTCGGGCGTGGCCCGAATGCGCGCCTGCATGGCGGTATCGATGACGCCGGGCGCCAGGCTGCAGATGCGCACGCCAGCGGCGTGCGGCGCCAGCGGATAGTCGAGCGCCACGGCGCGCGCATGCTGGTCGAGCGCGGCCTTGGTGGCCCCGTACACGCTCCAGCCGGTGTAGGCAGTACGCGCGGCGCCGCTCGACACGTGCAGGATGCGGCAGTCGGCCTGGCGGGCGGCTGTCGCCACGGCGGCGGCCAGCATCATCGGCGCGGCCACGTTCAGCGCCACCGCTTGCGCCACCGCCAGCGGGTCCTGGTCATGCAGCGCGCCGACCGGCTCCACCGTGCCGGCGTTATTGATCAACAAAACCTGGGTGCTGGCGCCGACAAAGTCGCGCAAGGCGGGCGTGGCCAGCCAGGCGGCCAGCGCCGCGCTGTCGGACAGGTCGGCCTGGTGCTCGCGCAGCAGCGGACCGAAGCGCGCCGCCAGCTGCGGCGCCGTGCCGCGCGCCAGTCCCAGCACGGCAATCCCGCGCGTCATCAGTTCGGCCGCCAGCGCCGCACCCAGGCCCTGGGTGTGGCCGCTGACGACGGCGCTCATGCTCATGATTCCGATTGCTGGGCAGCCTTGCGGCGGCGGTAATCGGCGTCGATCGCTTCGCCGCGCTTGCTCAGCACCGGCACCCGGCGCGAGAACATGAACTCGACCGCGGCGTCCGGATAGATGTGCACCGACACATAGCGCGCATCCGATGGAATCTCGCCCATGGTGGGGGTGTTGGCCGAACGCACGACCTCGCCCTGCTCCTCGCCCGCGGCCACGCCGACACGCCAGGTGACCGTTTGCGGGCCGTTGGAAAAGCGCGCGCCGATCTTGCCGCGGCGCCCGCTGTATGGATACGGTCCGGCGCCGCCCACGCGCACGCCGCCGACGGTGACGTCGAACAGGGTGCGGTCGGAATAATTGAAGACCACGACATCAAGCACCTTGTCGGTCTGTGCCATCGTGACGGATGTTCCCAGCAGCCACAGGGCGGCGCCTGCCAGCAGCGTGCGGCGGGAAACGATCTTGTTCAGCATGTCATGCTCCTGCAAAAGGTGAAGCCGTTATTGTGAAGGAAAATCATGCCGCCGACGAGGTTTGTTGCACTCAGTCCCGTTTGGCTACCGTCCAGGGCGCACCGCACGCTCAGTCGGCGGCCGGGTTGGGAACGCGCCGCGACTTGCACTGCGGATCGTCCTTGGCGCTGCCGGCGCACAGGCGCAACAGGCATTGCTCGGCCTGGGCCGCATTGAGCTGCTTGCATTGCTTGAGCGAGGTGGGCGCGGCGGCATTCGCGGCCGGGCGCTGCTCGCCCTGCTGCTGCTTCGAGTGGGCCTCCAGGGCCGCCAGCAGGCTGGCGTCGTCGGTCGGCTTGGCGGCCGCCTTGGGCGCGGCCTTGAGCGGCGGCGCCGGCTTTTTGTCGCCCGCTTTGGCCAGCTGCGCCGCTTTGGCCGGTGTGTCGGCCGCCTTCGCGGCAGCCTTTTTAGGTGCGGCCGGCGAGCTGGCAAGCAGCTTGCTCAATTCTTCCCCGGGTGATTTGGGCTTGGGTGCGGACGGCGCGTTGAGCATGTCCTTGAGCGAGGGATCGTTCGCGGCGGCGGCCGGCGCGGGGGCGCCCTGCTCCAGGATGGCGGCCGCCGATACGTCGGCCTCGGCCGGCTTGGTGGTGGCTGCCGCTACGTCGGCCCCGGCCGGCTTGGTGGTGGCGGCCGCTACGTCGGCCTCGCCCGGCTTGGCCAGCGGCGCCGGCGTCACCGGATCGGCAAGCACCGGTGCGGCCGGGCCGGACGCGACCACGGCAGGCATGGTGTCGGCCTCCAGCGCCAGCCACACCGCGGCGCCGGCGCACACGGCCACCAGCACGGCGCCGCCGGCCAGCCAGGCGGCCTTGCCGCGTTTGGCCTTGCCCGCATCGAGGGGGGACTTGTCGGCCGCTTGGGTCGACTGGCGTGCGTCGGCGCTCGCGCGCGCCGCCTCTTGTTGTTGCTCGGTAGAAAGTAAACTGGGCCGCCTGTAGGCTGGCGGCGACTGATCGTCATGTTGCAAAGGGTGCTCCTTGTTGATTTCTACATAACTTTACGCTATTCAAAAAAAACGTGAAGCTTTTTTACCATGTCAATCGTCAGGAACCCCTCACAAAAGAGTGTGGAATCACCTGTCGGATTGCTATAACAGTAAGATATACTTCCAAGCAATCCTTTATGTCAGTATCGCACTTTTCGTTTTGAATGTCTTGATGAGGTCCCCGTGCTGTTTCTTGCAGTAGCCCTGTACTTTTTGCTGGCGTGCGTAATCAGTTTTCTGGTGCTGTTTCCGGCCGGCCGCGCGTTTGTGCTGAGCATGCTGGCGCGCGCCGGCCTGCGCCTGCGAGGCTGGTTCGGACAGGCGGCACGCGTCAGGGGACAAAGTGTTGCGGCGATACGACAAACCGGCAGCACATCGGCGCGCGACGCCAGCCAGTTCTTTCGCCGCCATTACCTGCTCGTGATCGGCGGCCTGGTGCTGGTGTCGGTGCCGCCGCTGGTGGCCCTGTTCAGCGGCGGCACCGTGCTTGGCGGCTTCGAGGAGTCGACCCGCGAAATGGATACCCAGGTCGCCGGCCTGCTCGAAGGCGAGAACCTGGTGCCGCCCGCGCCGCTGCCGCCGATGCTGTTCGCCACCGTCGAAGTCGAGCAGGAACGCCCGATGATCGTCTCGGCCAGCCGCGATTGGTCACTGATGAATCCGGCGTACACCCAGCGCTTGCTGCAAGCGTTTAAAATAATGAAAGAACGGCATGGTTACGATATGGCCATCCTGGAAGGCTATCGCAGTCCGGAACGCCAGAACAAGCTGGCCGCGATGGGCTCGTCGGTGACCAATGCGGCTGCGTTCCAGAGCTGGCACCAGTACGGACTGGCGGCCGACTGCGCTTTCATACGTAACGGTAAAATTGTAATTTCGGAAAAAGATCCCTGGGCCATGCGCGGTTACGAGCTGTACGGCGAAGTTGCCGAATCGCTGGGGCTGACCTGGGGCGGACGCTGGAAAATGATGGACTTCGGACATACCGAGCTGCGCCTGGCCGGTGTGATGAAGCGCCGCTGAGCGGCACCAGGCGCGGTCAACGGCAGCGAACCTGCATGTCCCCCGTGCTGTGCCTGAACAAGGAAGACCCCTTCCGTCGCTGCGCCCTGATCCGGCCAGCGACGGTCCTGTTGTAAATGTTTTTATAAACTGAGTTTCTGATAATGATGCAATCAATCTGGCAGTTTCTGACAAGCCGTCGCACCCTGATCGTCGTCGGGTGGCTGGCGTTTGCCGCCGTCTTGCTGATCGGGGCGGCGGTGCTGGACCTCCCGGCCGAGTACGCGTTCGCCGTGCTCGGGGTGGCGCTGTTCTTCGGCTTGCTGGTCTGGCTATGGCGCCGCCACAAGCGCCAGCGCGCCGCCAGCAATCTCGGCGAGATGCTGGAACAGCAGGTCAACCACACGCCGGTGCGTGCCGACCCCGCCCAGCGCCAGGAACACGAAACCATCAAGAAACGCATGCTCGATGCGATCGCCACCATCAAGGGCTCCAAGCTGGGCCAGTTGTCCGGTGACGCGGCCCTGTACGAATTGCCGTGGTACATGATCATCGGCAATCCGGCGGCCGGCAAGAGCACGGCGATTGCCAGCTCCGGCCTGCAGTTTCCTTTTGCCGACAGCAAGATCGTCCAGGGCGTGGGCGGCACCCGCAACTGCGACTGGTTCTTCACCACCGACGGCATCCTGCTCGACACCGCCGGGCGCTATTCGGTGGTCGACGAAGACCGCACCGAGTGGTTCGGCTTCCTGTCGCTGCTGAAAAAATACCGCAAGAAGGCGCCGATCAACGGCATCATCATCGCCGTCAGCGTGGCCGAACTGACCGGCAACCGTCCCGAGTTCGCCATCAACCTGGCCAAAAACCTGCGCCAGCGCGTACAGGAACTGACCGAGCGCCTGGAAGTGCATGCGCCGGTGTACGTGGTGTTTACCAAGGCCGACCTGATCGCTGGCTTTAACGAATTCTTCCAGGACACCGAACGCGCCGAGCGCGACCGTGTCTGGGGCGCCACCCTGCCCTACAGCCATGCGGCCGGCAGCGAACAGGTGCTGACCCAGTTCGACGCCCGCTTCGACGAGCTGTACGACGGCCTGAAAGACATGAGCGCGGCCAATATGGCGCTGCAATGGCGCGAGCGCATGCCGCCCGGCATTTTCACCTTCCCGCTCGAATTTTCGACCATCAAGGCGCCGCTGCGCACCTTCATCGCCACCCTGTTCGAGGAAAACCCGTTCCAGTTCAAGCCGGTGTTCCGCGGCTTTTACTTCACCAGCGCGCTGCAGGAAGGCGAATCGATCTCGGCCTCGTCGCAGAAAGTGGCGCAGCGCTTCGACATCAAGCTGCAGCCGCAGCACCACGCCGAAACCCAGAACCAGAGCGGCTTCTTCCTGCTCAACCTGTTCCGCAACGTGATTTTCGCCGACAAGGACCTGGTCGCCCAGTACGCCAGCCCGAGCAAGACGCGCATGCGCTACGCCGCCTTCTTCCTGGCCACCGCCATGGTCGGCCTGACCCTGGGCGGCTGGAGCTGGTCGTACATGAGCAACCGCAAGCTGGTCGAAAACGTCCAGGCCGACCTCGACCAGGTGGTGAAGATCCAGACCAACAAGATCGACCTGCAATCGCGCTTTGAAGCGCTGCAAATCCTGCAGGACCGCATCGAACAGCTGGAAAAATACCGCGACAGCCGTCCGCTTTCGCTCTCGCTGGGCCTGTACCAGGGCGAACTGCTCGAACGCAAGCTGCGCGAGGAATACTTCAGCGGCGTGCGCGAAATCATGTTGAAACCGGTGGCCGGTTCGCTGGAAACCTTCCTTACCGAAGTCAACAGCAACGCCAGCGCGCTGCAGGGCGGCGTCAAGCCGGCCGCCGCCGACGCACCGGCCGGCACCGCCGCGCCCGCCGTGGCAGCCGCAGCCGCACCCGCCGCGCCGGCCGCCACCCAGTTCAAGGATGCCTCGCCAACCAGCACCGAAGACGCCTACAACGCCCTGAAAACCTACCTGATGCTGGGCGATAAGGCGCGTTTCGAGGGCGGCCACCTGAACGACCAGCTGACCCGCTTCTGGCGCGTCTGGCTCGACGCCAACCGGGGCGCCATGCCGCGCGAGCAAATGATCCGCAGCGCCGAGCGCACCATCTCGTTCTACCTGGCGCAGGTGGAAGACGTGTCCTGGCCGCAGATCGACAGCAAGCTGGCCCTGGTCGACCAGACCCGCGACACCCTGCGCCTGGTGGTGCGCGGCATGCCGGCGCGCGAACGCGTGTACGCCGACGTCAAGGCGCGCGCCGCCACCCGCTTCCCGTCGATGACGGTGGGCCGCATCGTCGGCGACCAGGACAAGGAACTGGTGCTGGGCAGCTACGCCGTGCCGGGCAGCTTCACGCGCGAAGCCTGGGAAGGCTTCGTGCAGGGCGCCTTCAAGGATGCCGCCAACAAGGAACTGCAAAGCGCCGACTGGGTGCTCAAGACCGCCTCCAAGGACGACCTGACGCTCGAAGGCAGCCCGGAACAGATCCAGAAGGCGCTGGTCGAGATGTACAAGAACGACTACGCCAGGGAATGGCAAAAGTTCGTGCAGGGCGTGACCATCCGCGACCTGAATGGTTTCGAGGCGGCGGCGGCGGCCATGAACCGCCTGGGCGACCCGCAAACCTCGCCCATCCAGAAGCTGATCACCACCGTCTACGAACAAACCTCGTGGGACAACCCGTCCCTGGTGGACAAGGGCATGGCCAGCGCCAAGCGCGACATGATGGGCTGGTTCCGCGAAGTGATCCTGCGCCGCAAGCCATCGCACGTCACCGTCGACCTGCCGCCAACCCAGAGCGGCAGCAGTATTGCGCCGCTGCCGCTGGGCCCCGTCGGCCGCGAATTTTCCGGCGTGGCGCGCCTGGTGGTCGCCAAGGACAAGGATGCCTCGCTCATGCGCGGCTACATGGAGCACCTGTCGAAACTGCGCAGCCGCTTCAACACCATCAAGAACCAGGGCGACCCGGGTCCGGGCGCCAAGCAGCTGATGCAGCAAACCTTGGATGGCAGCGGTTCCGAACTGGCCGAAGCGCTCAAGTATGTCGATGAACAGATGCTGACCGGGATGAGCGACATCCAGAAGCAAGCCATCCGTCCGATCCTGGTGCGTCCGCTGATGCAGACCTTCTCGGTGATCGTGCGTCCGACCGAGGCTGAAATCGACAAGGTGTGGGCGGCGCAGGTGCTGCAACCGTTCCGCCAGAACCTGGCCACCAAGTATCCGTTCGCGGCCGACTCGCGCTCGGAAGCGACCAACGATGAAATCGCCCAGGTGTTCGGGCCGTCGGGCGCGATCGCCAAGTTCTTCGATACCACCATCGGCCCGCTGGTGGTGCGCCGCGGCGACGTGGTGGCGGCCCGCACCTGGGCCAATATGGGCATCGGCCTGTCGCCGTCGGCGGTGTCGAGCTTCCCCGGCTGGATCGCGCCGCTGTCGGCCGGCGGCGTGGCCGCCGCCGCGGCCAGCAGCCCAAGCGGCGAAGCCCAGACCCAGTTCGACCTGCAAGCGCTGGGCGCCACCGGCGCCACCGAGTTCACCATCGAGATCGATGGCCAGTCGCTGCGCTGGAAAGGCCAGCCGCAGCCGTGGGTACACATGGTCTGGCCGAACCCGCAGGGTACGCCGGGCTCGCGCATCACCGCCATCACGCCGCAAGGCCAGACGGTGGTGCTGCTCAACGAACCGGGTCACTTCGGCCTGCGCAAGATGGTCGAATCGGCCCAGCGCAAGCGCAAGGATGGCGGGGTCTTCGAGCTGAGCTGGGAAAATGCCGGCGTCAAGGTCACCTCCAACCTGAAGATCATTCCAGCCGGCGCCAAGCCGGCGGCGACCTCGGCCCCGCAAGCGGGCAGCGGCTTCAAGCGCATGCGCCTGCCCGACACGATCATCAGTTCGAGCGTGCCTGCGGCCGTGCCGGCGCCCGCCCCTGCGGCGGCACCTGCACCAGCGCCTGCGGCAGCGGCCGCACCGGCGCCAGGCGCGGGAGCACGTCCATGAACCGCGCCGTCACGCCGATTCCGGTCGGCTATTTCGGCAAGATCCCCAGCCGCGGCGACTTCGTCAAGGGCAGCGACAACCCGGGCCTGATCAAGGTGCTGGACGACTGGCTGGCCCAGGCCATGGACCTGATGAGCGCCGACGCGCGCTGGAAACTGAACTACGACGCGGTCGCGCCGCTGCACTTCGCCTTCATCGGCCCGCGCCGCAGGAATGCCATCGCCGGCCATATCGTGGCCAGCAGCGACCAGTCGAACCGGCGCTTCCCGTTCCTGATGATGAGCGCGATGGAAGTGGCCGACCCGGCCACCTTCGTGGCGGACGCGCCGCTGGTGCTCTCGCGCCTGTGGAACCGGCTGGAAACGCTCAGCGCCGGCGTGATCGGCGCGGCCGATGCCGCCGCCCCGCTGCAGGCGGCCGCCAGCCACACCATCGACGTCGACCTGCGCGTCGCGGCCTATGAAGCGGCGTTCGAGGACTTCCTCGACATGCAGACCGTGGGCGCGCTCGATGGCCTCTTGAGCCAGGCCGGCTACGCCTGCTCGGCGCGCCAGGTGCTGCTGGCGCTCGGCATGCTGATGCAGCCGGTGATGGCCAGCAGTTCGAGCCGGCTCGAAAAGAGCCTGGTGCTGCCGCTGCCGGTCGATCCGATCTACCGCAACCTGGTGGCGGCATTCTGGATGCACCTGATTACCCCGTTCCTGGCGCGCGCCGATTTCGAGCTGGCCCTGTTCGTGGCCCGCATCAACGCCCGTCCGGCGCTGGTGGTGGGTTTTTCCGGCGCCTCCCCGCAAACGCTGCAGGCGATCATGGACCCCGGTGCGGCGCAGGAGCGCCACATCACGTTCGACCAGCTCGACTGGGTCGACGCCCAGACCGACACGGACTACGCGGTCCAGAAACTGTCCACCTATCTGGCGCAAGCCAATTTGTCACTCAAATCCGCGCTGGAATCGTTGCGCGCGGCGTTTATCGGAAGCTGATCATGCGCCACCTTGTCGCCCTGTTAATCCTGCTTGCCGGCGCAGTCAATGCCGGCGCACAAACCGCCGCCCCCCAGCCGGGCCAGGTGCTGGTATCCGGCACCGTGCCCGATGAAGCGAGCAAGGCCGCCGTGCTGGCGCGCCTGCGCGAGGTGTACGGCGCCGACCTGGTAGTCGACCAGATCACCGTCGGCCAGGTCGCCACGCCGGCCAACTGGAACGGCTACGTGCAAAAACTGATCACGCCGGACCTCAAGTCGATCTCGCGCGGCCAGCTGAAAATCGATGGCAGCACCGTCAGCATCAAGGGCGAAGTGGCCAGCGAAGCGACGCGCCAGAAAATCGCCGGCAACGTCACGGCCAGCCTGAACCCGACCTACACGGTCAACAACAGCCTGCGCGTATCGGCCGCCGACCAGAGCGTGCTCGATACCACGCTGGCCAACCGCATCGTCGAATTCGAAAGCGGCAAAGCCGCCCTGACCCCGGCCGGACGCGCGATTCTCGACGAAATGGCGGCGGCCATGATGAAGCTCAAGGACCGCAAGGTCGACATCATCGGCCACACCGATAGCCAGGGCAACAAGGCCACCAACCAGAACCTGAGCCAGGCGCGCGCCGAAGCGGTCAAGACCTACCTGACCAGCTCCGGCATCAAGGCTGAACTGCTCAGCGCTTCCGGCCAGGGCGCCGACCGCCCGGTCGCCAGCAACGACAGCGCGGACGGACGCGCGCGCAACCGCCGCATCGAATTCCGGATGGCGCAATAAGCGCCTCCCAACCACGAGGACACCATGTTTGCAGCAGAACCGCTCTTAACCCCGATCAGCGACGACCAGCCGGCCGGCGAGGACCTGGCCTTTTCGCCTGAACTCGACGCCATCACGCTGGCGCGCAAATTCGACGACCCCTCGCTCGACCAGGGCGAGTGGGTCACCGACATCAAGGAAGCCGACTGGGATTTCGTGGTGACCCGCTGCGCCGCCCTGCTCGAAAAAAAGAGCAAGGACTTGCGCCTGGGCGTGTGGCTGGCCGAGGCGGCCGCCAAGAAGCACCAGCTGCGCGGCCTGGGCGAGAGCTTCCGCGTGCTGGCCGGCCTGATCGAGCAGTATTGGGACCGCGGCCTGTTTCCGGAAGCCGAAGACGACGACCACGACCAGCGCATCGGCAACCTGTCCTGGATCCTGGGCCGCACCCCTGCCCTGCTGCGCGAAATGCGCATCACCGAAGGCACGCGCGGCTATACGCTGGTCGACTTCGAAGTGGCGCGCAAGCTGGCCAACGCCAGCGGCGGCGGCAGCTACAACAACAATGCGGGCGCGCCGGCCGGGCTGAAACTGCCCGACCTGGAAAAAGCGCGCAACGCCAACTCGGCCAAGTTCCGCGAAACCTTCACCGCCGACGCCCAATACTGCCTGGATGCGCTGCGCCAGTTCGAACAGGCGGCCGACACGCGCCTGGGCCACGACAGCCCGGGCTTCTCGAACGCGCGCGAAGCGGTGCAGGACATGGTGACCCTGATGCCGGCACCGAGCGCCGCGCCGGCCGAAGCGGTGGCCGCGCCGGGCGACTTTTATTACGCCGAGCCGGAAAACGACCAGGGTCCGCCAAGCGCGCCCCAGCCGGCCGGCCCGCCGGGCGTGATCCGCACCCGCGAGCAAGCCGTGACCCAATTGCGCAATGTGGCTGAATTCTTCCGCCGCACCGAGCCGCACAGCCCGGCCTCGTATTTCGCCGACAAGGCGGCCGACGCCGCCAACACCGACCTGCATGCCTGGCTGCGCTCCGTGGTCAAGGATTCGGGCGCCATGGCCCATATCGAAGAACTGCTGGGCGTGAAACCGCCGCAGGACGATTGATGCGCGCGCCGCCCCGGCCCGGATAAGGGCCGGGGCGCGCACGCCCTTGCTTAATAGTCGAGGTGATAGATGACCGGGCTGCCGTCGCCGGAGAACTGGCAAGCGATGGCCGGCGACTTTTGCGACTCCTTCATCCACTCGCGGCTCTTCTTGACGATGTCGCCGGGTTGCTTGATCATCATCCTCTTCAACTCGTCCAGATTGACCGTCACCCACTTGTAGCTGCAGACCGCCGGAACGGTGCTGCCTTGGGTATTGACCGTCCACACACCACGCTGATAGGTCAGCATCGCATCGGGAATGTGCGCGATCCAGTTCAGTACTTCAGCCTTGGCCGTGGCTTGCATCGACGTGATCAGCAAGGTGCTCAAGGGCAGGTCGCGCTGCTTTGCCAGCATCTGCGCCAGCTTTAAAACGTCGCCGCTGTGCCCGGCGTAGATGTGATCGCGTGTAAATTTGGAGTCGATCAGTTGCGAACTGGTCTTGTTCTTCACCAGCGCCACCATTTTCTTGCGCAATTCCGCTACCGTCTTCGGTCCGTCCTTGCCACACGTCCATGTTCTCGTTGCCATTCCCACTTCCTCCTCAGGTATTCTCGATGAACGCGGTGCTCGCAGCACCGCGTGACGGGACGCGACAGACCCCAGCGGGGCCCGCCGCACTTAATTATATTGCAATATCAAAAAATAAAGGTTTGCGTGCCGCACACGGCGCTTACTTGATGGTGTACTTGAACTGCCCCTTCTTGTCGGCGCTGACCTTGATCCTGGCGATCGCGGCGCCTTCGGCCATCTTGGCCAGCACGGTTTCGGCGATCTCGGGTAGCACCGTGCCGTTGAGGATATTGTCGACATTGCGCGCGCCCGAATCGACTTCGGTGCAGCGCGCCAGCACCGCTTCGACCAGCGCTTCGTCGTACGAGAATTCGGCCTTGTGGTTGGCGGCGATGCGCTGGGCGATCTTGCGCATCTTCAGTTCGATGATCTTGACCAGCGCGTCGTCGCCCAGCGGGTAGTAGGGAATCACCTTCAGGCGGCCCAGAAAGGCGGGCTTGAACTGCTTCATCAGGTGCGGACGGATCATCTCTTCCAGCATGTCCGGGGTCGGCATCTCTTCCGGCGTCTTGTTCAGGCACGCCTGCATCATCGCGCTCGACGCCACGTTCGAGGTCAGGATGATGATGGTGTTCTTGAAGTCGATCTCGCGCCCTTCGGCGTCGTCCATCACACCCTTGTCGAAGACCTGGAAGAACAGCTCCATCACGTCCGGGTGGGCCTTCTCGACTTCATCGAGCAGCACCACACTGTACGGATTGCGGCGTACCGCTTCGGTCAGCACCCCGCCTTCGCCGTAACCCACGTAGCCGGGCGGCGAGCCTTTCAGGCCCGAGACGCTGTGCGCTTCCTGGTATTCGCTCATGTTAATCGTGATCATCTTGCGCTCGCCGCCGTACAGCACATCGGCCAGCGCCAGTGCGGTTTCGGTCTTGCCGATGCCGGACGGGCCGACGAACAGGAACACCCCTTTCGGCTTGTTCGGGTCGTCCAGGTTGGCGCGCGAGGTGCGCACGCGCTGCGCCACCGCTTCGATCGCATACGACTGGCCCAGCACGCGCTCTTCCAGCAAGTCCTTCAGTTTCAGGACCGTCTTGATTTCATCCTTGACCATTTTGCCGAGCGGGATGCCGGTCCAGCCGGCGACAATCTCCGCCACCACGTGGCCGTCCACCTGCACCGGCACCATCGGCGTTTCGCCTTGCAGGGTGCGCAGTTCGGCCACCATGGCCTGGATATCCTTGCCCTTGCTGGCGTCCTTCTGTTCGGCGTCTTCCAGGCTGCGGCGGCCATCCATGATTTTTTCGGACAGCTGCTTTTCCTGCTCCCAGCGCGCCGCCAGCAGCGCGTGCTGCTCGGCGGCCGCCTTGCGCTGCTCGCCCAGTTCCTTCAGGCGCGCCGCGTGCGCGCCGCCCGAACTCTGTTCGCGCGTCAGCGCGCCGGCTTCGATGTCGATCCGTTCCAGCTTGCGCGCCAGGTTTTCGATCAGCGCCGGGGTGGCGTTCTGGCCCAGGGCGACCTTGGCGCAGGCGGTATCGAGCACGCTGATGGCCTTGTCCGGCAGCTGGCGGCCCATGATGTAGCGGTGCGACAGGCGCACCGCCTCGGTGATCGCTTCATCGTAGACGCGCACGCCGAAGTGTTTTTCCATCAGCGGGGCCATGCCGCGCAACATGGCGCAGGCCAGTTCTTCGCTCGGTTCCTCGACCTTGATCACCTGGAAGCGGCGCGCCAGGGCGGCATCCTTCTCGAAGTACTTTTTGTACTCGCTCCAGGTGGTGGCGGCGATGGTGCGCAGTTCGCCGCGCGCCAATGCAGGTTTCAACAGGTTGGCCGCGTCGTTCTGGCCGGCGGTGCCGCCCGCGCCGATCATGGTGTGCGCTTCGTCGATGAAGAGGATGATCGCGTGCGGGCTCTTCTTGACTTCGTCGATCACGTTCTTGAGGCGGTTCTCGAACTCGCCCTTGACGCTGGCGCCGGCTTGCAGCAGGCCCATGTCGAGCGTGTGGATCTCGACGCCCTTGAGCACGTCGGGCACGTCGTTGCTGGCGATGCGCAGCGCCAGGCCTTCGACCACGGCGGTCTTGCCCACGCCCGCTTCGCCGGTCAGGATCGGATTGTTCTGGCGGCGCCGCATCAGGATATCGATGGCCTGGCGGATTTCGGTATCGCGCCCGATCACCGGGTCGACCTTGCCGGCGCGCGCGCGCTCGGTCAGGTTGGTGGTGAACTGGTCGAGCGAGGGCGTCCTGGACGCGGCCTTGGCGGCCATGTCGCCGACCGGATCGTTGCCCTCGCCATCGTCGGCGCTGCCGGCCGTTTGCGTCGCCACGGCTTCCTGCGAACCGGCAGCGAGCTTGTCGAGGTTATGCTTGATCTGCTCGACGTCGAACTTGCCGAACAATTTGGAACCGCGGAAGGCCAGCTGCGCCAGTTCCGGATCGGTCAGCAAGGCTTGCAGCAAATGGCCGCTGCGGATTTCGGCCGTGCGCCCGGCTTGAATGTCGAGCGAGGCGATCAGCCAGGCGTTTTCGAACAGCTTGGGCAAGCGCACCGAAAACACCGGCGTGCGCGAGTTACCGGTCTTGAGGCGGCCCACTTCGGCCTGCAAGTCCGCTTCCAGCATGCCGGCGCTGATGCCGCACTGGCGCGCGATCAGCGCAAAGTCGCTCTTGGGCTGCTCCAGCAGCGCCAGGAACAGGTGTTCGATGTCGACTTCGTACTGGCCGAGGGACACGCAAATACTGGCCGCGCGGGTGGCGGCGGTGCGGCTGGTCTCATTGAGTTTGCCGATCAGCGTTTTCAGGTTGATGCTCATGCAAGTTCCTTTTTTTGTTGTATCGTGTTGTCAATCACAGCGCGTGGATATCGTAGCGGACATCGCTTCGGTCTTCCTGACGCGAACCGGTCACCAGAAAACTGTCCCAGCCCAGGCGCCCGCCGGTGCGCGCTTCATCCATGCACATGCCATGCACGTCGGAGCCGCGCAGCACCAGCTGCACTTCGTATTCGAGCGTCACGCCGGTAAACATGGTGATCATGCTCTTGAGCGCGCGCGCCGCCAGCCCGCCCGGCAGGAAGGAGTTGAAGCTGTCGTGGTCGAGCGGGCCGACCACCAGGCGCAGGCGCAGGTCGCGCTGCCATACGCGCTCGCCGGCCATGGCACCGCCACCCAGCATCGAATTGGCCGCGCCCAGCATGGTCTGCTGGCTGGCCGGCACCGCGTACCAGCAGCCGATGAACTGCTCGGCGCGGATACGCTGGTTGAAATACTCCGACAGCACGCGCGACATCTGCACCGCCGACGGCGGCCGGTGGCGCATGGCCGAGGCGAAGTAGCCGATCGATTCATCGAGCACCCCGCCGCCAACTTCGTCCTTGAGGCGGTGGCGCAGCGACTCGTTGCCCACCCCGGCCAGCGACAGCAGCAGCGGCAGGAAGCTGTCCTTGCCGTCGATCGCATATTTGAGTTCGAGCCGGTACTTGCGCCAGGCTTCGAAGAACAGCGCCAGCGAACGGTTCGAGAAGGTGTCGAGGAACGCGCGCGGACCTTCATCCTTGTTGTAGATGATGTGGGCCGAGATGCGGTCGGTGTAATGGGCCGGCAGCGCGCCGTTCCCGCCCAACAGGCCCATGAAGGCCGGCGTGATGCGGATGTATTTGAGCGTATTCGATTGCAGGGCCTCGCCCAGCGACCTGGCCTGGCGCGGCACGTCGCGCGGCACCGTCTCGATGTTTTCGAGCTGGCTGGGCGGAAAAGCGAGCGAGGTCGAATTCTGGAAGCGCAGGAAGTTGGCGATGGCGCCCTGCTGCGGCGAGCCGTGGCGCTTGAGCCATAGCTCGAGCATCCGCACCGCCTGGAAGAACTGGAAGCGGTACGGTTCCTCGAACAGACGTTCGATTACAGCAGGCTCAAATCGCCGCTTCGTGGCAAGCATCTCAATAGCTCTTCTCCATTTTTATTCGATACGATCACCAGTTGGGTGAAGCTGTTGGCGTGCACGTACAGGCCGAGGAAGCGGTCGATGATGTGGGCAAAAGCGTGGATGCCGCTGCCGACAAAGGCTTCCTCGTCGATCGTCAGGCGCACTTCCATGCCGCGCACCAGGCAGGCGAACGGGTTCCCCGGCAGCCAGGTGTTGGCCGCCTTGTAGGCTACCTCCGCGATGCCGCCGATCTGGCGCTGGGTCGACGGCGAGCGCGGCAAGTCGTACAAGGTGAGCATTTCGCGGAAGGCATCCAGGCCGCCTTCGGCCAGCGACAGGTGGTTCAGCGACAGGTGCGAGATCAGGCGCCAGTGGGCGCCGCGGCCACGCTCGAAGCGCTGCGAGGCCGTGGGTTTGCGCAGGAAGCTGATCTGGCGCACGGTGGAGCCGCCTTCGAGGAACAGGTCGCCGCCGCGCAGGCCGTAGGTCAAGGAGGCCGGCAAGTCGCGGTTGGTGCAGGTCAGCTCCAGGCTGAGGGTGTCGGTTTCGACTTCGGCCGGGTCGAAGTCGATGTCGACGATCGAAATCTCGGTCTCGAAGCCGGGGCTCTTGTCGGCGATAGTTTCATCGCGCCGCATGACCCAGTAGTGGCCCTTCTTTTCCGGCATCTGCCCGTGCTTGAGCGAGTAGAACGGGCGGAAGTCGACGATCGATTCGCCCTGCGGCGTCTGGCGCACCAGTTTCACCGAATCGATCGACTGCACTTCGTAGGCGAAGGCGCGGCGCGCGTCGGCCAGCACCGGGTAGCTGGCAGTGGTGTGGGTCAGGCGAATCGGCTCGCCGCGCTGGCGGAACAGGTTCACCACCGGGGTGCAGCCGAGCAGCACGTTGTTGGTGGAGAGCGTGCCGAGCATGCGCGCCGCATTCGAGTCGGTACGCATGCCCGACAGCGCCAGGTGCAGGGTGATCGTGCGGCAGCCCATCGGCAGTACCGCCGTCAGCGCGGCCAGGTCGATGTCGAAGAAGTTGAATTTTTCGGGGAAGCAGAAATATTCGGTCAGCAGGCGGTAGGCCGTGTGCGAGCGCGCCGCGAAGTCGATCAGCGATTCGTCTTCGTCGAAGCCGGCCGCGTGCACCGGGATGGCCGGCAGCGCCATCCAGCGCCCGCTGCTGTCGCCTTCGGCGTAGGCGGCCACGGTGCGCATGAACAGCGCGTCGCGCAGCGCCGCGCAGAACGAGGGCTCGCCATCGATGAACACGCGCAGTTTGGCCAGGCCGAGTTGGGCCAGCGACACCTGGTCCGACAGGCTGCTGATGGTCAGGCTCACGCTGGAGGTGGCGCCGACCGGGGGCCGGATCGCTTCGGGCGTGTCGATGATCGGCGCGAACGATGCGGCGGAGAGCGCCAGCGGCGCCACCGTCACCGGATAGGCGGTGCGGAAGGTGCAGGAAGCGCCGCGCACCGGGCGCGTGGTCAGCTGGGTGCCGCGCGGGATCGCGGTGGCGGCGGTCAGCTGCGCGGCCACGCCCGCAAAGTCCATGTGCGCGATCGAGCACGAAGGAAACGGGCGCAGGTAGTGCGGATACAGCACTTCAAACAGTGCTTCGGTAAATTCGGGATAGTCGTCGTCGAGCCGCTTGGCGATGCGCGAATTGAGCAGCGCAAACGATTCGATCATGCGTTCGATGTGCGGGTCTTCGCACACCTCGCCGGCGATCAGCAGACGCCCGGCGATCTTGGGATAGCGCTCTGAAAATTCGCGCGAATAGCGGCGCAAGAATCCCAGTTCGCGTTCGTAATACGGTAACAGATCTTCCAAACTCAGGCTCCCCCGGATGCAAGGCGGCGCGCTTTGCTGATGGTGTAGTGCAGGCTCGATGGCTGCAAGACGGCGTCAAAATTGACGGGCTCCTGGGAACTGCTCACGACCAGCAGCGCCGTGATGGCGAAATTGAGACGGTTGACCGAATCTTCGCGGATTTCCAGCGACGCCTTGACGTTGCGCAGGCGCGGCTCATGGCGTGCGATGGCTTTTTCGAGACACAGGCAGATGAAGGCCCGGTCGTCGGTGCTCGACAGCGACCGGCCTGCAAAATCATTCAGGCCGAATGTCACGATCGAGCGACCGCATTCGGGGTACCGTTTCAGCAAGTCTTCCGGTATCACGGTGCGCGTGTTGAGCAGCGCCTCGAGATCGCGTGCGACCGAGTCCTTCAAGTCCTCGATCGACATCCGGGTGACTGTGCCGCTGGAGGAACCATTGACCGGCACATCCATCAACCGGTCAAACAAACCTGGCGTAAAACCCTTCATTGGTACCCCGTTGCGTTACTGCTGTTACGCGGTTTTGTTAGTCGCCAGATCCCAGCCGCCGGAAGTGTTACCGCCCGAACCGCCGCCGACTTTCTGCTGCGTGTATTTCCATTTGACTTTCGAGTACTTGAGCGACAGGTTTTCGGTCAGGATGTCGCCGGCCGAAACGGCTGGAGCCACGCTGGAGATCAGCACGTTTTCCAGTTCGATTTCGAAGTACTTGATACGCTCGCCCTGACCGTCGGCGCGCAGGAATTCCAGCTTTGCCTTGGCCAGGGTTTTGCCCGACGAGCAGTTCTGCAGCAGCAGAGGGGTTGCCAGGTCGGCCAGTTTGGCGATAACGATATCGCGGTGCTCGGTACGCTCGGCGGTATGGCCGCCGCCGGTCGATGCGGTAGCCGATTTAGGCTGCAGCACTTCCCAGCTGACGGACTGGCATTCGATCCAGTCTTTGTGGGCGGAGTCGGTCGACTCGCCTTTGATGCCGTCGATTTGGAGGTAGACGTCGATTGCCATTGTGTTCCTTTCAGTGGTTTATAGGTACTACGGGGTGCTACGATTTGGTCGATGGTGGTAGCTCCGCGACCAGACGGAGTGAAACGGAAAGTTCGTCGAGCTGGAAGTGCGGACGCAGGAACGACACGGCGCGGTACACGCCCGGACGGCCCGGCACTTCCGACACTTGCACCGACGCTTCGCGCAGCGGGAACTGGGCTTTCTGTTCCTGGCTTGCGTTATCGTCGAGCAGCACGTATTGGGTCAGCCAGCGGTTCAGGTGGTCTTCGACGTTCGATGCCGCGGCAAAACTGCCGATCTTGTCGCGCATCATGGCCTTCATGTAGTGGGCGATGCGCGAGACGGCGAAGATGTACTGCAGCTGGGCCGACAGGACCGCGTTGGCGTTGGCCGAATCGGTGTTGTATTTCTTGGCTTTCTGGGCCGATTGGGCGCCGAAGAAGGCCGCGTAGTCGGTATTCTTGCAGTGCACCAGCGAGATGAAGCCGAGGTCGGACAGCTCTTTCTCGCGGCGGTCGGTGATCGCGATTTCAGCCGGGCACTTGAGCGCGACTTCGCCTTCATCGGTCTTGAAGGTGTGGGTCGGCAAGTCTTCGACCAGGCCGCCGCCTTCGACGCCGCGGATCGCCGCGCACCAGCCGAAGTCGTCGAACGCGCCGGTCAGCTTGGTGGCGAAGGCGTAGGCCGCGTTGCACCACAGGTATTTGTGGTGGTCGGTGCCGTCCACGTCTTCCACGAAATTGAAGCCTTCGGTGGTGGCGCCATCAGCCGGGTGGAATGGCAGGCGGCCCAGGAAGCGCGGCAGGGTGATGCCGACGTAGCGCGAATCTTCGGATTCGCGGAACGATTTCCATTTTGCGTATTCGACGGTGTCGAAGATCTTGGCCAGGTCGCGCGGTTTGCCCAGTTCGCTATAGCTTTCCAGGCCGAACAGCTCGGGCGAGGCCGAGGTGATGAACGGCGCGTGGGCGGCGGCGGCGATGTGCGACATCTGCTCGACGAAATACATGTCTTCCGGCTGGCGGGTGATCTCGAAGTCGCCCAGGAGCGAACCGAACGGAGCGCCACCGAAGGTGCCGAATTCTTCCTCGTAGACCTTCTTGAACATCGTGCTCTGGTCGAACTCGAGCGCACTCTGGAAATCCTTGACCAGCTCGCGCTTGGTGGCGTTGAGCATCTTGATCTTGAGGTTGGTGCCGGTCGAGGTGTTTTTCACCAGGTAATGCAGGCCGGTCCAGCTGCTTTCGAGCTTCTGGAATTCGGGCGCGTGCATCACGGCCGAGAGCTGGTCCGAAATCATGCGGTCCAGTTCGGCGACGCGGGCATCGATGGTGGCCGACAGGTTGTCCGACACGATCACCGTGCCATCCATCACCTGGTGCACCAGTTCCGAAATCAAGTCCTTGGCGCGGGCGTGCTCGACGCTCGATTTGGCCACCTTGCTCTGTTCGACGATCTGGTCGAGCAAGGCCGTTTCATGGGTCGTCGCGGCGGCGCCGGAGGCAGGGGTCAGTTGAGCGGACATGATCAGTCTTTCTTGGCGTTGGCTTGCTGGCCGAGTTCGGCCAATTTCTCGGTGTTGCTGAGCACATCGTTGAGGATGTCTTCGAGTTTGTCGTTGCCGGCCAGCTTGTTGCGCAGGTCGGCCAGCTTGGTACGCGCTTCGAGCAGCTTGCGCAGCGGCTCGACTTGCTGGACCACCGCCTCGGGACGGAAATCTTCCATCGACTTGAACTTGAGGTCGACGGCGAACTTGCCGCCCTCGCCGGTCAGGGTATTGTTGACGCGGTAAGCGGCGCGCGGCTCGACGCCCTTCATGACTTCATCGAAATTGTCGCGGTCGATGCCGACGAAATTGCGGTCTTTCAGGCGCTTCTTCTCGACTTCGGAACTGCCGCCGAAATCGCCGACGACGCCCATCACGAACGGCAGCTCCTTGCTTTCGATCGCATCGCCGATTTCGACGTCATAGGTCATCTGCACGCGCGGTGGACGCACTTTTTGCAGACGCTTTTGGACACTTTCTTTCTTGGACATGGTAGTTCCTTCTACATGGTTGGAGCGTAAATCGCCGGCTTACTTGAGCAAGTCGAATGGGTCTGATTTGTTGCCATCGTCCTTGTCGGTCTTGGACGTCTTCTCGGCCTTGTCACGGCGCTTGACCGGTTCGGTGCGGCGCACCGAGCTCGCCACCGGGCTCTCGCCCAGGTTTTCGCGCAACAGCTTGGCCAGGTCCTGGGACTCGGTGCGCAGGGCCGGGGTCATGCCGTTCTGGCGGTTCAGGTCGCCCAAGGCGCGGGTCGACAGGCGCAGGCCGGCGATGGCGATGATGCTGTTGGCCGCCTTGTCGTTGGGATCACGCAACAACACCTCCTGGGCGCTGACGATCGCTTCGCCGTACTGGCCGGCGTCGTAGCGGGTCTGGGCGATGCTCGCCCACGGCGTCTTGTCGGCCGGATAGGCGGCAGCGGCCTGCTTCCACATGGAGACGGCCTGTTCCTTCTGGCCGGAACCGGCGGCCTGGGTCGCCTGGTTGAGCAGATCGGCCAGCGGCGCCGGGCCCTTCGGCACCACCGGCGTCGTGCCACAGGCGGAGAGGGCCGCGGCACAAGCCATGACGCCGAACAGGTGCTTCAGATCGAAAAAAGAGGTCATGCGGTATCCTTGAGAGCATTATCGAAAAAATAATGTGTATATTGTAACACTTATTACACGGGCAACGTTAGCAGAGATTGAAATTTTACATCGCTCAATTGAAAATCACACATTCTCACTTTGTAGTAGGCGCGCACGTTTCATCAGGTCGAAGACAAATCTTCTCATAAATGTTATTGTTCCGCTAATTAGTTTTTTAAATAAATGCAAAATTTTTCAAAGGTGCCCACAGCATGTCTAGCAAAGTCCTCTGGGGCGAAGGATTATTCCTCCGGCCCCAGCACTTCCAGCAGCAGGATCAGTACCACGAACACCGCCTGCACGAAAGCGTGAAGGCGGTCCATCCCTACGCGTGGGGAGTGAACCAGTTGCAGGTCGACCGCGATGCGCTGGCCAACAATGCGCTGCGCGTGCTGGAACTGTCGCTGCGCTTCCAGGACGGCGAACTGGTCGACGCGCCAGGCGCCGACGCCCTGCCCGAGACGGTGGACCTGAGCCAGCTGCTGCAGTCGCAGCAGACCGTCACCTTTTACGCCGCCCTGCCCGCCTTCAAGCCGTTCGGCGGCAACTTCGCGCCGCTCGGCCAGACCGCCAACGCGGCCCGTTTCGTGCAGGCCAATGCCGACACGCCCGACCTGTACACCCAGGCCGCGCAAGCCCAGCTGACCTACCTGAAAAAGAGCGTGCGCCTGATTTCCGAATTCGAGCCGCGCGATTCGTACACCCACTTCCCGCTGCTGCGCCTGCGCCGCGTGGCCACCGGCGGCTTCGAGATGGACCCGGCGTTCGTGCCGCCGAGCATGTCGGTGCGCAGCGCCCCGATCCTGTTCCTGCAATTGCGCCGCCTGATCGATGCGCTGCAAGCGAAAGTGAGCGCGCTGTACGGCCACCACCGCGAGCCGAGCAAGAACGTGATCGAATTCCGTTCCGGCGACATGTCCTCGTTCTGGCTGCTGCACACGGCCAGCACCGCGTATGCCTCGCTGACGCACTACTTCCATCATCCAGGCTTGCATCCGGAACGGCTGTACGAAGCGCTGCTGGGCGTGGCGGGGGCGCTGATGACGTTTTCCAGGAGCTGGACCCTGGCCGACCTGCCGCCTTACCAGCACGCCGATCCGGGGCCGGCGTTCGCGAAATTGAACACGATCATCCGCGACCTGCTGGACACTGTAATCTCGTCAAAGTACTTCGCCATTGCGCTCGATCTGATCAAGCCCTCCTACTATCTGGGCTCGCTGGAGTCGGGCAAGATCGACGACAAGACCGCGTTTTACCTGGCCGTGTCGGCCAATTTGCCGGCCATCGAACTGGTGGACGTGGTGCCGCTGCGCTTCAAGATCGGCGCGCCGGACGACGTTGAAAAATTCGTGCTCTCGGCCATGCCGGGCGTGCGCCTGCAGCACGCGCCGCAGGTGCCGCCAGCCGTGCCGGTGCGCCCTGACACCATCTACTTCACGATCGAGGCCAAGGGCCAGATGTACGAACGGATGATGCAGGCGCAATCGATTTCCATCTATGTTCCTGAAGGCTTGCGCGAGCTGACCCTGGAACTGATCGCCGTCACCTCCTGACCCAAGGACTTACCCACATGACTACCACTGCACCCTCGCTGATGGCCGGCGGCCCGGTTGCCGCCGCCGCTGCGGGAGCCACCCCGCAAACGCTGCTGGACCTGATGTACGACGGTTTTTACGCGCTGTTCATGCTCAAGAACGGCAACGGCCCGCAAGACAATGCCGACTTCCAGCACAAGACCACGCAGTTTCTCGAAGACTTCACGCGCGGCGCCAAGAAACAGGGCGCCTCGGCCGACGATATCGACGCCGCCAAGTATGCCTTCTGCGCGGCGGTCGATGAAATCATCCTGCGCTCGACCTTCTCGATCCGCGACGAATGGGAACGGCGCCCGCTGCAACTGGTGCTGTTCGGCGACCAGCTGGCCGGCGAGAATTTCTATCACCGCCTCGAATCGCTGCGCACGCGCGGCAGCACGCACTTGCAGGCGCTGGAAGTGTTCCATATGTGCCTGCTGCTGGGCTTCCAGGGCCGCTATATCCTGGAAGGTTCGGAAAAGCTGAACTACCTGACCGCGCGCCTGGGCGATGAAATCGCCAACATGAAGGGCAAGCGCGGGGGCTTCGCGCCGCACGCCGACCGGCCCGACCAGATCGTGCACAAGCTGCGCAGCGACCTGCCGCTGTGGGTACTGTGCTCGGTGTTCGGATTGATCTGCATCCTCGGCTATATCGGCCTGCGCGCTTCGCTCGGCAAGACCACCGAGGAACGCATGGCCGGCTATAACGATGTGGTCAAGCTGGCGCCGCGCGCCGCCAACCTGACCATCACCCTGCCTTGACCCGCATGCGCGCGGCGCCGGCATCAGCATGCGGCGCATCCGCGCCGGCCTGATCGCGTTGTTCGCGGCCGGCGCGCCGGCCGCGCCGGCCGCAGCCAGGGAGGCCGTTATCGCCGCACCGCAGTTGACCTTATGGGAAGCCGTCGTGGCGCTGGCCGTACGCGTGCCATTCGCCAGGGCGCACGTGGAGCGCGTACTCGGTGCCCCCTGCGCGCGACCGGCAGGGGCGGCAACGACCTGTTTTATCTCTACGAAAGCACCCCCGTGCCGCTCGCCGGCGGCGTGGTGATCGCCAATGTCGACCTGCGCATCGCGCGAAGGCAGCCATCCCGGGTTCATGGTGCTCGCCATCGGCGGCAGCTGCGTCACCCTTGCCGACGTGCGCCGCCAGTACGGCACGCTGCGCCTTACCGGCTATCCGCGCGGCCGCTCCATTCACGAGTCGACCTCGCACACAAGCCAGCGCTCATGGGGTACGCTGTCGTTTGGTTTCGCCGAGCGCAATCCGGACTGCCTGTCGTCGATCGCGTTCGATCCCGCGAAAGCGCCGCCGCCATGAGTGACCGGTAACCCGGATTAAGGAAATATGAAGCAAGAAATCTACATCAGCACCGACGTCGAAACCGACGGCCCGATTCCCGGACCGCACTCGATGCTCAGCATCGGATCGGCAGCCTACCTGGCCGACAAGACATGCATCGCGACCTTCAGCGCGAACCTGGAATGCCTGCCCGACGCCGCCGCGCATCCCGCCACCGCCGCGTGGTGGCTGACCCAGCCCGAGGCATGGGCAACCTGCCGCGCGGACCTGGAAACGCCACTGGCGGCCATGCAGCGCTATCTGGCATGGGTCAAGGCGCTGCCGGGCAAGCCGGTGTTCGTGGCTTACCCGGCCGGCTTCGATTTCCTGTTTGTGTACTGGTACCTGATCCGCTTTACCGGCGAAAGCCCGTTCAGCCATTCCGCGCTCGATATCAAATCGTACGCGATGGCCGTGATGAAGCGCGGTTACCGCGACAGCACCAAGCGCAATATGCCCAAGCACTGGTTCGATCCCCTGCCCCATTCGCATGTGGCGCTCGATGACGCCATCGAACAGGGTGCGCTGTTCTGCAATATGCTGGCCGAAAACCTGAAACGCGGCGCTCAGGAAGGATAGGCGGCGATCTTGGCGGCGAGGCGGCGCGCCAGGTAGCCATTGGCGGCGCCGAGCGCGGCGAGGATGACCTTGCCCTCCTCGCCGTAGGCAGTGATTTTTTCCTGCGGCCAGTAATGCGGTGGCGCTTCCAGATTGCTGATACGGTCGGCCAGCTTGACGCACCATATGGGCTTTGGCTGCAGCAGGATTCTTTTCAAGCTGTCGGCCATGGCTTCCGCCTTCGGGAGGCTGGGCGACTTCGACAAGGCGGCCACGCCGTCGGCCACGGCCAGCCCGAATTCGGCGACCAGCGTGCCGTGCGAGACATCCTGATCCTCCATCGCGTCGTGCAGGATGGCGCATTGCATGGCAATGCCGATGCCGTCGATCGGGTCCTGCGCATGGGCGCCGAGAAGCTCCATGCCCACCATTCCCAGATGGACCAGATAGGGCATGTCGGTGCCCGGAAATTTTTGTAGGGCGTGGGCTTCGGCGGCAAAGCGCCAGGCCTTGAGACATGCTTCCTGGTCCGCGTAATCGATCTGCTGTGTCATTGTTCCTCCGATGGTCGATCTTAACGCAGCCGGCAGAAATGCGTGCGACTGGCTACAATATCGGCACGCCGGCAAGCGTCGGTATCAACAGGAGAAGACATGTTCAGGGAAGTCGCGGAACTGAAGGTCGCTGCGGGAACGGAGCAGCTGTTTGAAGCAGGCGTGCAGCAGGCCATACCGCTGTTCAAGCGCGCCAAAGGATGTCATGGCATGCGCATGGAGCGTTCGGTCGAAGAACCGGGCAGCTACATGCTGTTCGTCGAATGGGAAACCATCGAGGATCACATGGTGCATTTTCGCGAGAGCGAGGATTTCCTGGAATGGCGCCGGCTGGTGGGTGGCTTTTTCAGCGCACCGCCGCGCGTTTTTCATACCACCAGCGCGGTCGAGGGCTTCTGACCCAACGCGCCGGCGCGCATGATGCTGGGTTGCCGTATCCTCTGCGGAAACACTCGCGCGGATTGCGAATGCATGAACACAGCCGGTGGAAGCGCCGGTCGTGTAACCGTTCTGCGGAAAATGCCGTGTCTGAAAGTCAGTCCTGACGTCGTTTCCAGAAGAGTGATCAGGCTAAATACACGCAAAATCCGCCGCCAAATCTCATATAACCCGCAACGGCAGTGGAATCACCTCTTACTGCGCTGGACGTCCATTTCCACTAACAACGAGATACAGCCTTACATTAGCCTGTATCTGTATTTATTCACCCAATCATAAGCTTCATATCCGGTCGTTCTTTTATTAGACGCTCCGCCTCACTCGCCAACTCGCCGAGCCGGCCCAGATAGTGAATCTTGGTCTGCATTGACTCATCCCTCAATACCAAAATAGCATCACGGATGAGATTTACCTCGTCAAGAAACAGGGTCAAATTCTCTTTTGTGACCTCAGAAAAAGTTCCCCAATCTATAAGCGTTAACCCGTATTTTTCCGCGATAGGCTCAATCACGGAGTGAAACCCCGACTCCGTTGAAACGGCAAGGTCGTAACATTTTTCGTACTCACTTATCGGATTTCCGATTGAAAGTGTAACGCTCATTTTTTTCCTTCTGTTTTATCCATTTGCGCGGAAGCCGAAACATGCGCGCTGAAAATTTCACTTTCATCAAAAGTTTAACGTTCGTAGCACATGTTGAAGTGATTGACGCGCCAGAAGCCAGCGGATACGGCCTGATGCAGGCCGTTAAGGAGGAATGTGATTACCCGTTTCGCGCAAATGCGTGTT
>NZ_JAQOZV010000160.1:0-1704 GCF_030348125.1 Massilia sp. DJPM01
CGGGAAGCCTGCAACGGCGGGCTGTATGGCCAACCCGGAGGGTTGCGTGATGTGTGAGAGATCGGCAGGGGCTGCGGGGACTCCCCGCGCACCCCGTCCATTACCGCTTTTTGCTGGGTTTCCACCCCTGGGCCGATTTTCCCGACACCGAATGGGATACAAATAGGATACGAACAGACTACGACAGGCTACGGACAGGATACGAACAAGATACGGCGCACGTCAACTGACGTTGATGCAGTCGATTTTGGCTTACTGCCCCGCTCGTGCACGTTTGTCGGCACTGACCCCGGCCCCCGGCGCGCGCCTTCTCATTAGTCTGAACGCGGCCCATTCAGATACAAAAAACTCTCCCCGTCGTAAGCCCCAATTAAAACAAACTTGGCCGCACTAATAAGCTCAGCGACAGATCCAGAATTGTTAGTGCCATCAAGCACAAACCCAAGAAAATGCCAGCTCAATAGGCTGTACTGAATTAACTCGGTCACACGGCTTACATCTAAACCGTCCGAAAAAACTAGGTAAATCGTTCCGTCAATGGTGACGTTCGGCAAGTTTTTTGCCTTTAACTCTTCTTTCGTTAGAAGAGCTTCATGAAGCCATAAGGTAGGGTGCTCGCATAATGCCAAGTGTTGGCACACAATTTCGGCAGCTATCACAACTGTAGAGGGCACGCGTTGCACGGCTGTCAAACCGTCTGAAATTTTGGGCAGGGGTTCCAAAATACCCCCGTGAAGAAAATCAAGCAGTCGGACACTATCAGTACCCTCTGGTGCCAATGCGAATATGCTCTCGGGCACCCAATTGTTGTACCCTGCGCAATTGTCGCACGCTCCCGCCACGCGAAAAACCTCTTGGGCGTGTTTAAACGCCACATCGACAAGTAACGATTTTGAGACGATCTTATCCATCATTTAGGCCTTACTGAACCATCGGGATATATGCGCCAGCCGCCAGTTTTACGATCAGTAAAGTCCCAGTGTGGCCCCACTGGATCAGGATGATCTAAGTCTGGGTGAGCACTTTGATCCGGGTTACTCGGGTTCACATACCCTCCTCGAGGCCCGCCCGGAGCATCTGGCCCACGCCACGGCCATTCTGTGCCGTCTGGATTTCTTGGTGGAACTGAGGGATCCTTCCAATCAAAATCGGGTCGGGCGGGACAAACCTTTTCACCTTCAGTAGATGGCTTATCTGAGTCGCCTGAATTCCTAATTGGCTTGATCAAGCGCCATAGAGCCCGCCCAAAATCCTTGTTCGCTTGGGTTCCTGGGAATAAGACATCAAAGGGTCCCGGAAGTGTTCTTGGCCGCGGCGACAAACTACCTTCGTCCTGTAGCCCAAGCGGATCGATTTTGTTAAGAGGATTACCCCTAACGTAACCGTAGGTATTGATGCCACCTTTCAGGCCTATGGGATCGCTCTGGATATAACGCCCACCTGACGCACTTTCCTCTAAATTTCGCCACTTTCCCTAGTCGAATCAACAGCTTGAAGCAGCTAAATCCAGATGCCGCCCCGGTATTGTTGCAAATTTCTCTAGACACGCATTTTGGCTTGCGCACGCGCGCGAGGCAAGACCTTTCGGTTAACCATGCTGGCATCGCGGCGGCGTGCGCGCAGTCAGGGGTGCGCAGCGGCGCAGCGAACCCTTGACGGCCGGGGACGAACACGTTCAGGCATGCGGTGCAAGGAGGGGGGGCA
>NZ_JAQOZV010000161.1:0-1667 GCF_030348125.1 Massilia sp. DJPM01
TGCAACTCTAGAAAGGAGGTGATCCAGCCGCACCTTCCGATACGGCTACCTTGTTACGACTTCACCCCAGTCACGAATCCTACCGTGGTAAGCGCCCCCCTTGCGGTTAAGCTACCTACTTCTGGTAAAACCCGCTCCCATGGTGTGACGGGCGGTGTGTACAAGACCCGGGAACGTATTCACCGCGACATGCTGATCCGCGATTACTAGCGATTCCAACTTCATGTAGTCGAGTTGCAGACTACAATCCGGACTACGATACACTTTCTGGGATTAGCTCCCCCTCGCGGGTTGGCGGCCCTCTGTATGTACCATTGTATGACGTGTGAAGCCCTACCCATAAGGGCCATGAGGACTTGACGTCATCCCCACCTTCCTCCGGTTTGTCACCGGCAGTCTCATTAGAGTGCTCTTTCGTAGCAACTAATGACAAGGGTTGCGCTCGTTGCGGGACTTAACCCAACATCTCACGACACGAGCTGACGACAGCCATGCAGCACCTGTGTTACGGTTCTCTTTCGAGCACACCTCGATCTCTCGTGGCTTCCGTACATGTCAAGGGTAGGTAAGGTTTTTCGCGTTGCATCGAATTAATCCACATCATCCACCGCTTGTGCGGGTCCCCGTCAATTCCTTTGAGTTTTAATCTTGCGACCGTACTCCCCAGGCGGTCTACTTCACGCGTTAGCTGCGTTACCAAGTTAATTAAAACCCGACAACTAGTAGACATCGTTTAGGGCGTGGACTACCAGGGTATCTAATCCTGTTTGCTCCCCACGCTTTCGTGCATGAGCGTCAATCTTGACCCAGGGGGCTGCCTTCGCCATCGGTGTTCCTCCACATCTCTACGCATTTCACTGCTACACGTGGAATTCTACCCCCCTCTGCCAGATTCTAGCCTTGCAGTCTCCATCGCAATTCCCAGGTTGAGCCCGGGGATTTCACGACAGACTTACAAAACCGCCTGCGCACGCTTTACGCCCAGTAATTCCGATTAACGCTTGCACCCTACGTATTACCGCGGCTGCTGGCACGTAGTTAGCCGGTGCTTATTCTTCAGGTACCGTCATTAGCAAGGGATATTAGCCCTCACCGTTTCTTCCCTGACAAAAGAGCTTTACAACCCGAAGGCCTTCTTCACTCACGCGGCATTGCTGGATCAGGCTTTCGCCCATTGTCCAAAATTCCCCACTGCTGCCTCCCGTAGGAGTCTGGACCGTGTCTCAGTTCCAGTGTGGCTGGTCGTCCTCTCAGACCAGCTACTGATCGATGCCTTGGTAGGCCTTTACCCCACCAACTAGCTAATCAGATATCGGCCGCTCCAGGAGCATGAGGTTCTTGCGAATCCCCCACTTTCATCCTTAGATCGTATGCGGTATTAGCGTAACTTTCGCTACGTTATCCCCCACTCCAGGGTACGTTCCGATATATTACTCACCCGTTCGCCACTCGCCGCCAGGTTGCCCCGCGCTGCCGTTCGACTTGCATGTGTAAGGCATGCCGCCAGCGTTCAATCTGAGCCAGGATCAAACTCTTCAGTTCAATCTCTGTTTAATGTCCTTGCGGACAGATCGCTCACTCAAAATACTGACAAGCTCATCTTTCGATGCGCCGTGTTTCTTTTTTGTGAACATTTGATAATTTAAGTATTCAACATCGCTTGCGCT
>NZ_JAQOZV010000162.1:0-1667 GCF_030348125.1 Massilia sp. DJPM01
GCTGCCGCCGACCGGGCGCTTGTGTTTCCGGGCCATCTTCTCGATGAGCGGCAGGAAACGAATCGCCCAACGGTTGATCGATGAATGGTCGACCGACACGCCGCGCTCTTCCATCATCTCCTCGAGATGCCAGTAGCTCAGCGGGTAGGCCACATACCAGCGGATGCAGACCAAGATGACGTCGATCGGAAAACGCATTCCTTTGAAATTAAACATGTCGAGTCGTCCTGGGTTCGGGCGCAGCAGTTTACCCGATTACCCGTCGGCCTTCGCTAATGCGACAGAACCCCGCGCACAGCCTCCAAACCGACCTTCGCCTTGAACTCCGCGCTGTGCACTTTCCGCTTCTTTGTTTCCGTCATTCCCTGCCATCCTCCGTTGAGGACCATAGCTTAAACTGCTGTCTCAAATCGTGGATCCACTATAGGAGCTCGGCCTGCAGGTATTGGTTGCCCAGCAGGCTGTCGACTCGCGTGATGGCGTATATTCTCAATGAGTATGGGCAAGTGCCTTGCGGGTCATCGCTGCGATAACTGCGGCATCGATCTCATCGAAGTCTTCCGCGTTACGTTGCCTTAAAAAGGACAGAATGGATGAGGGCTCGCTCCATGGCGCCCCAGTAGCCAACTCGTCACTGTCGACCAAGATCTTGCGGCATCGTCTTCCATTAGGATCGACACGACAAAGATGGCCTATTGCCTGCGGGTCTGCACCATGAGCTAGCAGTTGCTCTACAAGCGGCAGGCATAGGCGTCGTAGCCTGCTCCCGCGGCTGCACAGCACACAGGCTATTGCACCGATCAGACTTCCCTCGTAGTACATTTCGACCGGATTTCTTTCTGTTACATCAGACGCGCCGAACGAGACACCGATATTAGCCTCCAGCCCCCGATCTAGCAGACGGTTGAAAACGCTAACAATGCCGGTGGCACGTCCCTCGTCTAAGCAGATACCTTCTTCATTCTCAAATTCATTTTCTTGCCAGTACGCACTGAATATTTGCTCCAGCACTTCAACTTGGAATGTTTCTGGATCCATCCAGTAGTGAACGCTGGCACCCATATCCATCAGCTCCGCTATTAACTGGAGCTCGCGCTGAGTGTCCGTGTAATTCCGTAAACACAAGCGCAGTATTGGATATTCCCCACTCCAGATATGCTGATCCAGATCAATGCCCGCGGCGACCAATTCAGCCGGGGTGTCTGCATCGCGGTATCCACATAATGTGCGATCAAGCCGCATCGCCGCTGGCATATGCGACATGAGTACAGACCGAGCGCCAGCAGCATATAGCACCTTCAATACATCGGCACGGTCTTCGAAGAATTCGACACTATGAAAAAGTAGGCTGCCCATCTCTTCTCTTTGTCCATCTTCATCTCGGTAAAGCCGGGCACTTGCATCTACACCTGGCTGTGCCAGTAACCATTTCAAAAGTTTGGGGTGGACACAGACCGCACACATGACTTGCACCGATCGTGCTAAGGCTGGCAAATCAGCTGCGGGGTGTTCCAAGAGAGCCGTTAGGAGAGCTAGGCGTTTTCCGCCAGCATAATCGTGGATCAACTTTGCCAATTCGGGGGCCCATGGCAAGCAACGCTCCATATCTACTGCGGCATCCGCCATGGCACGCACAGACCGTTCCATACCCTGGCGCAAGACATGCA
>NZ_JAQOZV010000163.1:0-1664 GCF_030348125.1 Massilia sp. DJPM01
CCTGAATTTTGCATAAAAAAGGGCAAGAATGCCGTAAGTGATTGATAAAATGTGAGTATCTCGAAACACAGTCAATCAAACACAAACGCCACCTTGCCCGACATGAATTCTACTTCAGAACAGCTCCGCTTTCCATCCATTCCAGGCCATACCATTCGCGCCGACTTTGACGGCGGCGGCTTGTCGTCGGACTTGGGGCCGCTGCTGTTGCGTGGCGTCGATCGCCAGATTGGCTTGACCGAGCGCTTGGCCAATGCGTTGGTTGACACTCGGCACGCCAGTTACGTCACGCATTCGTACGCTGACCTGCTGACCCAGCGCATCTTCCAGATCGGCTGCGGCTACGAAGACGGCAACGACTCCAATAGCCTGCGTCACGACCCGATGTTCAAGCTCGGCGCGAATCGCCTGCCATTTTCCGCCGATGCCGCATTGGCGTCAGGGGCGACGATATCGCGCTTTGAACACGCAGCCAGCAGCAAGGATATCTATCGCCTCTGCAAAGCGCTGGTCGAACAATTTATCGCCGGCTTCGCGACACAGCCAAGGACCTTGGTTCTCGATTTGGACCACTCGGAAGACGCTGCCTATGGGCAGCAGCCGCTTGCGTTTTACAACCACCATTACCGCAGCACTTGCTATCTGCCTTTGTTTATTTTCGATGGACAGTCGGGCGCCTTGGTGGCCGCTCTTCTGCGGCCCGGTAAAAGTCCGACCGGCGCCGAAAACGCCATGATCATGCGGCGTGTGGTCACACAGATTCGCCGGCACTTCCCCGACACGCACATCCTGGTGCGCGGCGACGGTCATTTCGGCAGGCCGGAATTGATGCAGATGATCGCTGCCATGCCCAACATCGATTTCATCTTCGGCCTGCCCGGCAACGTCAAGCTGCAGGCGCTGGCGGAAAAGACCAAGCAGCGTGCCTGCGCACTGTGGGCGGCCGTGCAAACCGGCGATGTGGTGCCAGACGCGGTGCGCCTGTATGACGAATTCCCCTATGCCGCAGGTTCGTGGGAAAAGCCGTGGCGCGTGCTGCTCAAGGCCGAGGTCATGGCGCTCGGCGAGAATCCGCGCTTCGTCGTCACGTCGCTGGGCGGCCTCGATGCTGGCATGCTGTACGAGGAAGTCTATTGCGCGCGTGGCCAATCCGAAAACTTCATCAAGCACCTCAAGACCGACCTGGCATCAGACCGTACTTCCTGCACCAGCTTCCTCGCTAATTTCATGCGCTTGCTGATGCACAGCGCAGCCTACATACTGCATCAACAGCTCCGCACTCAAGGGTTGCAACGCACAGCCCTATCGCAAGCGCAACCGTCGACGGTCATCAACAAGCTGTTCAAGATCGCGGTCCAGGTCCGCCAAACAAAACAGCGCATCGTCTTGCATTTGCCAAGCGCCTGTGCCGTCAAGGATCTGCTGCATACGCTCGCCGAACGGCTGATCATCTCCGCACCAGCACACACCGTCAACACCTCATGACGCCGGTTCGTCCGGTCAGCCGAGAATAGACCACCCGCCCATCACCTCCATAACCAGCCAGCTTACCGAACCTATTGCGTGTGGGTAGGGCGAACTTCGCCCGGCGCACTGCCGCAGCTCAGGCAGACTGACTTCGAGGGAGAGGCCGGCTGGCAACTCCGGTTTATGCAACATCCAGG
>NZ_JAQOZV010000164.1:0-1614 GCF_030348125.1 Massilia sp. DJPM01
TGAATTTTGCAAAAAAAAGGGCAAGAACGCCGTAAGTGATTGATAAAATGTGAGTTATCGAGAAACACATCCATCAACACAAAAAGCACCTTGCCCGACATGAATTCTACTTCAGAACAGCTCCGTTTTCCATCCATTCCAGGCCATACCGTTCGCGCCGACTTTGACGGCGGCGGCCTGTCGTCCGACTTGGGACCGTTGCTGTTGCGTGGCGTCGATCGCCAGATCGGCCTGACCGAGCGTTTGGCCAATGCCTTGGTCGACACGCGGCACGCCAGTTACGTCACGTATTCGCATGCTGACCTGCTGACCCAGCGCATTTTCCAGATCGGCTGCGGTTACGAAGACGGCAACGATTCCAATAGCCTGCGTCACGACCCGATGTTCAAGCTCGGCGCGGGTCGCCTGCCATTTGCTGCCGATGCCGCGTTGGCGTCTGGGGCGACGATATCGCGCTTTGAACACGCGGCCAGTCGCAAGGATATTTATCGTCTCTGCAAGGCGCTGGTGGCGCAATTCATCGCCGGCTTCGCGACACCGCCGAGGACCCTCGTTCTCGATCTGGACCACTCGGAAGACGCGGCCTATGGGCAGCAGCCGCTGGCGTTTTACAACCACCACTACCGCAGTACATGCTACCTGCCTTTGTTTATTTTCGATGGCCAGTCGGGCGCCCTGGTGGCAGCCCTTCTGCGGCCGGGCAAAAGTCCGACGGGTGCCGAAAATGCCATGATCATGCGGCGCGTGCTCACGCAGATTCGCCGCCACTTCCCTGACACGCACATTTTGGTGCGCGGCGACGGGCACTTCGGCAGGCCGGAACTGATGCAAATGATCGATGCCATGCCCAACATTGACTTTATCTTCGGCCTGCCAGGCAACGTCAAGCTGCAGGCACTGGCAGAAAAAACCAAGCAGCGGGCCTGCGCGCTGTGGGCGGCCGTGCAAACCGGCGACGTGGTGCCAGACGCGGTGCGCCTGTATGACGAATTCCCGTATGCCGCCGGTTCGTGGGAAAAACCCTGGCGCGTGCTGCTCAAGGCCGAGGTCATGGCGCTCGGTGAGAACCCGCGCTTCGTCGTCACGTCGCTGAGCGGCCTTGACGCTGGCATGCTGTACGAGGAAGTCTATTGCGCGCGTGGCCAATCCGAAAACTTCATCAAGCACCTGAAGACCGACCTGGCATCAGACCGCACGTCCTGCACCAGCTTCCTGGCCAACTTCATGCGCTTGCTGATGCACAGCGCCGCCTACATCCTGCATCAACAGCTGCGCACCCAGGCATTGCAACACACCGCCTTATCGCAAGCGCAACCATCGACCGTCATCAACAAACTGTTCAAGATCGCGGTCCAGGTCCGCCAAACAAAACAGCGCATCATCCTGCATTTGCCAAGCGCCTGTGCCGTCAAGGATCTGCTGCACACGCTCACTGAACGGCTGTTCATTTCCGTACCCGCACACACCGTCAACACCTCATGAGGCCAGTTCGTCCGGTCAGCCGAGAATAGACCACCCACCCATCACCTTCATAACCAGCCAGCTTGCCGAACCCTACTGCGCGTGGGTAGGGCGAACTTTGCCCGGCGCACTACTCAAGCTCAGCCAGACAGA
>NZ_JAQOZV010000165.1:0-1509 GCF_030348125.1 Massilia sp. DJPM01
TCTCGGTCATCAGCCCCTCGGTGCGTCACCGTTGGGACTCGTGGGATCATGGAGCCATTCGTAGCTCGCTGGAAGGCACGTCAAAGATCTGGATGCAAGTCTTCGCGATGGAGGAAGACGAAATCACGGTCAACGCGGCCGTGAACTGTGTTTATATACAGTAGAATATGGGCTTGTCGACCAGGAGACCATTTGTATATCCATATCGTGGCTTCGGCAATGCATATAGGGAAAACACAGAATTCAGGAAAAATAATCCGCCAAGACCGCTTCCCCGGTGGAGCGTGCCGTTGCGCTGTGTGCCGCATGTTCGCGCAAGCAGCGTTATGTCCAGTTTACGGCGCGGCCATCAATCTCTCAGCTTGCAATCTTCTATAATTTGCGGATAATTCAATGATTGGATGTTTCGCAAAACCTGGGAGAAATGCATGACCACCGACACCATCGACCACACCACCCTCATCAAGCTGGCCGAGGCCGGCGTTGTGCGCAGCGCCCACGCGGTCGGCCAGGCCGGCGGCTGGGGCATTCTAGTTAAATACGGCATGACCGAGCGTGCCCTGGCGGCCCAGCGCAGCCAGCAGGTCCGGATCTTCCGCAAGCTGGAAACGCTCGTGGAATACCTGAAAGGCATCGGCATCGCACGCTTCGACGTCGATGCCGTGAACTACGACCCCCGCAGCATCACCGCCACCAAGCGCCCCGATCGCGCCGCCGCGATGAAGGAGGCGCACGCCGCGGCCGCCTATACAAAATGGCTCAAGGCCGAGGTTCAGGAAGCGCTTGACGACACCAGCCCAACCATCCCGCACGACGAAGCGATGCGCCAGGTGCGCGCAGCAATAAAACTGGCGTAAGGAGAGCGCGTGCACCTCATCCACTGGAAAAAACAAGCGATCAATGACCTCATCAAAATCGGCCAGCATATCGCCAGGGACAGCCCTGCCAGTGCGGAAAAAGTGCTTGACCTCATCGAGGGCAAGGTGACGCCCCTCGCTGCCCATCCGAACCTCGGCCGCGCCGGCCGCAAGCGCGGCACCCACGAGCTGGTGGCCCACGAAAGCTATATCGTGATTTACCGCGTGCTGGCCAAGAAGGTCGACATCCTGCGCGTAAAGCACACGGCGCAGCAGTGGCCACCGGCATCCGCTTAGCGGAATATTTTTGGCCGTTTTCTATGTTTCCCCTATTCTCCCCTGCGGAGTAAAAATCCATGCAATTTTCAACTCTGTAAAAGCAACAAACATTGCATTTTTATATTGCATTACTGCCAACTGTGGTAAAATAGATATCTGCCGATGCCGTCGCTGATAGAACAAATGGCCGGTTTAAGCCCTCCCCCGTTAACTTGTGATATTGGAATAAAGCATGAGTAGAGCTTTGACCGTCTTACGTGATCTCATTGGAGACCGTCAGCACAATCGCCTATTGCGCTTGTCATTTCCAAACCAGGACGCCCCTTCTGGTCAGTTGCTCGTCAACAAGCTGGAAGCATTCGAGAGCTTGTCA
>NZ_JAQOZV010000166.1:0-1479 GCF_030348125.1 Massilia sp. DJPM01
GTTTAACAATGTTTCTAATCAGAGGTCTGACCCCGGTGGTAGGAGGTTTGAGCGAGGGCCTTCGATTGTCCGACCATGGTATTCGGAATCAGCGCTGGTGCCGGGCGCCTTAGCGCTTGGCGGGCGCCAGCTGGCGGGTGGCGTCTTTCTTGGTTTTTTCCACATGCGCGTTGAATCGGTCGACCACCGCCGATTCCCGCAGGCCGATCTCTTCCATCTCCCGGGACAGGGCGCGGAAGGTGGCGACGTCGCGCTCGCTGGCAAACATCAGCTTGCCGTTCTGGAACCTGGCTTTGCCGAGTTGCGATTGGGCGAAGTCGAGCACGTCTCCGACGCTCTTGATGAATTCCTTCCCGACCGCCGTCAATTGCGCATTGAGCTTGAGCGTCTCTTCACCCACCCGCGCGCCGGCACCCAGTTCGCTGCCACGATAGTGTTCCGGCACGTTCGCCGTGCGCACGTAGGCGCGTCCTTCTTCGACCGAGGCGATGATCATCTTGTCGCGCTGGTCGACCAGCTCGCTGTAGCGCGCCATCTTCGCGCGCGATGCGGCAATCGCCTTGCGCGAGGTGAGCGTCTCCGGCGTCAGCAAGGTGCTCATGTCGAGCGTCTCGAATTGCTTGTCCAGCAACTCGCGCTCGGCCACCTGCCGTTTCAGCAGCGCGCCGGCGCCATTCACGAAGGCCACCACCCGGCGCGCTTCTTCACTGGCGGCCGGGGCCGCCGCCGGGCCGGCCGCTTCGCCCTTCTCGTTCATGGTCGCCACCAATTGCTGGCCGGCCGCGCGGATCGCGCCAATGTCGCGCTTCATCGCGCCCACCTTGCCCAGCGATAGCAGTATCAGGACGATCCCGACCGCCAGCTTGGCGCACGCCATGCGCAGCGGCGGGTGGGTCTTCAAGATGCCTTTGAGCAGCGCCAGGATGATGAACACCGCCAACACGCTGCCACCGATGAAACGCCCGGCCGCGTAGGCGTCGCCGCTGCCGCTCATGGCCGCCCACAGGGGCAGGAGCAAACCTGCAGCCAATGCAATATTGGCAAGAAGGTCCAGGCGCGCGACCGTCTGGTCCGGCGGATTGTCGCTGTAATCCATTGAGTATTCCGAAATTGGTAATGTTGTATGGCAATGTCAGGCGGGATTTTACCCGTTCCCCATAAATACAATGTTGTATGGAAATAGCATTTTATCCAGAACAGATCGGCCGGGGCCGGTCCGCCCCCGCGTCGCGCCGTGAAAACAGGGGTGAAAACTCTTTTTTTGCCCCTCAAGTTTCGGCTGCGGCGGTCGTCAAGCGCCGCGAGCGGAGCCGGCTTGAGGGGCGAGATCGACAATATACTTGCCTAATTTCATTAAACTTTCCGCGAGGTAACCCGTTACATAGAAGGACTGCGGTGTGATTGTCCCGGACCGAAGGGGCAGACCAAAGCGAAGGCACGTTGCCAACATGAATAGGTAGTATCAGCAAGGAGTAATAT
>NZ_JAQOZV010000167.1:0-1457 GCF_030348125.1 Massilia sp. DJPM01
TTGGTAAGTCCATTCGTCGATGGCCGTTTTGCCGCTGTTGAAGACGGGCGTGAGTGTGTCACTATTGGTGGCGTCGCCTTTCCACACGCCGTCTGTCAATTTAAAGAAATGCCGCTTTCCGTCTCCCCGCACGATCGACACTGCTTGAAGAGGGAGGGTGGAAGAGGGACTAGCTGTCTCGCATCTGGAAACAGTGCCAGTATCGTTGCGTTTAAAGCAGGTTGCATAGCTCGTGCCTACTGCCGGCAATTTTTCGGCTTTAAGAACGGCATCAAAAGGTTGGGTCCAGCGTGCCCCGAACGAACGGACCACTGCGGCGTCCCAATTGAAAGGGCTGCTGTTATATGTTCGGCGAATGGCAAGAGCGCTAATCGGTGAGGCGGACGTGTAGTCGTTCTCAATGTGCCACATGTTTCCTGTGCCAGGATTGATCGGTTCGCCGCACTTTGGCTGTGGCGCACCGCCGCCGCAACTTGGGCCGTTGTCCGACGGCTTGCCAGGTGGGGCTTCAGGCTCGGGAACGGGTGTTTCTGTCACGCATTTGTCGACATCCGGATAGTATTTTTTCCCTACGGGGCAAAGGCATGTGTCACTTCGCTTATCGATAACAAACTCCCCGCCGCCCGCTGGTGTCGGGCTGCAATAGGCAACTCCCGGACTACGTGCGTCGACCTGACCATTCGAGACGAGGTTGTATAAACAACGGATATTTGCTACCGGGCCTACAAGATTTGGCTCTTCCGACACGGCGTCTGGATCGACGCGTGGAGATGTAAACATTCCGGCAAAATAGTCGGCAAAACGCACGCATGCAGCTTGCCGCGATGTCACAGGAGCAGACGTCGTGTTCACCATGTACATGTATCTGACTTCCGGCGCTGCCGCTCGCACCGAAAATGGGAACAACATCAAAAAAAACCAGAAGGTTGCAGATTTCGCGACCTTGCCTAAAATTGAACATTTTGCGATCAGGTGCTGCCCGGAGCCACCCGCTTCTTTTATCCCGAAAAATACGAAATTGCCCATACATCTCCTAAGGTCGCGCACGAAAATCGTCTGATCCGTACATAGGCTGTCGGATGTGAGGCAAATATTCAGTGCCTATCATGGTCAAAAAATTAAAAATGTTATTGTAGCATCTATTTAACTTAAGGGAAAGATTTATTGATAATTTTATATTATTTTTGCATTCAACCGCACATGCAGAACTCATTAGTGTTGTCGATAAGTGTATCTCGATAAAATAAACCCTTTTGCCGTGGAATAAGACAGCGGGCTGGTCGCCGTTGTCGGCGTAGAAATCCAGCCCTCGTTCTCCTGTTTATTGCGAACGGGTTTCCGCTAGTTCGCGCCGCACCGTCTGTTTTAGTGCCGCAGGCGCGCTCTTCTGCGTCCGGAGCACCGCGTCTTGCCGCATGGCCTGGACACGCCTGATGACGCCAGGCATGTTGACCCTG
>NZ_JAQOZV010000168.1:0-1433 GCF_030348125.1 Massilia sp. DJPM01
CTTCAACAGGTAACTGTCGCGCAGCACGCCGGCACTGTGCAAAATCCCGGTGAGCGGCCCGAACTCATCGCAGATCGCCGCCACCAGCCGCTCCACGGCTGCGCCATCGGCCACATCGAGCTGACGGTACACGGCGCCAAGCTGCGTCAACTGCGTTTGCTGCGCTTCATCGAGCGCCGAACGGCCGCTCAGGATCACCGTTGCCTGCGTCGTTTGCGCCAGGATGGCCCTGGCAAAGACCAGGCCCAGGGCGCCGGCGCCGCCGGTAATCAGATACACCCCCTGCTCGCGCCAGGGATGCGCCGCCACGGCCGTATTGAGCATTTCATCCAGCCGCGCCACCGAACGGGCCGCACCGCTATAGCGCACCACGGATGCCGTAGCCTGCGCACTCTCGGCGCGCAGGATGGCGGCCAGCTGCGCCGCCCCGGCAATCTCCGACAAAGCGATCAGTTGCGTCCTGATCCTCGGATTCTCCAGCGCGACCGTCTTCAGCAAGCCAGACAAGCCCGCCAGGACTGCCTGCTCGCCATCGGCCGGCACCACCACCTGCACCAGCACATCGCTGCGCGGCTTGTCTTGTAGCAAAGCTTGCATGGCCTCGAAAACATGCCGGGCGATACCGGAGAAACGCGCTGCGGCATCAGCGCCCGTGCCCTGTAGCGATTGGCACTGTGCGGATCCCAGTGCCTCCTTGATGCCGGCTGCGGAGATGGCGGCCATATCGCATAACAGCACCAGATGCCGGCTGAACCCGGCCACGTCCGCCACTGGCTGCAACGCTTGCTGCTGCCACTGCGGATGCAGCATCACGACGCCGGACAAGGCATCCGGTAGTGGCATGTCACGCACCGCCGGCTGATCACTTGCGGCTTCCGTCGATGCCGTCTTGGCACCAATTTTGCGCGAAGAGAAGCCGTTCAAGCGCACGCATACACGGCCAGTCTCGTCACAGAGCGTGATATCGAGCTTTTGCAGCGCGCTGTCGGCGCCGGCATCGGTGGCCGGCACGATCAGCGCCCACATCTCGGCGCTGCATGGCGCCAGCACGTCAACCCGATCGAGTGCAAACGGCAGCATCGGTGTTACCTCGGCAAGCATGCCCTGGCTATCCAGCAGCAAGCCCAGGCTCGCCTGGATCGCCGAATCGAGCAAGCCGGGATGAAGAACGAACTGCTTGCCGCATGACGGCAAGGACAGCCGCGCCAGCACTTCCGCGTCCCCCGCATGCAGCGCCGCAATCGCCCGGTGAGCCGGACCGTAGCTGATGCCCATTTGCTCAAAGACCTCGTAACATTGGCCAGCGCTGAATTCACCACGCTGCATCCGGCCGCGCAATGCCGCCAGATCCAGGACCGCCGGCGCTGGTGCCGCCGCAGTCAATTGGGCAAAGCCCTGGCAGTGGATGCTGTCATTTTCGCTGGCCGGGGTCG
>NZ_JAQOZV010000169.1:0-1428 GCF_030348125.1 Massilia sp. DJPM01
AGCCTGAACGACAGCTACAGCAAGAGCGGCAACCTGGTCAAGAGCAAGACCACGACGACGTCCAGTACATCGAGCACCCGGCAGGCCGAGGGCAGCAGCATTGCCGGCAACAGCATCGCCATCGCCGCCGGCAACGGCAAGGACCTGGTGGGCAATGTCAATGTGACCGGCTCGTCGGTGCTTGCCGACACGAACTTGAGCGTCACTGCCGGCGCCGATATCAATGTGCTGGCAGCAACCAGCACCGGCACCTACAGCCAGGCGACCACGGTCAAGCAATCGGGCTTGTCCGGCGCCAAGAACGGCGTGGGTGTCAGTGCCGGATCGTCAACCGTGAATGCGCGCGAAGACGGCAGCTTCGCCACCCAGGGCGAGACGGGCAGCGTGCTCGGCAGCACTGGCGGCAACGTGGTCCTGAACGCGGGCAAGAACGCCACCATTGCCGGCAGCGACCTGATCGCCGGACGCCTGGAAACCGACAAGACCTTGCTGAACGGGAACATCGATATCTCGGCGCAGAACATCACTGTCATTCCGGGGCAGGACCAACGCCACGAAACGCGCTCGCTCGACACCACGTCGAAGAGCTTTACCGTGGCCGTGGTCGGCACGCCGGTCGATACCCTGCGCAACCTGAAGAAGATCAAGGAGGACAAGAGCAAGTTCGGCAGGGTCAACGGCACGCTCTCCGAACTGGCCGACAGCAGCCTGACCGCGCCGCAAGTGGCGGTCACGTTCGGCAAGAGCCAGACCAGCAGCAGCACGGTGCACGATGGGCAGACGCAGTCCGGCAGCAGCCTGACGGCGGCCGGCGACATCCGTCTGGCGGCGCGCGGCAACGGCGTGACGGGCGCGGACGGCAAGCCGGTCGATGGCGACATCACCGTGCGCGGTTCACGCATCGATGGCGGCGGCCTGGTAAAACTGAGCGCCGAACGCAACATCACCGTGGAAGCATCGACGGACCGCAGTAGCGACAGCAGCGCGGCGACGGCCAGCGCATCGACCTTCAGCACGGCGGGCACGAGCCTGGGCGACATCACGCGTTCCATCAACGGCGGGCCGAACAGCGGCGGCGTGACCCTGTCGCCGTACAACCAGAAGCGCGGCGACGACAGCGGCAGCGAAACGAGCACCCGGCAGACGGCCAGCCTGATCAACGGCAACAAGGTTGAACTGGTCAGCAACAAGGGCGACATCCTGGTGCAGGGCAGCGGCATCAAGGCCAC
Source organism: Massilia sp. DJPM01 (assembly GCF_030348125.1). Classification (NCBI taxonomy): domain Bacteria; kingdom Pseudomonadati; phylum Pseudomonadota; class Betaproteobacteria; order Burkholderiales; family Oxalobacteraceae; genus Massilia; species Massilia sp. DJPM01. The sequence continues at coordinate 1,230 of NZ_JAQOZV010000169.1, forward strand.
GGGCGACATTGCGCTGAGCGCGAGCGCGGGCAAGATCGACATCGTCAGCGGCCAGGACGGTACCGTGCTCAAGGAAACCCACAACATCATGCAGTTGGGCGACCTGGGCGGCAATGGCACGGCCAACACGGTGGGCATCAAGCGCGGCAGCGACACGCTCGATACGCGCAAGGACCAGCAGAACACGATCCGCAGCGGC
>NZ_JAQOZV010000017.1:0-125100 GCF_030348125.1 Massilia sp. DJPM01
ATGATTTCATCTGTATCTTCTTTGGGTTGTCAAATCGGTGGGTCCGGCCCATGTAGTTTTACCTGACGCTAACATATGCTTGTCGGGTCGTCGAAATAAATTACACAAAGCATTATTCCTTCGACAAGGAAGTGTGGCTACCAAGCAAAAGCATGCGTGCGCGCCACGTATAATGGCGGTCATCCAAGACCTTCGCAGCGCACCATGACCTCCCCTGACCTGACCGCCGCCCCCTGGGGCGAGATTCCCGCGCACGCCGTCGATGCCGCCGCCGCCCACCTGCGCGAGGTGCTCGCCACCGTGGTCGAACACGGGCCGGCCCAGCGCGCGCTGGTGGTGCACGACTGCCGCTCCGACCTGGCGCGCGCGCTGACCGAAGGCTATCGGCGCAACCTGCCCGATGCCGTCTTCATCGATTTCGATACGGTCGCCGCCGACGCGGTGCTGGCCGCCTTCAAGGGCATGGCGGCGCACGACCTGGTGGTGCTGATCCAGTCCACCAACTTCCGCCTCGAAGCCTTCCGCATCCGGGTCGAGCTGTTCAAACTGGGCCTGAAAGTGATCGAGCACGTGCACCTGTCGCGCATGCCCGGCGCGCAGGGCGAGCACTACATCGAATCGCTGGCCTACGACAGTGCCTACTACCGCGGCGTGGGCAAGGCGCTCAAGCGCCGCATCGATGCCGCCTCCGGCGGCGTGGTGCACAGCGGCGGCGAGACGCTGGTATTCGCCTCGCCGTTCGAGCCGGCCAAGCTGAATGTGGGCGACTACAGCGGCATGAACAACGTCGGCGGCCAGTTCCCGATCGGCGAAGTATTCACCGAAGCGCAAGATCTCGAAGCGGTCAACGGGCGCGTGCGCGTGCACGTCTTCGGCGACACCTCGTACATGGTCAACCGCCCCGAAACGCCGATCACGCTGGTGATCGAACGTGGCCGCGTGGTCGATACGGTCGACGCCACGCCGGAATTCGCGCGCCTGCTGGAGATCATCCGGGCCGACGAAGGCGAAGTATGGGTGCGCGAACTCGGTTTCGGCATGAACCGCGCCTTTACCCGCGAGCGCCGCGTCAACGACATCGGCACCTATGAGCGCATGTGCGGCATCCACCTGTCGCTGGGGGCCAAGCACGGCGTCTATCCCAAGCCGGGCTTCAAGCGCAAGGATGCGCGCTACCACGTCGACATCTTCGCGGTGACGGAAGCCGTGTACCTGGACGAGGAACTGGTCTACAAGGATGGCGCCTGGCAGGTCGGCGCCGAGGCCTGATCAAGCCAGGATGCCGGCGCGGGCCAATGCCAGGTCCCACGGCGCCACGCGGTACTCCTCCACCAGGAAATCGACCAGCGCCCTGACCTTGGGCGAGAGCTGGCGGCTGGCCGGGTACAGGGCCGACAGGTCGTTCAGCGGCAGCTCCCAGTCCGGCAGCACCGGCAGCAGCGCCCCATCGATCAGCTTTTGCCAGGCCAGGAAAGTGGTGTTGTAGACGATGCCCAGTCCGCGCTCGGCCGCCTGCTGCAGCACCAGCCCATTATTCGCGGTGAAACCGGCGTTCACGCGCACCGTGCGGCGCTCGCTCCCGCGCGTGAAGTGCCAGCTGGTGCCGTCGGTCAGGTGGCTGAAATGCAGGCACTGGTGATCTAGCAGTTGTTCCGGTGTTTGCGGCATGCCCCAGCGGGCCAGGTAATCGGGGCTGGCGCACAGCACCCCGCGGCACGGCGCCAGGCGGCGCATGGCCAGGCCGCTGCTGTCCGGGATGCCGCCCACGCGGATGGTCAGGTCGAAGCCATGGCGGATCGGGTCGAGCAGCGCATCGTCGACGAACAGCGATGGCGTGAGCAGCGGATGGCGCAGGTTGAAACGCGCCAGCGCGTCGGCCAGCCATGCGCTGCCGAAACCGGACGGCGCCTGGATCCGCAGCGCCCCGGCCAGCTCGGCGCCGGCCGGACTGATGGCGCGCGCCGCTTCGCGCGCCTGCTCCAGCGTCGCCACGCACGGCGCCAGATAGGCGTGGCCGGCGTCGGTCAGGCTCACTTCGCGGGTGGAACGGTGCAGCAGGCGCGCATCGAGCTTGCTTTCTAACTGCATGATATGTTTGCTGACCATGGCGCGCGTCAGCCCCAGGCGGCGCCCGGCGGCCGAAAAGCTGCGCAGGCGCGCCACCTCGACGAAAATCTCCATTGCGCGCAATTGATCCATGCGGCCGATTGTCAACCCGATGGCGACAATCTGTCAACCGATACGGCGATTGCGGGGCTGCGGCGCCACCCCTACAATGGCAGCTTCCCTCATGCCAGGAGCCACCCCCATGCTCAGCACCGAACAACGCGACCAGTTCCAGCGCGACGGCTACCTCGTCGTCCCCGGCTTCAAGACAATGGACGAGATCGCCAAGCTGCGCCAGCGCGCCGGCGAGATTGTCAACGAATTCGATCCAGGCCAGGGCCGCTCGATCTTCACCACGCGCGACCAGACTACCGCCACCGACGCGTATTTCCTGCGCTCGGACAACACCATCCGCTGCTTTTTTGAAGAAGAAGCGTTCGGTGCGGACGGCCAGCTGCGCCAGGAAAAAGCCCTGTCGATCAACAAGATCGGCCACGCGCTGCACGACCTCGATCCGGTGTTCGACGCCTTTTCGCGCGATGCGAAACTCGCCGCCGTCGCGCGCGACCTGGGCCTGAGCGACCCCAAGGTGTGGCAATCGATGTACATCTTCAAGCAGCCCGGCATCGGCGGCGAAGTACGCTGGCACCAGGACGCGACCTTTTTCGAGACCACGCCGATCAGCGTGACCACCTTCTGGTTCGCGCTGGAAGACGCCACCATCGACAACGGCTGCCTGTGGGTCGAACCGGGCGGCCACCGCGGCCCGCTGCGCGAGCGCTTCGTGCGCCACGGCGACGCCATTAAAATGGAAACGCTCGACAGCATGCCATGGCCGGACGACAGCACCGCCGTGCCGCTCGAAGCGACAGCCGGCAGCCTGGTATGTTTTCACGGCCTGCTGCCGCACTACAGCGCGCCGAACCGATCGTCCGTATCGCGCCATGCCTACACCCTGCATGCGACCGATGGCGCGACTGTCTACTCGCCGCAGAACTGGATCCAGCGCGACGCCAGCTTTCCGGTGCGGGGCTTCGACTAGTTCATGGATATCCGCATTTTCGCCCCGCACTGGGGCAGCAACGAGCTGGCCCCGGAAGTCTTCATCGAGCGCGTGAAGGCGGCCGGTTTCGACGGCATTGAAATGTCGCTCCCGCTCGACGCCGCCCAGCGCGACGACTGGCGCACGCGCATCGCCGATGCCGGCCTGCTGCTCATCGCGCAGCAGTGGGAAACCGTGTTCCATGCCGAATTTGACGCGCACCGCGACGCGCTGGCGACCTACCTGGCCAACGCCTGCGCCGCGCGTCCGCTGTTCGTCAACACCCACACCGGCAAGGATTTTTACACGCACGAACAAAACCTGGAGCTGATCGCGCTGACCGCACGCATCGCGCGCGAGCACGGCGTGCCGATCGTGCACGAGATCCACCGCAGCCGCTTTTCCGGCCATCCGATGCTGCTGCTGCCCTACCTGCGCGAGCTGCCCGGGCTTGAACTGACGGCCGACCTGTCGCACTGGTGCTGCGCCTGCGAATCGCTGCTGGACGACCAGCCGGCCACGCTGGCGGCGACGCTGCCGCACGTGCGCCATATCCACGCGCGCGTGGGCCATGCGCAAGGGCCGCAGGTGAGCGACTTCCGCGCACCGCAGTTCGCGGCCGAGCTGATGCGCCATCTGGAGTGGTGGGACCGCATCGTCGCCCTGCGCCGCGCGGCCGGCGCCGACTTGACAACGATCACGCCCGAATTCGGCCCGGTGCCCTACACCCAGAGCATGCCGTTCAGCGGCGAGCCGCTCTCGGATGCGTGGGACCTGAACCTGGCGATGCTGCGGCTGCTGCGGGAACGCTACGCCGCCTGAACCTACATCAGCAGCATGTTGACGTCGGCCGCCTCGCTCTCGCGGTTGGGCGCCTTGCGTGGAATGCGGATCGTCACGCTGGTGCCATGTTCGGGCGACGATTCGAGCTCGATGCTCCCGCCCAGCATGCCGGTGACGATGTTGTACACGATGTTCATCCCCAGGCCCGAGCCGCCCTGCCCCATCTTGGTCGTGAAAAACGGATCGAACACCTGGTGCAGGATCTTGGGCGGCATGCCCACCCCGTCGTCGCTGAAAATGAGCAGCAGCTGGTCGTTTTCGATCTCGCGCACGTTGATCGTAATGAGCGCGCTTGGGCGCCCCTCGAACGCGTGCAGCAGCGCGTTGTTGATCAGGTTCGACAGCACCTGCCCCACGCTGCCCGGATAGGAATCGAGCAGCAGGCTGGCCGGACCATCCATGCGCGTTTCGCAGTTGGCGCGGCGCAGCTGCGCCGCGTACGTCGCCAGCGTATCGCGCACCAGGTCGCACAGGTCGAAACGGCGGCGCTGGTCGCTGGTCTGGTCCACCGCCACCTGCTTGAACGAGGTAATCAGGTCGCCCGCGCGGCGCAGCGAACTGGCCATGATGTCGCACGCCAGGCGCGTATCGGCCATGTGCGCTTCCAGCGCCGAGCGCTTGATGCCGCCGTCCGCATACTTGCGCTCGAAGTCGGCCACCATGTCGGCCAGCGCGGTGGCAGTCAGCAGGCTGTTGCCGATCGGGGTATTGAGTTCGTGCGCGATGCCCGCCACCAGCGACCCGAGCGAGGCCATTTTCTCCGAGGTGATCAGATTCGTCTGCGCCTGCTTGAGCGTGACCAGCACCGTCGACAGGTCGCGGTGTGCGCTCTCCACGTTGGCCTTTTGCTGTTCGAGTTCGGCCAGGCTGTGTTCCAGGCCATCCTTGGCGTCGACCAGGGCCGCCTCGGTATGTTTGCGGTCGCTGATATTCTGGATCACCCACACCCCGCCCTTGGGCAGGTCCGACGCATCGAGCGCCTTGCCGTTGATCAGGCACCAGATCGTGGTGCCATCCTTGCGCAGCAGTTTCAGTTCGCCCTGCCAGCGCTGGGTTTGCGGATCGACCGCGAACGGATCGGCCGCGCCGGCCGCCGCGGGGCGCGACAGTACCTGCGTCGCTTTCCCCGCCAGCTCGCCCGGCGCGTAGCCCATCATCTCCTCCATGCCGCGGTTGCAGCGCATGATCACGCCGTGCGAAAACAGCGCGATGCCGACGCTGGCGCTGTCCTGGAAGGCGCGCTGCTCGTCGAGCGTCACGCGCAGTTGCTGCGCCAGCAGGCGGCTGCGGCGCGAGGCGATCATCAGCGCCGCGATCAGGGTGCTGATCACCAGGCCGCCGGCGGCGATGACCAGCACCGGCCGCACATCGCGGCTGTAACGGCTGCCGCTCAGCGCCTGGAAGCGGATCACCCACTGGCGCTGCGCCACGTTCAGGCGCGCCTCGGTCTGGAAGCCGGGCAGCGGCGGCGCGCCGGCAGCGCTGGTATCGAACATCACGTTCGATGCGGCATAGGGTGCGTTGGCGCCGTCCGACACATTGCCGGCATCGTGCATGCGAAACGCCATCTGGCTCACCAGCGATGGATCGATCACCTCGTGCATCAGGTTCTTCACGCGGAACACGATCGCCACCAGGCCCACCAGCGCGGCGCGCCGTTCCGCCACGGTGCTCAAGGGCATGTTCTGGCGGTACACTGGCGCGCGCGCCACGAAGCCGGGCTGGCCGGTGTGGTCCTGGACCAGGATGATGCGCTCGGTGGCGACGATCTCGCCGCTGTCGCGGCCCGTCTGGACCGCCGCCAGGTGCGGCGGCAGGGCCGCCAGATCGAGGCCGAAGGCATTTTCGTTGCCCTTGAGCGGCTCGGTGTATTCGATGATGAAGTGTTCGGCGCGCGCCACCTTCGGATGCACGGTGAAAGTGGGATAGCCGACGGGGGAAAGGCGCGTATCGCTGCGCACGGCCTCGGTAAACCGGTCCAGGTCGGCGGCCGGCACATAGCGCACGAACTGGATCGCCTGGAAGCCTGGATAGCGCGTGGTCAGGTTCAGTTCGCGCACGAAGCGGGCGAACTGCACGCGGTCGACCTGATCGTTAACGGCAAAGGCGCCCTTGATACTGAGCAGCATGTCGAAATAGGTTTGCAGGCGCACATTGGTGTCGCTGGCGACCTTGTCGGCATCGCGCTGGAAGATGGCCGAGATCCGCGCCTGCTGCGCATCGAGCACGGCAACGCAGGTCCACATGGTCAGACAAATACCGACTACAAAGGCCAGGTATCCTTGAGTCCGCATCGGTTCGCTCCACGTTGTACCGAAGGCCGGGCACGCCCGGGTATGCGAATTGACTATATCATATTGGTATGCGGAAATCGCACAAATGGCGCAGCCCAACAACACTTCAGCCCGCCGCAACTTCCTACACCCCCCTTAAACCGCCTACAACCGGGGTCTGACCTCTGACTCGAAACATTGCACCAGGACAGCAGCTGCAAAGCGGGAAAATCGTGGAAAACCGGGGTCAGACCCGTTTTGGCGGGTGATGCTTGGCACAGCACGCCCAAATCGCCTGCAAATGCACTCACATTTGACGCAATGAACCTGAATGTTGCTTACGCGAGCACAATACCGTTGCTTAACCGGGGTCAGACCCCGGTTAAGCAACAACAAAGTTTCAAGTCAGAGGTCAGACCCCGGTTTGGGGGGAGGAAATTCGGCGGCGATGGCTTTGAAGCGCTCTTCGATGGCGAGCATGGCGTCGACCACGTCGGGATCGAAGTGCTCGCCCCGGCCCTGGCGGATCAGCTCGACCGCCGTTTCATGCGTGAACGCGGGCCGGTAGACACGCGCGGTAATCAGGGCGTCGTACACGTCGGCCACCGCCATCAGCCGCGCCGACAGCGGAATCGCGGCGCCCGCCAAGCCTTCGGGGTAGCCCGATCCATCCCACTTTTCCTGGTGCGAGTAGGCGATCTCGCGCGCGCAGCGCAGAAAGCCATTGCTGCGACCCAGCGTGCGCTCGACCCCGGCAATCGCATCGCGCCCGTACACGGTGTGCAGTTTCATCAGCTCGAATTCGCTGTCGCTCAATTTACCCGGCTTGAACAGCACCGCATCCGGCACGCTCACCTTGCCGATATCGTGCAGCGGCGCCGCCTTGTGCAGCAGCGCGATATCCTCGTTGGTCAGTTCGGCCGTGTAGGCCGACACGAAACGCAGCTCGCGCGCCAGCGCCGTCACGTAATGCTGGGTGCGCAGCAGATGCTGCCCGACCCCGAGATCGCGCGACTCGGCCAGCACGGCCATCGCCAGCACCGTGGCGTCCTGCATCAGGCCCGCATCGCGCACGCGCTCGGCCACCAGGTGCTCGAAGTGGCGGTGCTGGTCCTTGAGCATGGCATCGGCCGCGCGCAAGCGCAGCTGGGTGCCGATACGCGCCTGCAGCGCCCCGGCCACCAACGGCAATTGCACGACGTCGGCCACGCCTTCGCGCCACGCGCGCTGTTCCAGCCCCACGCCGCCGGCGGAAATGAGCATGATCACGGGGATGTCGGCACTGAGCACCTGGCATTTCAAGCCCTGGAACACGCGCACGCTGTCGGCGTCCGCCAGCGCGCCACCAAGCACGATCAGGTCCGGCCGCGGCGCCTGCCGCGCAATGCGCAACGCGTCCTCGCCGCTGCGCGCCAGGCGCACGTGGTAGCGTTCCTGCAGCAGCTCTTCCATCAGTACAAGGTTGTCGGATACGCCATCGACAATCAGGATGCTCGCCTTGAAGTTCATTTCCATTCCGCCACGCCTCCCCGCCACAATATTCGGCCTCAACAATCATAGCGTGCACCCGCGTCTATGTTTCAGGTTTTTTACAATTCCCTGAAACAATTGACTAATCGGTACGTTTAGAATACCTCCTCTTTTTCACGAGAAAAGCCAGAGACAACATGATCCGTATCCCGGTCTTAGCAGCGCTGTTCCTCGTGTCGGGCATCGCCCCGGCCGCCGAACCGTTCGACGACAAGTTCCGCCAGCTCGAAGAAGTGCTGCCGACACCGAACACGATCCGCAACGCGGCCGGCGCTCCCGGCCACGCCTACTGGCAGCAGCGCGCCGATTACACGATCCGCGCGCGCCTCGATGAAGACAAGCGCACCATCAGCGCGACCGAAACGGTCACTTACCACAACAACTCGCCCGACACCCTGTCCTACCTGTGGGTGCAGCTGGACCAGAATATCTTCAAGCCCGATTCGGACGCGCGCATGTCGGCCACGGTGGCCTCGCGCGACGCGTGGGCCAAGGCGCGCAGCGACGAAGACGGCGTGCGCTTCGAGAGCATGCGCTCGCTGCTGGAGAACCCCGGCTTCGCCGGCGGTTTCGCGATCGGCGCGGTCAAGGGCGCGGACGGCAAGCCACTGCGCCACACCATTAACAAGACCATGATGCGGATCGACCTGGCGCAGCCGATGAAGCCGGGCGCGCGCCTGTCGTTCAACATCGACTTCAGCTTCAATATCAACGACGCCAAGGTCCAGGGCGGGCGCACCGGCTACGAAAAATTCGACGACAAGAACGACCTGTTCGAAATCGCCCACTGGTTCCCGCGCATGGCGGCGTATTACGACGTGTATGGCTGGCAGCACAAGCAGTTCCTCGGCGCCGGCGAGTTCACGCTGGAATTTGGCGACTACGACGTGCAGCTGACCGTCCCGGCCGACCATATCGTGGCCAGCACGGGCGAGCTGCAAAATCCGGGCGAGGTGCTGACGGCCACCCAGCGCGAGCGCCTCAGACAGGCGCGCAGCAGCGCCAAGCCGGTACTCATCGTCACCCAGCAGGAAGCGGAAGCGGCCGAAAAATCGCGCGCCAGCGGCACCCGCACCTGGCACTACAAGGCGAACAACGTGCGCGATTTCGCGTTCGCCAGCAGCCGCAAGTTCATCTGGGATGCGCAAGGCTACAAGAAGGGCGGCACCGACACGATGGCCATGTCGTACTACCCGAAAGAGGGCAATCCGCTGTGGGAAAAGTATTCGACCCAGGCCATCGTCCACACCATCGAACAGTACAACAAGTATGCGCTGGACTATCCCTACCCGGCGGCGATCTCGGTCAATGGCCCGATCGGCGGCATGGAGTATCCGATGATTTCGTTTAACGGCCCGCGTCCGGTCAAGGACAAGAAGACCGGTGAGCTGACCTACTCCAAGCGCACCAAGTATGGCTTGATCGGGGTGATCATCCACGAGGTGGGCCACAACTACTTCCCGATGATCGTCAATTCCGACGAGCGCCAGTGGACCTGGATGGATGAAGGCCTGAACACCTTCATCCAGGGCCTGGCGCAGAACGCGTGGGAAGAGGACTACCCGCAGTCGCGCGGCGAAGCGCGCACCATCGTCGAGTATATGCGCAGCCGCAACCAGGTGCCGATCATGACCAATTCCGAATCGCTGCTGCAGTTCGGGAACAACGCCTACGCCAAGCCGGCGGCAGCCCTGAACGTGCTGCGCGAGACGGTGCTCGGCCGCGAGCTGTTCGATTTCGCCTTCCGCGAATACGCGCAGCGCTGGAAGTTCAAGCGCCCGACACCGTCCGATTTTTTCCGCACCATGGAAGACGCTTCCGGCACTGACCTGGACTGGTTCTGGCGCGGCTGGTTCTACACCACCGACGCGGTCGACGTCAGCGTGGACGGCATCACCGAGTATGGCGTGAACACCAAGAATCCGGAAATCGAAAAGGCGTGGAAAAAAGCGCAGAAGGATGCCGAGCCAGTGTCGGTGACGGCCCAGCGCGACAAGGGCACGCCACGCCGCGTCGATGCGCATCCGCAGCTCAAGGACTTCTACAACGAGCATGACGACTTCACGGTCACCAACAAGGACCGCAACAAGTACAGCGAAGCGGTCGAGGGCCTGGAAGACTGGGAAAAGGCGCTGCTCGCCAAAGGCAAGCACCTGTACCTGGTCGACTTTTCCAACCTGGGCGGGCTGGTGACGCCGCTGGTACTGGAAATCGAACTCAAGTCGGGCAAAAAATACATCGAGCGTATTCCGGCCGAAGTGTGGCGCTATTCGTCGAAGAAGATCACCAAGCTGATCGTCACCGACGAACCGATGGTGAGCCTGAACCAGGACCCGTACTGGGAAACGGCCGATATCGACAACAGCAACAATGCCTGGCCGCGCAAGATCACGCCGTCGCGCCTGGAGCTGTTCAAGACCGACCGCTTCAAGGACGACCTGATGAAAGACTTCAACACGCCCTTGAAAACCAAGTAGCACGGACGGGCACGATCGCGTGCCCGCCTTCTTCGCACCGAATGCCCGCACAATGATCATCAAACACCTTTCGCTGGCCCTGGCCGCCTGCCTCGCCTGCTCCATCGCGGCGGCCCAGCCTTTTGAGGACAAGTTCCGCCAGCTCGACGAGCTGCTGCACACGCCCGGCATCACGCGCACCGCGTCCGGCGCGCCCGGCCACGCTTACTGGCAGCAGCGCGCCGACTACAAGCTGCGCGCCACGCTGGACGAAGCGAAACGCCGCATCGACGGCAGCGGCACGGTCACGTACCACAACAATTCGCCGGATACGCTGTCCTACCTGTGGGTGCAGCTGGACCAGAACATGTTCCGCGCCGATTCGGACAACCGCGCCATCGCCACCGTGCCGTCGCGCGAAGCATGGGGCAAGGCGACCGAGGCGGACGGCATGAAGTTCGAGGCGATGCGCTTTATCGTCGAGAGCCGCACGTTCGACGGTGGTTTCAATATCACCGGCCTGACCGGTACCGGCGGCCAGCCGCTCAAGTACACGATCAACAAGACCATGATGCGGATCGACCTGCCGCAGCCGATGAAGCCGGGCTCGCGCTTTTCGTTCAAGATGGCGTGGAACTTCAACATCCCCGAAATGCATGTGCTGGGGCGCCGCTCCGGCTACGAAAAATTCGAGGAAGACAAGAACGACCTGTTCGAGGTGGCGCAGTGGTATCCGCGCATGGCGGCTTACTACGACGCGGCCGGCTGGCAAAACAAGCAGTACCTCGGCGACGGCGAATTCACGCTCGAATTCGGCGACTACGACATCGAACTGACCGTCCCGGCCGACCATATCGTGGCCAGTACGGGCGAGCTGAAAAATCCGGCCGAGGTGCTGAGCGCGACCCAGCGCGAGCGCCTCAAACAAGCCCGCAGCAGCGGAAAACCGGTGATCATCGTCACCCAGAAGGAAGCGGAAGCGGCCGAAAAATCGCGCAGCAGCGCCAGCAAGACCTGGCACTACAAGGCCGCCAACGTGCGCGATTTCGCCTTTGCCAGCAGCCGCAAGTTCATCTGGGATGCGCAGGGCTACAAGAAGGGCGGCACCGACGTGCTGGCGATGTCCTACTATCCCAAGGAAGGCAATCCGCTGTGGGAGCGCTATTCGACCCAGGCCATCATCCACACCATCGAGCAGTACAACAAGTACGCCTTCGATTATCCGTATCCGATCGCCATTTCGGTCAACGGCCCGGTGGGCGGCATGGAATATCCGATGATTTCATTTAACGGCCCGCGTCCGGTCAAGGACAAGAAAACCGGCGAGCTGACTTACTCCAAGCGCACCAAGTATGGCCTGATCGGGGTGATCATCCACGAAGTGGGCCACAACTACTTCCCGATGATCGTCAATTCCGACGAGCGCCAGTGGACCTGGATGGACGAGGGCCTGAACAGCTTCCTGGAATACCTGTCGGAGCGCGCGTGGGAGGATGACTTCCCCGATACGCGCGGCGATCCGCGCGCCATCGTCGACTACATGCGCAGCAAGAACCAGGTGCCGGTGATGACCAACTCGGAATCGGTTCTCCAGCGCGGCAACAATGCCTATGCCAAGCCGGCCACCGCGCTGATCGTGCTGCGCGAGACGGTGCTGGGCCGCGAACTGTTCGATTTCGCTTTCCGCGAATATGCGCAGCGCTGGAAATTCAAGCGCCCGACGCCGGCCGACTTTTTCCGCACCATGGAAGACGCGTCAGGCACGGACCTGGACTGGTTCTGGCGCGGCTGGTTCTACACCACCGATGCGGTGGACGTGAGCGTGGACGGCATCACCGAGTATGGCGTCAACAGCAAGAATCCGGACATCGAGAAAGCCTGGAAAAAAGCGCAGAAGGATGCCGAGCCGGTGTCGGTGACGACCCAGCGCGACCACGGCACGGCGCGCCGCGTCGACGCGCATCCGCAGCTCAAGGACTTCTACAACGAGCATGACGACTTCACGGTCACCAACAAGGACCGCAACAAGTACAGCGAAGCCGTGGAGGGTCTGGAAGACTGGGAAAAGGCGCTGCTGGCGCAGGGCAAGCATCTGTACCTGGTCGACTTTTCCAACCTGGGCGGCCTGGTGACGCCGCTGGTGCTCGACATCGAACTCAAGTCCGGCAAAAAATACATCGAGCGCATTCCGGCCGAAGTGTGGCGCTATTCGCCGAAAAAGATCACCAAGCTGATCGTCACCGACGAACCGATGGTGGGACTGACCCAGGACCCGTACTGGGAAACGGCCGACACGGACGTGAGCAACAACGCCTGGCCGCGCAAGATCATGCCGTCGCGCCTGGAGCTGTTCAAGACCGACCGCACCAAGGATGACCTGATGAAGGACTTCAATACGCCGCTGAAACTCAAGGACGCCAAGGACAAGAAGGCCGCCCAATGATGCGTCGCCTCGTGTGCGGCGCGCTGCTGGCCTGCGCCTGCCTGGGTGCGCACGCGCACCGCTTCCACGCGGGGATCACCGACATTTCGTTCAACCAGGGCACCGGCAGCATCGAAGTCGTGCACACCTACATGGCGCACGATGTCGAAGCGCTGCTGGCCAATTTGTACCAGCGCCAGTTCGACCTGTCCGACCCGCAGGACGAAGCGGTGCTGCGCAAGTACGTCGAAAAACAGTTCTACCTCCTGGCACCAGACAAATCGCGCCTGCCGCTGCGCTGGGTCGGCGTCACGAGCAACGTGGACACAGTGGTGGTCTACCAGGAAGTTGAAAAGACCCCGCTGGCCAGCGCCGCGCGCGTGCACGACGCGGTCCTGTCCGATTTTTTGCCCGACCAGATCAATACCGTCAACGTCAACCGAGGCGGCGCGACCGCCACCCTCACCTTCGACCGCAGCAAAACCGAACAGCCGCTTCCCTGAACATGCAGCACGCCCATTTCCTCACCCCTCTCGCCTTGTCCCTGATGCTGTGCCACCTGCCGGCGCGCGCCGACGACCTGGTATTACAGCGCGTGCTGATCGACGGCGCGCGCGCCAGCCAGCTGGGCATTGCCGATTCGGCCAACGCCGGCAGCGTCAACCAGAAGCAGCTGGAGATGCGCACCGTGTACCGCCCGGGCGAGCTGCTGGAAGCGGCACCCGGGCTGGTCGCCACCCAGCACAGTGGCGAGGGCAAGGCCAATCAATTCTTCCTGCGCGGTTTCAACCTCGATCATGGCACCGACCTGCGCACCACCGTCGACGACATGCCGGTCAACCAGCGCAGCCACGCGCATGGCCAGGGCTGGACCGACCTGAATTTTCTGATTCCCGAACTGGCGGCGCGCCTGGATTACCGCAAAGGCCCGTACTCGGCGCGCGATGGCGACTTTGCCTCGGCCGGCGCCGCGGCGATCACCTACGCCAACCGGCTGGCGCAATCGGCCGCCAGCGCCAGCATTGGCCAGAACGGCTTTGCCCGTGCCCTGCTGGCCGGCTCGCCCGAGGCGGGCGCGGGCAACCTGCTGTACGCGCTGGAAGTGCTGCACAACGACGGCCCGTTCACCCGTCCGGACGACTACCGCAAGGTCAACGCCGTGCTGCGCTATAGCCAGGGCTACGCCAACAACGGTTTCAGTATCGGCGCCATGGCTTACCGCGCCAGCTGGAACGCAACCGACCAGATTCCGCAGCGCGCTGTCGACGCCGGCACGCTGGGACGCTTCGACGCCATCGACGACAGCGACGGCGGCCAGGCGCGCCGCTACAGCGTGTCCGGCGTGTGGCGCCGCACCGGGGCGGACCAGGCGTCGAAGGTCAGCGCCTACGTGATCCGCAACCAGCTCGAGCTGTATTCGAACTTCACCTACTTCCTGAACGACCCGCTCAACGGCGACCAGTTCAGCCAGCCGGACCGGCGCGTGACCAGCGGCGTCGACGCGACCCACACCTGGCACGGGCACGGCACCGGGATCAATACCGACCTGACCGTCGGCCTGCAGCTCCAGAACGACAATATCTTCAACGGCTTGTACAACACGCGCCGGCGCGAGCGCCTCTCCACCACGCGTGAAGACCACGTGGCCGAGACCAGCCTTGGCCTGTTCGCCGAACACCAGGTGCGCTGGAGCGAAAAACTGCGCAGCGTGGCCGGCCTGCGCGCCGACACCTACCGCTTCGCCGTGCGCAACGAAGGCGGCGCGGCACGCGCGCGCGACCGCCAGCTCAGCCCTTCGCTGAACCTGATCTTCGGTCCGTGGGCGCAGACCGAGTGGTATCTCAATGCCGGCAACGGCTTTCACAGCAACGATGCGCGCGGCACGGTGGACCGGCTCGCCCCCGCGCCGGGCCTGGCGCGCACGCGTGGACTGGAGGCGGGCGTACGCAGCGAACTGCTGCCCAAGCTGCAAAGCGCGCTGTCGCTGTACCGCCTCGACATCGGCTCGGAACTGGTGTTCGTCGGCGACGCCGGCAACACCGAAGCCGGCCCCGCAAGCCGCCGCACCGGGATTGAGCTGTCGAACTACTACAAGCCCGTCAAATGGCTCTCGCTCGATCTGGACCTGGCATTCGCCAAAGCCCGCGCGCGCGGCGCCGCCACCGGTGAAGAGCGCATTGCCGGCGCGGTCGAAGGGGTGGGCCAGTTCGCGCTGAGCGTCGAGCGTGGCCCCTGGTCCGGCGCGCTGCGCCTGCGCTACGTGGGCGCGCGTCCGCTCATCGAAGACAACAGCGTGCGCGCACCCGGCGCCAGCACCATGAATGGCCGCATCGGCTACCGCCTCGCCGGCGGCCTGCTGCTGGAAATCGAAGGCTTCAACCTGAGCAACCGGCGCGCGTCGGCCATCGCCTATTATTATGAATCGCGCCTGCCGGGCGACAGCGAAGCGCGCCAGGACGTGCACTTCCACCCCGCCGAATCGCGTTCGCTGCGGCTGACCCTTGTGAAGAAATGGTAAAGGGGGGCCGCCCCTGACGGCCCGCGGCAAAAAATGCTACGCTAACGGAATGACAACATACGCGCCACCTTTTACCGATATCGCCCAGCTCACCAGCGCGCTGCGCGCCAGCGGCTACGCCCTGCTGCGTCCCGCCGATGTGGCCATCCTGGCCGGCTGCACCCTCGAGGAACTCAACACCCTGGTCGCCAGCTGGGACCAGCTCGCGCCGGACAACTACCTCAAGGATGGCGGCAATTACCGGCGCCGGCGCCACTCCTGCTTCATCCAGGATGGCGCCACGCTGACCCAGACCGCGCACCGCGCGCACTGGCAGCCGGTCGAATACAACGCGCTGCACGGCGGCATGCACCGCCTGTTCGAGCCGGTCGACCCGGCCACGGTGGCGCTGCCGGCGTGGGGCAAGCTGCTGCGCGCACTGGGCGACGCCTGCTCGCGCGTGCGTGCGGGCCAGCCCTGGTACGTGGAAGCGCACCAGTTCCGCATCGATACGCTCGAAGGCATCGGCCGCCCCACCCCGGAAGGCGCGCACCGCGATGGCGTCGATTTTGTCGCCGTGCTGCTGGTCGGGCGCAGCCATATCAAGGGCGGCGAGACCCGCATTTTCGAGGCCGCCGGGCCGGACGGCAAGCGCTTCACCATGCTCGAACCGTGGACCCTGATCCTGCTCGACGACGCCACCGTGATCCACGAATCGACCCCGATCCAGCCCGACGGCGCGAACGGCCACCGCGACACCCTGGTGCTGACCTGGCGCACGGGAAGCTTCCAGGGCGACACGGAGTAAAAAACAGTGACATGATCGAGGCTGTAAATTTACCATCTGGCGCGACAAATCCGATATAGTCGTGTGCAACGCAGCCGTCGTGCAAGGAGCCATGTCGTGGACTCGACGTACCAAATCCAGCCAGAAGAATTCGAGATACTGATCGTCGAAGACAGCCCGACCCAGGCCGAGCGCCTGCGGCGCCTGATCCAGTCCAAGGCGTACCGGGTGCGCGTGGCCCTCAACGGCCAGCTGGCACTGGCCCTGATCCGCGAGCAAAAGCCGGACCTGGTCCTGTCGGACATCATCATGCCCGAGATGGACGGCTACGAACTTTGCCACATCATCAAGTCCGACCCGGCCCTGCGCGATATCCCCGTCATTCTGGTGACGGCACTGAACGACCCCAAGGACATCATTCGCGGCATCGAGTGCGGCGCCGATAACTTCGTGCGCAAGCCGTACGCGGAGGATTACCTGCTCAGCAGGATCAGCCACATGCTGCTCAACCTGCGCCTGCGCGAAGGGCCGCCGCAAGAGGTGGAAGCGGGCATCGCGCTCTATCTCGGCAACCAGAAGCACTTCATCAACGCCGGGCGCCAGCAAATCCTGGACCTGCTCATTTCGACCTACGAACAGGCGGTGCAGGTCAACAGCGAGCTGCAGGCGCGCGAGCGCCAGGTGATCGAACTGAATATGCGGCTGGCGCACCATGCGGCCGAACTGGAAACCATCAACCGCGAGATCGCGCTCAAGAACCTGGAGCTGGCCGAAGCGAGCCGCATGAAGTCGGCCTTCATCGCCAATATGTCGCACGAGCTGCGCACGCCGCTCAATGCCATCATCGGCTTTACCGGGGCGCTGCTGATGAAGCTTCCCGGACCGCTCACGCCCGACCAGGACAAGCAGCTCAACACCATCCGTTCGAGCGCACGCCATCTGCTCTCGCTGATCAACGACATTCTCGATGTGGCCAAGATCGAGGCGGGCAAGGTGACCCTGGCGCTGGAGCGGGTGCAGTGCCAGGACCTGCTGAACCAGACGGCCGACACCCTGCGTCCGCTGGCGGCGCAAAAGGGCCTGACACTGTCGGTGGAACTGCCGGGCGAGGTGATCGTGATCGATTCGGACCGGCGCGCGCTGACCCAGATCATTATCAACCTGGTTAATAATGCGATCAAGTTTACGGACCAGGGGACGGTCAAAGTCGCGCTTTCGCAACGGCTCGACACGAGCGAGCTGCTCACCGAATTCAGCGTGACCGACAGCGGGGCGGGAATCAAGCCGGAAGACCAGTCGAAGCTGTTCCAGGCCTTTTCGCAGCTCGATTCGACCTCGACCCGGCATGCCGAGGGCGCGGGACTGGGACTGTACCTGTGCCAGAACCTGGCCAACCTGCTCGGCGGGAACCTGTATTTCACCAGCGACTACGGCACCGGCAGCACCTTCACCCTCGCCCTGCGCGAAAAACGTTAAGACGTACAAACCGGGGTCAGACCCCGGGGTCAGACCCCATGCAGGCACAAACCGGGGTCAGACCCCGGGGTCAGACCCCATGCAGGCAACACCGGGGTCTGACCCCAAAAAAAACGCCCGCGACCTTGACGGTGCGGGCGGCAATCCAATCTTCTGAGAAAACTGGAGGAGACAAGTCCACTATATTCTCATTGATGGTGCACTGCAATACGGTAGTTCTACGGTGTTGCTGTACGGATACAAATATTCTGCTTACGCTTGAAATAATTGAAATCCCGGCGCCTTGCGTGGCATGTCCGGGAACAAGCGCGCCAGTTGCCTGTCGGGCAAACCGAGGTGTTTTTCGGCCACCTGCGCCAGCACCGCGCGAAAATCGGTGGTCACCGGCAGGTCGCGCCCTTCGTTGAGCGCGTCGTCGCCGACACCCTGCCAGTCGCCATACACCTTGCCGCCCGCGACCCGCCCGCCCAGCAGCCACATCGCGTTGCCGTGTCCATGATCGGTGCCGGCGTTGCCGTTCTGGCGCGCGGTACGGCCAAATTCCGACATGACGACGATGGTCGTGTGCGCGAACATCGGGCCCAGACGCTGGGCCAAGGTGGCCAGCCCCAGTCCGAGCGGCGCCAGCCGGTTGGCCAGCTGGCCGCTGGCCGCGCCCTGGTTGGCATGCGTGTCCCATCCGCCCAGCGCGATGAACGCCACCTGCATGCGCGGGTCGCTGCGCATCAGGCCCGCCAGGCGCGCCGCATCGTCGGGAAAGCCATTCGGCAGCGGCGCGCCGTTGTCGGCGGCCTGCATCTCCTGGCTCATCGCCGCCTGCATGACTTCCTTGTGCGCGACCCTGCCCTCGCCATAGGCGCGGCCGAAGCGCGCATGGCCGCCATACAGCTGGTCGAACACGGCGCCCAGCGCCGGACGGTCAAGGACATCGGCGCGGGTTGCGCCGGCGCCATTGGGCAGGTTGATGGCCGGCGCCGCCCCGCTCAGGATGCGCGGCATGAGCGGGCCGATGCTCATCGCGCGGCTCGCCGCCGGCTCTCCCGGCAGCGCCGCCACCAGCCGGTTCATCCAGCCGTCCGGCGTGTTCTTGCGCCCGGGCGTGGCGTTCTCCATATAGATCTGGGCGTCGAAGTGCGAGCGGCTGTCGTCGGGCGAGCCGCTGGCGTGCACGAATGCGAGCCGCTTTTCCTGCCACAGCGGCAGCAGCGGCGCGAGCGCGGGATGCAGGCCGAAGTAGCCGTCCAGGTCGAGCGCACCGCCCTCCGCCCCCGCCGGTTCAAGGCCGATGGTCGGGCGCAGGCGCCGGTAATTCGGGTCGCCCACCGGCGCCACCACGTTCAGGCCATCGACCGCGCCGCGCAGCATCACGACGATCAGTTTCTGGCGCGTGGCGCTGTCGCCGCTGGCGGCCCAGGCGTTGCGCCCGGCCGGCACCAGCAGGCTGGCACCCGCCGCCATCGAGGATAAAAAGTCTCTGCGTTGCATGGATGCTCCTTCGCTTAACGCTGCATGAAATCGGGGCCGCCGAGCAGCATCGCCGCCCGCAGCGCGATGGGACTGGCCGCCACCATGTCGCGGGTGCGGGCCGACACGGCCGTGCCCAGGGTGGCCTCCAGCACCTGCGGATCGAGCGGCGCCGGCGTCACCGAGCTGGCCGCCTCCAATGGCGCCGGCTGCGCCCCCAGCGGCAGGCGTCCCGCGCCGAGCGCCGTGGCGAACACGATGCGCCGGGTCAGCGCATGGGGATTCATCCAGGCCGCCTCGGTATTCTTGTAGCCGTCCGGGGTCTGGCAGCCGTACAGCGGCATGCCGAGCTGGGTCATGGCCGAGAGCAGCGGGCCGATGTCGCCCAGCGGCGCGGCGCTGGCGCGCGCCGCCGACACCACATATTGGTACGGCGTCTTGAACTTGGCGCCGACACTGGCCGGCGCCATGAATTCGTCGCTGGCGAACAGCACGCGCAGCACGGCGCGAATGTCGCCGTCATTGGCCTGCCAGGTGCGCGCCATGCGCCCGACCAGCGCCGGCGGCGGCTCGTCCTGCACAAAATACTGGGCCAGCTTGTAGCTCAGGTGGCGCGCAGTGGCCGGATGCACGGCCAGCACGTCGAGCGCCATCTCGCCTTCGGCCTGGCCTTGCGCCGGCACCGCGCGCCCCAGCCAGGTCTTGGCGCCCTGGTCGTGGCGCCGGGAATCGAAGCGGAAGCCCTGGTCCGCGGCGATCAGGGCGCGCTGGTCGTAGGTCCAGCCGGTGAGCATGCGCGCCAGTTCCGTCACGTCGCGCTGGGTGTAGCCGCCATCGACGCCGAGCGTGTGCAGTTCCATCAGTTCGCGCGCGTAGTTTTCGTTCAGGCCGCGCGGCCGGCCCCTGGCGCCCGCCGGCGCGGGGCCGGCCGACAGGTAGTTGTCGAGGTAGTACAGCATGGCCGGATGTTTCGCGGTGGCCCCCAGCAACTGGCGGAAGGAGCCGAACACCCAGGGCCGGATCGCATCGCGCTCGTAGCTGGCGACCAGCGCTTGCACATTGCCCTTGGAGGCGGCCACGTTGAAGTGATTGAACCAGAAGTCGAGCATGACTTCTTCGAGCTGGCGCGGACTGTAGATGGCGCGCAGCAGGCGCGCTTCGGCCGTGTCGCGGGCAATGCGGGCCACCCGCGCGCGCCGTTGCGCCAGCGCGGCGGGCGTCTCGTCGCGCGCATTGCGGCGCGCTTGCTCGAATTCGCCCAGGGTCTTGCCGGCGCTGCGGTTGGGCGCTTCCAAAGCGGCCAGGCGCGCGCCCAGCGCGGCCGGCAAGGCAATCGCTTCGGGTTCGAGCTGGCTGTCGATATAGGCGCGCACGCCGCTGCGGGTCACGCGCTCAAGGTCGCCCGGCGCGGGCCCGAAGGCGATCCGGTTGAGCACATGCGCGGCCGCCTGCCCGCCCGGCAGCGGGTCGGCACGCGCCGTCATCAGCGTGGCGGCGGCGAACAAGGCAAGCAAAGTCATTTTCATGGGCAACCCGATCCGGGAAATGGCCGGGAACATCCCCGCCTTCCATGTATTGCGCCCGAACGGACGAAAAGTTCCCGTTAATTCAGGTGCAAGATGGTTCACAATGTAACCTTAATGTAAAGTTACAGCCGCTTAGTTAAAGCGAACGCTTTAGTTATATCAATCGTTTGATTTTCGTGATTAAATTACGGGATGGAAAAAACACCCACATTACCGGCCGACGATGCGCGCCGCACGCGCTCGGACGGCGCCCAGTCGCGCGAGCGGCTGCTGCTGGCGGCGATCCGCCTGTTCGCCGAGCAGGGCTTCGCCAGGACGTCCACGCGCGAGATTGCGCTGGCTGCCGGCACCAATATCGCGTCGATCAGCTACTACTTTGGCGACAAGGCGGGCTTGTACCGCGCCGCCTTCACCGAGCCGTCGCCCGGCTGCGAATCCAACCTGCACGCGTTCACCGCGACCGGCGTCACCTTGCGCGAGACGCTCGCAGGCTTCTACGGCGTCATGCTGGCCGATCTGAAACGCGGCGACCTGGCGCGCCTGTCGATGCGGCTGTGGTTTCGCGAGATGCTCGAACCGACCGGCGTGTGGGACGAGGAAATCGACAACGGCATCAAGCCGGCGCATGCGGCGCTGATGATGGTGCTGGGCCGCCACCTGGGCCTGGCCACGCCCGACGACGACCTGCAGCGCCTGGCCTTCTCGCTGGTCGGGCTGGCGGTGCAGCTGATGGTCACGCGCGACGTGATCGACCGCATCAATCCCCTCCTGCTGGAAAACGACGCCGCCATCGATGCCTGGATGGCGCGCCTGGTCGACTACGGCGAGGCGATGGTCAATGCCGAACTGGCGCGCCGCTCGGCCGGCGCCGCACAACCGATTACAAAGCCACGAAAGAAGAAAGCATGAAGATAATCCATGTATTGAGTGCGGCCCTGTTGCCGCTGACGCTGGGAGGATGCGCGCTGGCGCCGCCGGGCAAGACCGACGCGCCGGTAGCGCCGCAATGGCAGGCACCGCTGCCGCACAACGGCAGCCTGACCGACCTCTCCAGCTGGTGGCGCCAGCAGGGCGACCCTCTGCTGGTGCAGCTGGTCGAGGCGGCGCAGACGGCCAGCCCCAGCGTGGCCACGGCGCGCTCGCGCATCGCCCAGGCGCGCGCCGACCGCATCGCGGCCGGCGCCGCGCTGGCGCCAACCCTGGACGCGAGCGTGAGCGTGAGCCGCGCCAACCAGCAAAGCGCCCAGCCGGGCGGCACCACCAGCCAGGCCGGCCTGGAAAGCACATGGGAGATCGACCTGTTCGGCGGTGGCCGCGCCACCCGTAACGCGAGCGAGGAACGCCTGGCCGGCGCGCGCGCCGGCTGGCATGACGCGCGCGTGGCAGTGGCGGCCGAAGTGGCCAACCAGTATTACAGCCTGCGCGCATG
This sequence comes from Massilia sp. DJPM01, assembly GCF_030348125.1. NCBI lineage: Bacteria > Pseudomonadati > Pseudomonadota > Betaproteobacteria > Burkholderiales > Oxalobacteraceae > Massilia > Massilia sp. DJPM01. The sequence goes on from NZ_JAQOZV010000017.1 coordinate 21,852, forward strand.
CGAGCAGTTGCTGGCGGTGGCCCGCCTCGACGCCGCCTCGCGCCAGGACACCGCGCGCCTGACCGGCCTGTCGGCCGATGCCGGCTTCCAGGCACCCGCCACGGCGGCCCTGGCACGCGCCAGCGCGGCCGAAGGCAAGAGCCGCGCCACCTTGCAGCGCGCCTTGTGCGATATCGATATCAAGACGCTGGTGGCCCTGACGGCGATCGACGAGCCTGACCTGCGCGCACGCCTGCTGGCCAGCACGCCGGTGGCGCCGCCGCCCTTGGGCATCGCGGCCCTGCCGGCGCAGGTACTGGCCCAGCGGCCCGACGTGTTTACCGCCGAACGCGAAGTGGCGGCCGCCAGCTTCGACGTGGGCAGCGCCCAGGCGCAGCGCTATCCGCGCCTGGCGCTGAGAGGCGCGATCGGCGCGGCGAACTTTCGCAGCGGCGGCGAAAATACCCAGCTCGATACCTGGACCATCGGTCCGCTGGCGCTGACCCTGCCGATCTTCGACGGCGGGCGGCGCAGCGCCAATGTGGACGCGGCCAAGGGGCGCTACGAAGCGGCGGTGGTGTCGTACCGCGCCAGCGCGCGGCGCGCCGTCAGTGAAGTCGAGCAGGCGCTGGTGAACCTGAACAGCGCCGCCGACCGCAGCGCCGACGCGCAAGTCTCGCTGGACGGCTACCGCGCCGCCTTCCGCGCCGCCGAAGACCGCTACAAGAATGGATTGGGCAGCCTGCTCGAACTGGAAGATGCGCGCCGCACCCGCCTGGCCGCCGAGAACGCGGTCGTGACCCTGGAGCGCGAACGCAGCGCCGCCTCGGTCGCCTTGTACCGCGCCGCCGGCGGCGGCTGGACCACCGCCTCGAACTGACCGCCCCGACACGACTACGGATAGAACACCATGACAAACCATACCCTCTACACTTTGAAAAACCTCAAACTCAAGCCGGCCGCCGCGCTGGTGATCGGCAGCCTGGTGCTGGCCTCGACGGCGCTGATGGCCGTGTCCTCCAATTCGATGGCGGCCGACGACAAGAAAGACGCGGCGCCGAAACCGGCGCTGACCGTGACCACCACCAAACCGTCGCCGGCCACGCTGGCCATCAAGCTGGGCGCCAACGGCAACGTCGCCGCCTGGCAGGAAGCGGTGATCGGCAGCGAATCGGGCGGCCTGCGCCTGACGGATGTGAAGGTCAATGTCGGCGACGTGGTCAGGAAGGGCCAGGTACTGGCCGTGTTCTCGGCCGATAGCGTCAATGCCGATGTGGCGCAGGCGCGCGCAGGCTTGCTCGAAGCCGAAGCGAATGCCGCCGAAGCGGTGGCCAATGCGGCCCGCGCGCGCACGCTGGAAACCTCGGGCGCGCTGTCGGCCCAGCAGATCAGCCAGTACAAGACGGCCGAGCAGACCGCCAAGGCCCGCATCGCCTCGGCCAGGGCGGCCCTGTCGTCGCAGCAGCTGCGCCTGAAATACACGCAGGTGGTCGCGCCCGACGACGGCGTGATCTCGGCGCGCGCGGCCACCGTCGGCTCGGTGGTGGGCGTGGGCACGGAACTGTTCCGCATGATCCGCCAGGGCCGCCTGGAATGGCGCGCCGAAGTCACGGCGGCCGAACTGGCGCGCATCAAGCCCGGCACCGGCGCCGTGGTCAAGGCGGCCAACGGCAGCGAGCTGACCGGGAAGGTGCGCATGATCGCGCCGACCATCGATCCGCAGACCCGCTCCGCGCTGGTGTATGTGGACCTGCCTGCAACGACAGGGGCCAACGCGCCATTCAAGGCCGGCATGTTCGCCAGCGGCCAGTTCGAGCTGGGGACCTCGGACGCCATGACCGTGCCACAGCAGGCGGTGGTGGTGCGCGATGGTTTCAGCTATGTGTTCCGCCTGAACCAGGATCAGCGGGTCAGCCAGCTCAAGGTGCAGGCCGGACGGCGCCTGGGCGAGCGCATCGAAGTGACCAAGGGCTTGACGGCCGATTCGCTGGTCGTGGTCAGCGGCGCGGGCTTTTTGAATGATGGCGATCTGGTACGTAACGTGCCTGCCGCGGCTGCGGCCACGGCAGGCGCGCCGGCTGGCGCCGCCAAATAAGGAATCTTCATGAATTTTTCATCCCTATCAATCAAGAACCCGATACCGGCAATCATGCTGTTCGCGTTGCTGACCCTGGCCGGCCTGCTGGCCTACAAGGCCAACGCGGTACAGGACTTCCCGGACATCGAACTGCCGATCGTCACCGTCACCGCCACGCTCGACGGCGCCGCGCCGGCGCAGCTGGAAACGGAAGTGGCGCGCAAGATCGAGGATTCGGTCGCCACGCTGCAAGGCGTGAAGAACGTCTACACCAAGGTGCTCGATGGCGTGGCCACCGTGACGGTCGAATTCATCCTCGAGAAAAACATCTCGGAAGGCGTGAACGATGTGCGCGATGCGGTGGCGCGGGTCAAGGCCGACCTGCCCGCCGAGATGCGCGACCCGACCGTGACCAAGGCTTCCACGGCCGGGCGCGTGATCCTCACCTTTACCGCCAGCGCGGCGCCGGGCAAGGGCGGCGTGCCGCTGGACGACCAGGAACTGAGCTGGTTCGTCGATAATTCGGTCGCCAAGCGCCTCTTGAATGTGCCGGGCGTGGGGGCGGTCAAGCGCGTCGGCGGCGTGTTCCGCGAGATCCGCGTGGAACTCGACGACGCCCGCATGGCGGCGTTGCAGGTGGCTGCCGTGGACGTGTCGCGCCAGTTGCGCAGCGTGCAGCGCGAAGCGCCGGGTGGACGCGGTGACGTCTCCGGCGCCGAACAATCGGTGCGCACCATCGCCACCGTGCAGACGGCCGACCAGCTGGCGGCAATGGACATTCCGCTGCCGGACGGACGCCGTGTGCGCCTGGACCAGATCGCGACCGTGACCGATACCGTGGCCGAGCCGCGTTCAGTGGCCGAACAGGATGGCAAGCGCGTGGTCGGCTTCGAGATTTTCCGCACCAAGGGCGCCAGCGAAATCGCGGTGGCCGAAGGGGCGCGCGCCGCCATCGCCGAACTGCGGGCGGCGCATGCCAACGTGGCATTGAAGGAAGTGATCGACAACGCACAGCCGGTCAAGGAAAACTTCGACGGTTCGATGGAACTGCTGTACGAAGGCGCGATCCTGGCGGTGCTGGTGGTGTGGTGGTTCCTGCGCGACTGGCGCGCCACCCTGGTGGCCGCCGCCGCGCTGCCGCTGTCGGTGATTCCCGCCTTCCTGGGCCAGTACTGGTTCGGCTACACCCTCAACACGGTGACCCTGCTGTCGCTGGCGCTGGTGGTGGGGGTGCTGGTGGACGATGCGATCGTCGAGATCGAAAACATTTCGCGCCACCTGCGCATGGGGAAAAGCCCGATGCAGGCGGCCATGGAAGCGGCCGATGAAATCGGCATGGCGGTCATCGCCACCACCTTCGCGCTGGTCGCGGTGTTCCTGCCGACCGCCTTCATGGGCGGTATTCCGGGCCTGTTCTTCAAGCAGTTCGGCTGGACCGCGGTGCTGGCGATCCTGGCCTCGCTGGTGGTGGCGCGCCTGCTCACGCCAATGATGGCGGCCTACATCCTCAAGGACTTGCCGCACGAAGAGGAAAAAGACGGCTGGATCATGCAGCGCTACATGGTGGCCATGAAGTGGTGCCTGAAGCACCGCCTGGTGACCGCGATCGGCTCGGCCCTGTTCTTCGTCGGTTCGATCATGCTGGTGCCGCTGCTGCCGACCGGCTTCGTGCCGCCGGCCGACCGCGCCCAGACCATGATCAACGTCGAACTGCCGCCCGGCTCCACCCTGGCCGAGACGCGCGCGGTGGCCGAACGGGCCCGCGTGGCGGCGATGGAAGTGTCGGGCATCAAAGGCATTTTCAGTTCGATCGGTGGCGGTTCGAGCGGCGACGCCTTCGCTCCGGGCGCCTCGGCCGAAGCGCGCCGCGCGGTGCTGACCCTGACCACGCTGCACCGCAACGACCGCAAGGAATCGATGGACCAGCTGGAACGCCAGATCCGCACCAAGCTCGATCAGATCCCCGGCGCCAAGTTCAACGTGGGCCCGCAGGATACCGGCGTGAAGATGCAGCTGGTGCTGCGCAGCGAAGATCCGGTCGCGCTGACCGGCGCGGCGCAGGCGGTGGAGCGCGAACTGCGCACCCTCAAGGGCATCGGCAACGTCAGTTCGAGCGCCTCGCTGGTGCGTCCGGAGATCATCGTGCGTCCCGACTTTGCCAAGGCGGCCGACATGGGCGTGACCGCGGCGGCCATCGGCGAGACGGTGCGCGTGGCCACCGCCGGCGACTACGATACGGCGCTGACCAAGATGAACCTGAGCGAGCGCCAGGTGCCGATCCGGGTCAAGCTGCCGGACGCGGTGCGGGCCGACCTGTCGGCCCTGGGCCGGCTGACGGTGCCGGGCAAAAACGGCCCGGTCATGCTCGACAATGTGGCCAGTATCACGATGGAGAGCGGTCCGGCGCAGATCGACCGCCTCAATCGCAGCCGCAACGTGACCCTGGAAGTGGAGCTGTCGGGCCGCTCGCTGGGCGAAGTCAATGACGAAGCGCGCAAGCTGCCATCGATGCAAAACCTGCCGGCGTCGGTGAAGATCGCGGAACTGGGCGACGCCCAGGAAATGCAGGCGCTGTTTGCCAGCTTCGGCCTGGCGATGCTGATCGGGGTGCTGTGCATCTACGGCGTGCTGGTGCTGCTGTTCAAGGACTTCATGCAGCCGGTGACGATCCTGGCGGCGTTGCCGCTGTCAATCGGCGGCGCCTTCGTGGCCCTGCTGCTGACCGGGAAAGCATTGTCGATGCCATCCATGATCGGCCTGATCATGCTGATGGGGATCGTGACCAAGAACTCGATCCTGCTGGTCGATTACGCGATCCTGGCGCGCCAGGCCGGCATGGACCGCTTCGATGCGCTGGTCGACGCCTGCCACAAGCGCAGCCGCCCGATCATCATGACCACCATCGCGATGGGCGCCGGCATGATGCCGCTGGCGCTGGGCTGGGGCGCCGACCCGAGCTTCCGCTCGCCGATGGCGATTGCCGTCATCGGCGGCCTGATCACATCCACATTGCTCAGCCTGCTGGTGGTGCCGGCGGTGTACACCTACATCGATGACCTGGAAGGCTTGCTCAAGCGCGGCATGCGCTATCTGCGCAAGGAAAAAGCCGTTCCGCCACGCAGGACCGTGCTCGACCTGAACGAATAAGCAGCCCGCTCCGGTGCCTGCCCCCTAACGCCAGCCTCGTGCTGGCGTTTTTATTGTCCGACGCGTTTGCTGGAATTTCTAGGTAGAAATGTTCCAGAGCATCGACGTTGTATATCCGTCAGCTTTGTTATGAAAATATAATGCATTTTCTTGAATCTCATCAATACGTCAGGTAGTATTCGCTCCGCATATTCCATTTGCATAAGCACTGCCGAACCCCCGCAATGCTTCTTGAACCATTCCACTGGAAACGACATGAAAAACATTGCTAAAAATATTACGATGGGCGTGGCACTCTGCGCATCCGTCCTGTTCGCCTCGAGCGCGCATGCGACCTGGGCCGGCAATACCACCGCGGCCGACGTCAAGCTGAACGGCGCCAGCGCCGATGCGGCCGATTACGCCTTGCTGGTCAATCCGCAAGGTTTGTTCGCCACCAAGGGCGGCAGCGGCGGTTTCGCCAGCGACTTCGCGCTGTACGGCTCGAAGCAGGGCTGGACCGCGATGGCTGCCTTCGGCAGCCAGGCCGACAATGGCGACGCCTTCACCACCCACAAGCTGGGCACCAACCTGACCTTCACCTTCGACAAGACCGATGGCCGCCATGGTGCGTGGACCGTGGTGAACAACGATGTGAAGAACAACGTCAAACTCGACCTGGTGTTCGCCATGTACGGCGGCATCGGCAGCTCGGCCTTTTTGTTCGACAATGAAACGCTGGGCGCCGGTTCGACCAGCGCCGGTAGCTGGACCTTCAACGCGCTGAACCTGTTCGGCAGCAAGGCCAACTACGGAAACCTGACCATTTTCGCGCGCGACGTCAGCAAGACCGCCTTCGAGGTGCCAACCACCCCGGTACCGGAACCGGAAACCTATGCCATGCTGCTGGCCGGCCTGGGCCTGGTCGGCTTCATGTCGCGCCGCCGCAAGCAGGCACAGCCGCTGTTCCACTGATCCGCCTGTCGTGAATCAGCCAAAAACGCCAGCCTCGTGCTGGCGTTTTTGTTGGACCCTGACAACGGTCGAGGCTGGGGCCGCCGTGCGCCGCCATGTCCGGCCGCGCCAGGCCGCGCCAGGCCGCGTCGCCCGCCGTTGAGCCCGATTCGCCGGGAAGCGCGGGCGGGCAACATGATGCAATCTCAAGCTCATTGCGCATGAAAGTTGTATATTTATCAGTTGAATTGCATTAATATAACTTTCTTTCTTGAATCTAATCAATACCTGCGGTACTATCTGTCCTGACCTACTGCATTTGCATCAAGCGCTGCCTAACCCCTGCAATGCTTCTCCATCCATTTCTCAGTCATCGGAAACGACATGAAAAACATTGCAAAAACGATAAGCTTGGGCGCAGTTGTTTGCTCGTCCGTCCTGTTCGCCGCCACCGCGCATGCGGCTGCCAGCGGTAGCGCCGGCAACACCACCAAAAATGATGTCAGCCTGGGCGGCGTGAGCGCCGCTGCGGTCGACTATGCCGCCGGCGTCAATCCGCAGAGCGGCAACGCCACCAAAGGCGGCAGCAGCGGTTTCGCCAGCGACTTTGCACTGTACGGCTCGCAGCAGGGCTGGACCTCGATCGCCGCCTTCGACAGCAAGGCTGACAATGGCGTTGCGATCACGACCAGCAAGCTCGGCGCCAGCCTGACTTTCACCTTCGACAAGTTTGACGGCCGCCATGGTTCGTGGACTGTCGCGAACAGCGACGTCAAGAACAATGTCAAGCTGGACCTGGTGTTTGCGATGCACGGCGGCGGCGGCAGCGCGGCCTGGCTGTTCGATAACGAAGCCCTCGGCGCCGGCGCGAAAAGCACGGGCAGCTGGACCCTGAACGCGCTCAACCCGGGCGGCAAGCTGGCCGATTACTCGAGCCTGACCATCTTCGCGCGCGACCTGAGCAAGACCGCTTTCCAGGTGCCGACCACCCCGGTTCCGGAACCGGAAAGCTATGCCATGCTGCTGGCCGGCCTGGGCCTGATCGGTTTCATGTCGCGTCGCCGCAAGAGCGAGTACGACACCTTCCGCTGATCCGCAACGCGCTTCCCGGACCAAAAAAAACGCCAGCATTGCTGGCGTTTTTTTGGTCGGTGCGCTCAGATTTTCGGCGGATCGGTTTCGCGCGCGAAAGAGCGGTGCCCGGCCAGCGCCTTCTTGAACGCGGCCAGCGCCGGCGCCAGTGCGCCGGCTTCGGTACCGATCAGGGCCGGGTCGGCCGAGCCATCCGGCAGCGCCGGCGGCACGCCCGCCTTTTTCAGCAGCGCGGCGCCGGCGCCCACCACCAGGATCGGCTTGCAGTGACGATACTGCTCGCGCACGAAGTCGAGCGCATGCGCATCGCGCCCGAGCACGGTGACGGCGTCGCCATCGGGCACGACCACCGCGTCATACAGCACCGACGGTCCGGCTTCGAGCGTGATTTCCACGTCGAGCGTGGCGCCGTCGCTGGTCTTGACCTTGCCCAGCTGGCTGGCCACCACGCGCGGCACGGCGCCCTCTTCCAGCAGCGCGCTGTAGATGGCGCGCACCATGGCGCCATTGACGCCGTTGGCGACCAGCACGGCCACCTTGCGCGTGCGGATGCCGGTTTCGCCCGGACGGCTGAGCAGCGACAGGGCCGGCGACGGCTCGTACTCGGGGATCGGACGGTCGGTCGCCAGCGGCAGCGGCGGCGGCACCTCCATGCCCAGGCCGCCCGCAACGGCGCCAGCCAGGACCGGGTTCACATTGGCCAGGGTAGCCAGCACGCGCGCGCGCACGGCCGGCGTCTGCACGCGCGTGAGCTCGAAGCGGAAGGCGGCGGCGATGTGGGCTTGTTCGGCCGGGCTCTGGCTGTTGAAGAACAGGCGCGCCTGGGAATAGTGATCGGCGAACAGTTCCGGATTGCCGCGCACCTTGTCTTCCGAAATCGTCTGCGGAAAGCTGGTGAAGCCCGACTTCATGCCGGCCTGGAACGGGCATCCGCCGGCCAGCGAGTTCGGCTCGTAATTCACGCGGCCACGGTGGATGGCCTGGCGGTGCATGCCGTCGCGCTGGTTGTTGTGCACCTGCGCCACTGGCGCGTTGACCGGGATTTCGTGGAAGTTGGCGCCGCCCAGGCGGCTGATCTGGGTATCCAGGTAGGAATGGATACGCCCTTGCAGCAGAGGATCGTTGCTGAAATCGATGCCGGGCACGATGTGGGCGGTACAGAAAGCCACTTGTTCGGTTTCGGCGAAGAAATTGTCCGGGTTACGGTTGAGCACCATCTTGCCGACTGGCGTCAGTGGCACCAATTCCTCGGGCACCAGCTTGGTCGGATCGAGCACGTCGAAAGCGAACGATTCAGCCTGCTCTTCGGTGAAAATTTGCAGCGCCAGTTCCCACTCGGGGAAATTGCCGCTGTCGATGGCTTCCCACAGGTCGCGCCGGTGGAAATCGGGATCGGCGCCGACCAGCTTGGCGGCTTCGTCCCAGACCAGCGAGTGCGTGCCCTGCAGCGGGGTCCAGTGGAATTTGCAGAACACCGATTCGCCCGCCGCATTGACCAGGCGGAAGGTGTGCACGCCGAAACCCTGCATGGTGCGGTAGCTGCGCGGAATCGCGCGGTCCGACATTTGCCACAGCAGCATGTGGGTCGATTCGGGCATCAGGGAAACGAAGTCCCAGAAGGTATCGTGGGCGCTCGACGCTTGCGGCATGGCGTGGTGCGGCTCGGGCTTGACCGAGTGCACCAGGTCGGGAAACTTCATGGCGTCCTGGATGAAAAAGACGGGCATGTTATTGCCGACCAGATCCCAGTTGCCTTCATCGGTATAGAACTTGACGGCGAAGCCGCGCACATCGCGCACGGTATCGGAGGAACCGCGTTCGCCGGCGACGGTCGAAAAGCGGGTGAACACGGGCGTGCGCTTGCCCGGCTGGGCCAACAGCGAGGCGCGGGTCACGCCGCTCAAGTCCTGGTAGCTCTCGAAATAGCCGTGGGCAGCGGAGCCGCGCGCGTGCACCACGCGCTCGGGAATGCGCTCGTGGTCGAAATGGGTGAGTTTTTCGCGCAGGATGAAGTCTTCCATCGCGGTCGGTCCGCGCAGGCCGACCTTGAGCGAATGCTGGTTGTCGGCGATCGGCACGCCCTGGTTGGTGGTCAGGCGCTGGCCGCCGCCGTCGACGCGCACGCGGTCGAGCGGGCCTACGGTCGGGTTGGCACCAAGCGGCGCCACGCCGGCGCCGAGCTTGCTGGACGCGATCGTTTCGGTGCTGGTGCTGCCGGTGGCGGACGGGGTCGATGGCTCGGCCGTGGCGCCCGGCGGCGGCGTGCGCGCAGCCTCGCCGTACTCGGCTGGCTTGTTCGGGTTGAATGGCATCGCGGCGGCGAGCTGTTGGCCGGCCACGGTTTTAAGGAGCAACTGTTCGGCGATCGGATCGCTGCTGCCCAGGCTGCCGGGAGGCTGCGCGTTGGAGGGACCGGAGACGGTGCTCAGGATGGAACCGGCGCCATCTTCCGTGGCGCCCGTTTTCTTGCGTGTGACCATGAAATACCTCAATTAAAATATGTGTGACGAGCGACCGGCGCGGGAATGCAACACCACCGGCATGGGCACGGTAGCGACACGATCAAAACGGGAGTGTGGGGACGTACGGGCTTGACCCGGGCGGCGGGCGCCGTCCGGGCCATGCCAGCGCATGAGCGCTGATTAGTGACGACGGCCCAGCAGTTTCGAGAGCGTATAGCCGACACCGAGGGCGACCAGGACCGAGGTCGCCGGGCTGGTGCGAACATAGTCGCGGCCGGTTTCTGCGAAGTTTTTATAGGCATCGGTCAGCTGGCGCGCTTTTTCATCCATGCGGCCGGTGACGCCGTTCAGGGCGCCGCTGACTTTGTCGACGCCGGCGTGCGCACTGGAAGCGAGGCGGTCGACCACAGGCTGGGCAGCCTCGGCTGCCTTGTCGATGGTGTTGTGCAGCTCGCTCGCGCTCTTGCTCAGATCACTGCCTTGATTGTCGCTACCCTTGTTGCCATCGCTGCGGCCAGCGCCCAGATCCTTGCCCATGCTGCTGCCCGAACCTTCGTTACCCATATTGCTTGCGTTGCCGCCATTCGATTTCTGATTGTCCATGATCCATTCCTCTAAAAGTTTTATACCAGCGCGGGTGGTGGCGCTTTGGATGACGCCGAATACAAAAAATATAACGATTACTCGTCGTTCACCGTGCGCTGACTAACAGAGTTGCAATGCATGCCAGTAGGCATCGCTTCTCAGGGAGGGCGGTGGACGCCTTCGCTGCGCCTTGCCGGCCGGCTTGCACATCCTGGACGCGCGCGGGTCGCACCACGGATTGGCCGGCATCGTGATCGCCTGCCATGGATGAGCTCCGTTGCGGACCGGCGCGTGTCAGGGTCCCTATCAGCCCGCGCTATGGTTGGTATGCTGTCCCGCCCGGCCGAACAGGGCGGCGACCAGCGGATCGCGGAAAGGATGGCCCTTCCATTCGGCCGCCAGGAGGCGCTGGATCGGGTGCGGGTCGTGCTCGGCGTCAGCCTGCGCATGGGCGGCCTTGTACACCATGCGCGCGCGCCGGGTGCGCGGGTCGCGCGCGATGACGCCCTCGCGATACAGCAGCAGGCATTGCTGGCGCACCTGTTCGGCGTCCACGCCCAGCCGCTGCGCCAGCGGAATCACTTGCGTGGGGCCGTCCGCCACGGCCCTGACGATGCTGGCGCGCAGTGCATCGATCCACAGGGCTTTCATGCCATCCTCCAGTAGCTGTCGATGGCGTCGGCCAGGGCGTCGCCATCGAGGCCGTGGCGCAGCTGCATCAGTTCCGCGGTGACGCCGCAGACGGTGAACGTGGCATTGCGGCTGTCGCGCCAGGCACAGGCCATGGCGAGCACCTGGCGGGCCTCGTGATTGAGTTCGGGTAGAACGGTCATGTGTTTTCCTTGGTGCTGTGAGCGCCTCTGGCGCGGACGTGGGGGGCCAGCCGCCATCGCTGATGGCGCTGGCGCTGGGCTTGGGTGAAACCGGGTACAACGACACAGCCGGGTCAGGCCCGGCGGACGGCTCCGTGTGCGCCGGCGGGCGGCGCGTACACATCGTTGTGGCTGATCGTCCAGCCGACCGACGCCGCATAGCGGATCAGCCGGGCCGCCACATCGGGCGGCATGGCTTGCCCGTGCTCGTAGTTGGACACATTGCCCTGAGAGACATTGATTCCCTTCGCCATCACGGCCTGGGTCACGCCGAGCCGGGCCCGGATGGTTGCGATTGAGTTCATAAGCATCATATTAGTCCTACTAATGATACTTGTCAACAGTCTGACTAATTGATATTTATTAGTTTTCCTTATATTGTGCGAACTATGCCAGCCCTCCCCCTAAACCAACACGAGCTCGCGGAAGCAGCGCAGCTCAAGCAACTCTTCATTGAGTGGCAACACGCGCGCCGCAGCCAAGGGCTGCCGGCGTCCCAGGAAGCAGCCGCCAACCAGCTGGAGTTCGGCCAAAGCGCTTTGAACCAATATCTCAACGGGAAAATCCCCTTGAATATCGACGTCGCCATCAAGTTCTCCAAGCTGCTTGCAGTGCCGATCTCGGCCTTCAGCGCCACGCTGGCCTCCCACGCCGATGACTTCGCCGCCGCCAAGGATGCGATGGCCATGGCGCAGGCGCGCCAGCACGACTTCGGCATCATCGGCAAGCGCATCACGGTCGATGCGCAGCAGGCCGAGCACATCCCCATCAAGAAGGTCAGCCTGACGCTGCGCGCCGGCGTGATGGGCTTCGAGGCGTCGCAGGAGGATCCGTCCGACAGCACGATCGACCTGCCGCGCCGCTTCATCGAGGAAAACGACCTGGTGCCGCAATGCTTGCTGGCCATCAGCGTCAAGGGTGACAGCATGTGGCCGCTGATGATCGAAGGCGATGTGGTGGTCATCAATATTGCCGATACCAAGCCCATCAACAACGAGTTTTACGCCGTCAATTTCGAGGGCGAAGCCGTGGTCAAGCGCCTGGTGCGCGATGGCCGCGAGTGGTACCTGGCATCCCTGAATCCGGATCCGGCCTACCACCGGCGCGCGTGCCGCGGCGGCGACTGCATCATCGTCGGACGCGTGGTGCGCCAGGAAGCGCGCACGCTGATGGGCCGCGTCTGAGGCCAGGAACAAGCCCGGCGGGGGCGCCTCGCCCCTGCCCGCAACCCCAGGCCCGCCGCGTGCGGGTTTTCTGTTTTATGCTCAAACAAACAACACTTTAGCGAAATATATCAGTTGGACTATTGACAATATTCATTAGTAAGACTAATATAGCGCCTGTCTCAACGATCTGGGGAGCGCGCTGAATGACGGTAATGCAAACAATGTGGCATGGTATGAAGCTGACGATGTTTGTCGGCGAAGGCTTTGACGAAGAGCTGACGCAACTGGCGGCGACGCGGGTCGATTGCCAGATGGCCGGCAACCAGGTGGTGAGGGTGACCTGTCCCCAGGGCGCCGACTTCATCGGCCATGATGGCACCCGTTTGCACCGGCCCGGAGGGTGGAATGCGACCGAGCTGTGCGACCTGGCGCGGCTGGCGGCGCACATCCGCGACGCGAGGGACGAACACCTGTCCGCGCGCGCCAGCCGCCTCGCGCATGACCGTGCCATGGCGATGTTTGCATGATTCAACCGTGCGAGCGGGGAAACATGGCCCTGCGCAGCCTGATCCGGCACGCCGATGCCATGACGGGACCGGATGTATGGGATAGCGGCTACTTTCGCGGGCAGATCAGCACCATCGAAGGCTATTTGCAACCCGACCCAGAACTGCTACAGCGCGCCAAGGCCAGCATCGACCTGCTGGCGGCGCGCGCGGCGCGGACCTTTCCGTCCGCGCAACAGCGCTGAGCGCTCCTGCCGCTACTATTTTTCTCCATGGACAGCCCTTGGCCGGGCTGGCAACATCTGCCGGCCGCGCTTGCGCCACCTCAAACGCGCGCGCTTGACGCACCCATGGGCGACGCTATGATGGACCAATGGATGGCCCATCACGCGAAGAGATCGAAGCACGCCTGGCAGCCCAAAAAGGCTGGACGGAAGCGCGCGTCTCGGCAATTGACATGGATGTAAAAACGCTGATCATGCGCATGGACGAGCGCGACCGCCCGGATGGCCGAACGCGACCGTCTGGAAGCGGAGCGGCGGGCCGAGCGCGACCGCCTGGAAGCAGAGTCGCGAGCGGAGCGCACGAAGGAGCGCGAACGTCTGGACGCTGAGTGGCGAGCGGAACGCGCACGCCTGGACGCGGAACGTTCCGAGCGCGACCGCCTGGAAGCAGAGCGACGAGCAGAACGCACGAAGGAACGCGAACGCCTGGACGCGGAGCATAAGCGTGTTGAAGCGGAAAAGTGGGCTGAGCACAACCGGCTGGAAGCAGAAAAGTGGGCTGAGCACGACCGTGTGCAGGCGGAGCGGCGGGCAGCATACATGCTCAAGGAAGCTGAACGCAACCGCATGGAAGCGGAAAAGTGGGCTGAGTATGACCGTGTGCAGGCAGAGCGGCGGCAAGAGTTCTTACGTGCGGATGCGGAGCGGCGCGCCGAATTTGAAAAACGACTCGATGCCCGGTGCGCCCATATCGAGCAAACCGGAACCGCGATCAAGGCCGACATGAAAGACCTCAAGAAGACGGTCATCATCACCGCCATCACCGCAACTATGGCGACGGTCTTCGGGGTCGCCGCCTTCAACGCAACCTTACTGTCGGGCATGATCACCAGTTTTGAATCGGGGAAAAGTGCCACCCGCGCCCCTGGCGGGAAAACATTCTTCCGGATTCCCATTGGACGCGCGATCGAGCTCACGCCGACACTTGACGCCATCGCGCCCCGGTGAAGCATCGCAGCAAGTCGCCCGCAGCGGCAAAAGAACGAGAAAAAACCCGCTACGCCGGTAAGGCGTGCGGGTTCTGACTTGCTGCTTGTACATGGTGCCGATTGCCGGAATCGAACTGGCGACCTTTTCATTACGAATGAACTGCTCTACCAACTGAGCTAAATCGGCGAAGACGCGTATTCTAGCAAAGAACGCTGCAAAATTGCTAGTGCGAATGCGCGTTCTTTTACTTTTTTGTGAAAAAGACCATTTTTACTCGGCGTGATAGCTGCTCACGCGCTCGACTTCGCTCTTCGATCCCAGGAACACCGGCACCCGCTGATGCAGCTTGTGCGGGGCGATATCCAGGATACGCGTGCGCCCGTCGGTCGCGGCGCCGCCGGCCTGCTCGACGATCATCGCCATCGGGTTGGCTTCGTACATCAGGCGCAGCTTGCCCGGCATCGAGGTGTCGCGCGTATCGGCCGGATACATGAAGATGCCGCCCCGGTTCAGGATGCGGTGCACGTCGGCCACCATCGACGCGATCCAGCGCATATTGAAGTCCTTGCCGCGCACGCCAGTCGAGCCGGCCAGCAGCTCGTCGACATAGCGCTGCACCGGCGCATGCCAGTGGCGCGCGTTGGACATATTGATCGCGAATTCCTTGGTCGTCTCGGGAATCATCATGTGGCGCTGGGTCAGCACCCACGAACCCATTTCGCGGTCCAGGGTGAAGCAGTTCACGCCATTGCCAGTGGTAAGCACCAGCATGGTTTGCGGGCCATACACGGCGTAGCCGGCGGCGACCTGCATGCTGCCAGCCTGCATGAAGTCCGCTTCGGTCGGCGTGCCCATGCCTTCGGGCGCCTTGAGCACCGAGAAGATGGTGCCGATCGAGACGTTCACGTCGATGTTGGACGAGCCGTCGAGCGGGTCGAACAGGAGCATGTATTCGCCCATGGGATAGCGGTTCGGGATCGGATGGATCGATTCCATCTCTTCCGACGCCATGGCCGCCAGGTGGCCACCCCATTCGTTCGCCTCGAGCAGGATCTCGTTGGAGATCACGTCGAGCTTTTTCTGCACTTCGCCCTGGATATTCTCGGTGTCGGCACTGCCGAGGATATCGCCGAGCGCTCCCTTGCCGACCGAATGGCTGATGGTCTTGCAGGCGCGCGCGACCACTTCGATCAGCAGGCGCAGTTCGGCCGGGATGGAGTTATGCAGCCGTTGTTCTTCGACCAGGTGTTGCGTGAGACTGACGCGTTTCATTCACTTCCCTTTGGTTTGTTGACGTTCTTTGCTGACGACAGCATCAGTTGGCAAGCGCCTTGCTCACCACTTCGCGCACGTCGTTGGATAATTTTTTCACGCCGGCGACCTTCTGCAAGGCCTTCTTCATCGGCGCCTGCAAGGCCGGCGCATACCTGCGCCAGCGGTCCATCGAGCGCGCCAGGCGGCTGGCCACCTGCGGATTCAAGGCGTCGAGCGCGATCACCTGTTCGGCCCAGAACGCGTAGCCGCTGCCGTCCGCCGCGTGGAACTGCGACGGATTGCCGACGCAGAAAGTGAATACCAGGCTGCGCGCCCGGTTCGGGTTCTTGAGCTTGAAGGCCGCGTGGCGCATCAACGCGCGCACCGCGGCCACGTCGGTCGCCGGGGCGGACGCCTGCATCGCGAACCACTTGTCGATCACCAGCGCCTCGTTGTCGAAGTCGGCATAGAAAGCCTGCAGCGCCGCCTGCGCGGAAGCGGCGCCCGCATGGATCAGGGCTCCCAGCGCGGCGACCCGGTCGGTCATATTGCCGGCGTGGTCGAACTGCGCCTGCGCCAGGGCGATACTGTCTTCACTGGAGGTGGACGCAAGATAAGCCAGGGCCAGGTTTTTCAGGCCGCGCCGCCCCGCCGACAGCGCATCGGGGCTGTACGCGCCCGGCGTCTGGTTGGCGTCGTACTGGGCGCGCAGGTCAGCGCGCAGCGCGCCGCCGATGGTGCGCCGTACGAACTGGCGCGCCTGGTGGATGGCTTGCGGATGGACCACCTCCATCTGATCGGCAATCATGCTCTCGGACGGCAGCAGCAAGGCTTGTTCGCGGAAGGCCGCATCGAGCGATTCGTCGGCCAGGATTTTGCGCAGCGCCTCGATGAAGGTGGTGTCCAGTTCCAGGGTGTCGCCTTTGGCCACGGCCGCCGTCAGCCTGAGCAGGCGCGCCATCGCCAGGCGCTGGCCGGCTTCCCAGCGGTTGACCGGGTCGCTGTCATGGCTGAACAGGTGCAGCAGTTCGGTATCGGTGTAATCGTATTCAAGGACCACGGGCGCGGAAAAATCGCGCAGGATCGATGGCGTCGGCGCTTCCTTCACGCCGGAAAAGCGGAAGGTCCGCGTTTCTTCGGTCAGTTCCAGCACGGCGGTGACGGCATCATGGCCGTCGACGTTCAGGTGCAGGTCGCTGCCATCGGCGCCCAGCAGGCCCACGGCCACCGGAATATGAAACGGCAGCTTGTTTTCCTGCCCCGGCGTGGACGGACAGCGTTGGGTCAGTGTCAACTCGTAGGTGAGCGCGTCGGCGTCGTAGCGCCCTTCGGCGCGCACCACCGGCGTGCCGGCCTGGCTGTACCAGCGCTCGAACTGGGTCAGGTCGCGCCCGCCGGCGGCGGCCATCGCGGCGCGGAAGTCGTCGCAGGTCACGGCCTGGCCGTCGTGGCGCTCGAAATACAGGTCCATGCCCTTGCGGAAGCGCTCGCGCCCGAGCAGGGTCTGGACCATGCGCACCACTTCCGCGCCTTTTTCGTACACGGTGACGGTGTAGAAGTTATTGATCTCCACAAAAGAGTCGGGGCGCACCGGATGCGCCATCGGCCCCGCGTCTTCCGGGAACTGGGCCTGGCGCAAGGTGCGCACCTGGTCGATGCGGGTGACGGCGCGGCCGCTGTCGGTGCCGATCATATCGGCCGAAAATTCCTGGTCGCGAAATACCGTCAACCCTTCTTTGAGCGACAGCTGGAACCAGTCGCGGCACGTGATGCGGTTGCCGGTCCAGTTGTGGAAATACTCGTGCCCCACCACCGCTTCGATGCCGGCGTAGTCGATGTCGGTGGCCACGCGCGGATTGGCCAGCACGAACTTGGTGTTGAAGATGTTCAGGCCCTTGTTTTCCATCGCGCCCATGTTGAAGTCGCCCACCGCCACGATCATGAAGCGGTCCAGGTCGAGTTCGAGCCCGAAGCGCTCCTCGTCCCAGCGGATGCTGTTCTTGAGCGACTGCATGGCGTAATCGGTCTTGTCGAGATTGCCCTCTTCCACCCACACCTGGAGCAGCGCCGAGCGGCCGTCGGCCAGCTTGAAGCTCTCTTCCTGGCACACCAGGCGCGCCGCCACCAGGGCGAACAGGTAAGACGGCTTCTTGAACGGGTCTTCCCACTTGGCGTAATGGCGGCCATCGCCCAGTTCGCCTTCCTCGATCAGGTTGCCGTTCGACAGCAGCACCGGATAGGTCGCCTTGTCGGCGCGCAGCATCACCGTGTATTTCGCCATCACGTCGGGACGGTCGGGGAAATACGTGATGTTGCGGAAGCCTTCCGCCTCGCATTGCGTGAAGAAGTTGCCGTTGGACACGTACAACCCGTTCAAGGTCGTGTTCTTGACGGGCGCGGTCAGGGTTTCGATTTCCAGCGTGACGTCGTTGGGCGCGTTAGGAATAAGCAGCATCTTGTCGTCCAGGCGGTAATCGCGCTTGGACAGGGTCTTGCCGTTCATGCGCAGCGCCACCAGGACGATATTCTCTCCATGCAACTCAATCGCGCGCACCTTGCTGTCGGGATTGCGCGTCATGGTCAGGCGGCTGGCGACGATGGTGCGCTGCGGGTCGAGATCAAAGCCAAGTTCGACCGTTTCCACCAGAAAGCCGGGCGGGGTGTAATCTTTGCGATAGATGGTTTGCGGAGTGTCTGTGCGCATGGGATCTCGGGAAGGACGGTGAGTCGGGAGCCTATTTTACCAATACCGCCACCGTGCGCCGTTCCTCATTGCCTGTATCGCAGTGTGAACAGGGTAACAACTTGTAAAATTTCTGCGAAAATAGGCTGTGAGCCATAAAGTTAGCTTCGGTGAAATCCGTTTTGAGTATGGGAGTAGTGCGATGAGACGATTATTGATGGCTGCCGGCGCGGCGCTGACCTTGCTGCTGGGAGGCTGCGCGACCACGATCCGCAGCAATGTGACCACCTTTCACCAGTGGCCGGCCGAGCTGCAGGATAAAACCTATGTGTTCGAGGCGCCGCCGGCGCAGGACGACACGCTCGAACTGCGCAGCTACCAGAACCTGGTGCGCGGCCAGCTGGCGCGCCTGGGTTTCCGCGACGCCGGCGAAAGCGGCAAGCCGACCCTGAAAATCTCGATGAAATTCACCACCACCGACGTGCCGGTGCGCGTGGTCGAACTGGTCGATCCCTTCTTCATCCCGAACCCGCGCTTCGCTTTCGGCGGCTACGGCTACGGCTACCGCGGCCGCCACTGGGGCGCGCGGCGCTACTGGGGCGGCTGGCACAGCCCCTTCTACGATCCGTTCTGGAGCGGCGCGCCGATGTACCGCGAGCGCATCGATCACCAATACCGGCGCGAACTGCAGGTGGCGATCAAGTCCATCCCCGACGGCAAGCGCCTGTTCGACGTCACCGTGCATAACATGAGCCGCGAAATGTCCACGCCAGCGCTGATGCCGGCGCTGGTGCAAAGCGCCTTTGCCGAATTCCCGGGCGTGAGCGGGGTCGCCAGGCGGGTCGAACTCAAACGCGAAGGCTGATTCGCCTGTCCCTTACGAAAAACGCGCTCCCCGGAGCGCGTTTTTTCGTTAAGGATGACCGAGCCAGGCCTCCGACCCGAACGTGATCCCCACGATCAGGAGCACGGCCAGCACCAACCCGATCAACAGGCGCCCGAACTTGGGCGAGCCATCGTCACCGGGCGCGCTCATGGCACCAGGATCGACGAACCGGTCGTCTTGCGCGCTTCCAGGTCGATGTGCGCCTGCGCGGCATCGGCCAGCTTGTAGGTCTGGTTGATATCGATCTTCACAGCGCCGCTGGCGACGACCGCAAACAGGTCGGCCGCCATCGCTTCCAGGTCGGCGCGCTTGTCGGCATAGCTGAACAGGGTCGGACGGGTGATGAACAGCGAGCCGCGCGCGGACAGTTCGGCCAGCGAAAAATCGGGCACCGGTCCGGACGCACTGCCGAAGCTGACCATCATCCCGAGCGGGCGCAGGCAGTCGAGCGACTTGGTGAAGGTATCCTTGCCGATCGAGTCGTACACCACCGAGACTTTTTCGCCGTTGGTGATCTCCATCACGCGCGCCACGAAATCCTCGGTGTTGTAGTTGATGACGTGGCTGCAGCCAGCGGCCTTGGCCAGCGCCGCCTTTTCGTCGGAACCGACGGTGCCGATCATGTTCACGCCCAGCGCACGCGCCCACTGCGACGCGATCAGGCCCACGCCGCCGGCGGCCGCGTGGAACAGGATGGTGTCGCCGCGCTTGAGCGGCACGGTGCGGCGGAACAGGTACTGCACCGTCAGCCCCTGCAGCATCATGGCCGCGCCGGTCTCGAACGAGATCTCGCTGGGCAAGCGCAGCAGCAGCGCGGACGGCAGGTTGCGCACCTCGGAATAGGCGCCGTTCGGACGGCCGGCATAAGCCACGCGGTCGCCCACGGCCACCTCGGTCACGCCCTCGCCCACCGCCTCGACCACGCCGGCACCTTCCATGCCCAGTCCCCCCGGCAGCGGCTGCGGATACAGGCCGGTGCGGAAGTAGACGTCGATAAAATTGATGCCGCAGGCGGCATGGCGCACGCGCGCTTCGCCCGGTCCGGGCTCGCCGACTTCGACGTCGACGTATTCCATCACTTCGGGGCCGCCGGTGCGGTTCATGCGGATTGCTTTTGCCATCATGCTGGACTCCTGGTTGATTCTGAGGTGGGTTGTGCGGCCGCGAGCCTGAGCTGCGAGAGCAGCAAATGGGCGGTCGACAGATTGGTGGCGCAGGCCACATTGTGCACATCGCAGGCGCGCACCAGCGCGTTGATGTCCGGTTCGTGCGGCTGCGGCGTCATCGGGTCGCGCAGGAACACCACCGCGTCGACCTGGCCTTCGACCAGGGCCGCGCCGATCTGCAGGTCGCCGCCGAACGGGCCGGATTGCTTGCGTTCGACCGCCAGCCCCAGCTCCTTGATCAGGCGCGCGCCGGTGGTGCCGGTCGCCATCAGCTGGCAGCCGCGCAGGAAATCGATGTACTCGGCGGCGAGCACGATCATGTCGTCCTTCTTCTTGTCGTGGGCGATCAGGGCGAGGCGGGGCTTGGTCGGTTGGCTCATTCGGTCTGCTTTCGTGGGGTCGGGTGGAGGTGGCTATTTTTTCTTCGACAGCATGTAAATACCCGCCAGGACCATCGCGGTGCCGCCCAGCTGCACGGCGGTCATCGGCTCGTTCAACACCAGCGCGCCGAGGAACAGGGTCGAGACGGGGCCGATCATGCCGGCCTGCGAGGCGGTGGAGGCGCCGATGCGCTGTACGGCGATCATGGTCATGAACACCGGCAGCACGGTGCAGAAGATCCCGTTGGCCAGCGAGTACCAGTACACCGCCGCCGGCTGCACCAACATGGCCACCGGCCGCAGCACGAAGAATTGGCCGATGCACACCACGCTCGATACGCACATCGCATACGCCACCAGGCGCAGGGAGCCGATGCGGCGCACCATCTCGCCCGACATCAAAAGATAGACCGCGTACGACAGGGCCGAACCAAGCACCAGCAGCGCGCCGATGGCGGTGCTGCCGGCGCCGCCGTGCAAGTCGTGCACGAACACCAGCACGATGCCGCAGTAGGATACGAGCAGGGCCAGCCACTCGATGCGGCTGATGTGGCGCTTGAGGAAAACCGAGGTAATGAGCAGCACGAAGGTCGGCGTGAGGAACAGGATCAGGCGTTCCAGCCCGACCGAAATGAACTGCAGGCCGAGAAAGTCGAGAAAACTGGACAAGTAGTAACCGATCACGCCCAGGAACACCAGGCGCCAGCGGTCGGTCGTCGACAGCGGCGCTTCGGTGCGCATCTTCCAGATCGCGACAGCGGCGAACACCGGCAGCGAAAACAGCATGCGAAACGCGATCACGGTGACGGCATCGACGTGGTAGCGGTACATCAGCTTGGCCAGGACCGCCTTGGCCGAAAACAGTACCGCGCCCGCGATGGCGAGGGTCAGGCCGGCCAGCAGGGCCGGGCGCGGGATCGATTGGGCGGCGGGGGCCGTTGCGCTTTTGTTCATGCAGCGATTGTAGAACGAATCGCGCAAACGGGCTGGAGGCCGGCGGATTTTGGCAAGACCGCTATGGTAAAATGTCGGCCATTGATGCACACCGTCTAAGGAAATTTCGACATGGCTGGACACAGCAAATGGGCCAATATCAAGCACAAGAAGGCCGCCACCGACGCCAGGCGCGGCAAGATCTGGACCCGATTGATCAAGGAAATCACCGTTGGCGCGCGCATGGGCGGCCCCGACATCGCCACCAATCCGCGCCTGCGCCTGGCGGTGGACAAGGCGGCTGACGCCAATATGCCGAAAGAGAACGTCACGCGCGCCATCGCCCGCGGCTCGGGCGGACTCGAAGGCGTGAACTACGAAGAAGTGCGCTACGAAGGCTACGGCATCGGCGGCGCTGCCATCATCGTCGACTGCATGACCGACAACCGTGTGCGCACGGTGGCCGAAGTGCGCCACGCCTTCAATAAACACGGCGGCAACATGGGCACCGAAGGTTCGGTCGCGTTCATGTTCAAGCACTGCGGCCAGTTCCTGTTCGCGCCCGGCGTGGACGAAGACAAGTTGATGGAAGCGGCTCTCGAAGCCGGCGCCGAAGATGTGGTGGCCGACGAAGAAGGCGGCTTTGAGGTGCTGTGCGATCCTTTCGGTTTCGCGACCGTGAAAGAAGCGCTGGAAGCGGCCGGTTTCAAGGCCGAAGTGGCCGAGATCATCATGAAACCGTCGACCGAGACCGTGATCGGCGGCGAAGACGGCATCAAGATGCAAAAAATTCTCGACGCGCTCGAGAACCTCGACGATGTGCAGGAAGTCTATACCAACGTCCTGATCGAAGATTAAGCTCCTATGAAAATCCTGGTAGTCGGCTCTGGCGGCCGTGAACATGCACTGGCCTGGAAACTGGCCCAATCCGAACGTATTCAAATGGTGTACGTCGCCCCGGGCAATGGCGGCACGGCGCGCGACATCCGCCTCGTCAATGTCGAACTGACCGATCCGGAGCAGCTGGCCGAATTCGTCCAGCGCGAGGGCATCGCCCTGACCGTGGTCGGTCCCGAGACGCCGCTGGCGGCCGGCATCGTCAACCTGTTCCGCGGCCGCGGCCTGAAGGTTTTCGGCCCCACCAGGGAAGCGGCGCAGCTGGAAAGCTCGAAGGACTTCGCCAAGGCCTTCATGCAGCGCCACGGGATTCCGACTGCGACCTACCAGACGTTTTCGGACGTGGCTCAGGCGCACGCCTACATCGACGCCAACGGCGCGCCGATCGTCATCAAGGCCGACGGCCTGGCGGCCGGCAAAGGCGTGGTTGTCGCGATGACGCTGGAAGAAGCGCACCAGGCGGTCGACCATATGCTGGCCGATAATCGTTTCGGCGACGCCGGCGCGCGCATCGTGATCGAAGAGTTTTTGGCGGGCGAGGAAGCGAGCTTCATCGTCATGTGCGACGGCAAGAACATCCTGCCGCTGGCGACCAGCCAGGATCACAAGCGCCTCAAGGATGCCGATGAAGGTCCGAACACGGGCGGCATGGGCGCGTATTCGCCGGCGCCGATCGTCACGCCGGCCATGCATGCGCGCGTGATGCGCGAGATTATCAACCCGACCATCAACGGCATGGCCAAGGACGGCATTCCGTTCACCGGCTTTTTGTACGCGGGCTTGATGATCGACGATAAAGGCAATCCGAAGACGCTGGAATTCAACTGCCGCATGGGCGACCCGGAGACGCAACCGATCATGGCGCGCCTCAAGAGCGACCTGGTGACGGTGATGGAGCATGCGGTCAACGGCACGCTCGACACGGTCGAACTGGAATGGGACCGCCGCACGGCGGTGGGCGTGGTGATGGCCGCCGCCGGCTATCCGGACGATCCGCGCAAGGGCGATGTGATCGACGGTATTCCAGCAGAGACGCCGGAATGCGTGACCTTCCATGCGGGTACGCAGCAGGCCGGCGGCAAGCTGGTGACCAGCGGCGGCCGCGTGCTGTGCGTGGTCGGCCTGGGCGATAGCGTGAAGATGGCGCAGAAGCAGGCTTACGAGACGGTCGACAATATCCACTTCAACGGCGCGCAGTTCCGCCGTGATATCGGGTGGCGGGGGTTGAAGCACTAGTCCCCACGTCGTTCCCGCCGAGTGCCGCCTTGGCGCGGGAACGACGGTGCATTAGCTGCGCATATCATAAAATGCGCGGACGGTGTACAATTCGTCCTCAATTTTTATTCCCCCGATCCCGCTCCCCGATGTCATCCCCTTCCCCTGCGGCCGTCAAGGCCTGGCTACTCGACCTGCAAGCGCGCATCGTGCAAGCGCTCGAAGACGCCGACGGCAAGCCCTTCCTGCGTGAAGAGTGGGAACGTCCCGAGGGCGGCGGCGGCATCTCGCGCCTGATCGAGGAAGGCAATGTGCTGGAACGCGGCGGCGTCAATTTCTCGCACGTGATGGGCGCCAACCTGCCGCCATCGGCCGCGGCCTCGCGTCCCGAACTGGCCGGCCGCGCCTGGGAAGCGATGGGCGTGTCGCTGGTGCTCCATCCGCGCAATCCGTACGCGCCCACGGTCCACATGAACGTGCGCTTCTTCACCGCCACCGCACCGGGCATCGATCCGGTATGGTGGTTCGGCGGCGGCATGGACCTGACGCCCTACTACGGCGACGAAGCCGATACGCGTCACTTCCACCAGAGCTGCCACGATGCGCTCGCGCCTTTCGGTAGCACGCTGCACGCGCGCTTCAAGCGCTGGTGCGACGATTACTTTTACCTGAAACACCGCAAGGAGCCGCGCGGCGTGGGCGGGATCTTCTTCGACGACTTCAACGAAGCCGGTTTCGACCTGTCGTACGCGATGACGCAAAGCGTGGGCGATTCCTTCGTCAAGGCTTACCTGCCGATCCTGATGGCCCGCAAGGACACGCCGTACGGCGAGCGCGAACGCGACTTCCAGGCCTACCGGCGCGGCCGCTACGTGGAATTCAACCTGGTGTGGGACCGCGGCACCCTGTTCGGCCTGCAGTCGGGCGGGCGCACCGAAGCGATCCTGATGTCGATGCCGCCGATCGTCAAGTGGCGCTACGACTGGCATCCGGAAGCCGGCAGCGCTGAAGCGGCGCTGTACAGCGACTTCCTGGTCCATCGCGACTGGCTTCTTACGTGACCTTGTGCGTCGCGCTGCTGGGAGGCAGTTTCGACCCGGTCCATAACGGTCATGTGGCGCTGGCCACCTTGTTTGCCACCCTGCTCGAACCGGACCAGTTGCGCATCCTGCCGGCCGGCAGTCCGTGGCAGAAGAGCCGCTTGCAGGCCAGCGACGCCGAGCGCGTCGCCATGCTGCGCCTGGCCTTTGCGGGCGCAGCGCGCCCGGTCGCGCTGGACCTGCAGGAAATCGAACGCGGCACGCCGACCTACACCATCGACACCTTGCGCAGCGTGCGTGCCGAACTGGGGCCGCAGGCATCGATCGTCTTCCTGATGGGGTCCGACCAGTTGCAGCAGCTCGACAGCTGGCGCGAATGGCGCGCGCTGTTCGAGCTGGCCCATATCGGCGTGGCTGCGCGCCCTGGATTTTCGATGGCCGATGCGGCATTGCCGGCGGCCGTCGCCAAAGAACTCACCCAGCGCCGGGGCAACCTGGCGCAATTGCGTAATACCCCGTCCGGCAGGGCTTACCTGGCCGAGACGCTGGATGTGGACATCTCCGCCACCCAGATTCGTGCGGCATTACAACGGGGCGAGAAGGCAAACTCGCTTATCTCCCCGGTAGTGCTAGACTATATTCAACAACATAATTTATACGAAATCTAATGGATATTAAAAAACTGCAGACCCTCGTCGTCGACGCCCTCGAAGATGTGAAGGGCCAGGACATTACCGTGTTCGATACCGTTCACCTGACCAGCCTTTTTGACCGCATCGCCGTCGTTTCCGGCACCTCCAACCGTCAGACCAAGGCGCTTGCCGCCTCCGTGCGCGACAAGGTCAAGGCAGCCGGCGGCGACGTGATCGGCATCGAAGGCGAAGACACCGGCGAATGGGTCCTGGTCGATCTGGGCGACATGATCGTCCACATCATGCAGCCGGCGATCCGCCAGTACTACCGTCTCGAAGAGATCTGGGGCGACAAGCCTGTGAAGCTCGGCGCGGCCAAGCGCAAGGGCACCGTGGAAGCGGCTGAAGCGGCCGAAACCAAGCCAAAGTCGAAGCACCTCGCCTCGACCCAGGCGGCGCCTGAAGTCAAGCCGGTCAACGAGCGCAAACCAGCAGCCAAAAAAGCCGCTGCCGCCAAGACCCCTGCCGCCGCCAAAAAAGCGCCGGCCAAAAAAGCCGCGTCGAAAGCTGTCGGCAAAGTGGTCAAGGTCGCCGCGACCAAGACCGAAGAAGCCGCCGTCAAGGCCCTCAAGGCACTGCCGCCGAAACGCGCAGCCGCCGCTGCAACCAAGGTGGCAAAAGCGCCAAAAGTGGCAGCCGACGCCGTGCCGGTCAAAAAAGTCATCAAGCGCGTCGCCAAAAAAGACGCAGAGTAAGCGCCGATGCAGCTCATTATCGCTGCGGTCGGCCACAAGATGCCCGGTTGGATCGAGACCGGCTTTTCCGAGTACACGAAGCGCATGCCTCCTGAATTGCGCATCGTGCTCAAGGAAATCAAGCCGGTCGAACGCTCCGGCAGCAAGACGGCGGCTACCGCCATGGCGCTCGAACGCGAGCGCATCGAAGCGGTCCTGCCCAAGAGCGCACGCATCATCGCGCTCGATGAACGCGGCAAGGACCTGACCAGCGTGGGCCTGTCCCAGCAGCTGATGCAGTGGCAGCAGGACGGACGCGACACCGTCTTCCTGATCGGCGGGGCCGACGGCCTCGATCCCGAGCTCAAGGCGCGCGCCGAGGGGCTGATTCGTATTTCCAGTATGACGCTCCCGCACGGCATCGTGCGTGTTATGCTTGCCGAGCAGTTGTATAGGGCGTGGTCGATCACGCAGAATCACCCTTATCATCGCGTTTGAGAAACCGGGAATCCGATGAAACCGATCGACAGAAAAATCTATCTTGCATCCAAAAGCCCGCGCCGGCGGGAATTGCTGCGCCAGATCGGCGTGGAGTTCGAGCTGCTCACCTTGCGCAACGATACCCCGCGCGGTCCGGACGTGACCGAACTGGTGCACCCGGGCGAAGCGGCCAACGACTACGTGGCGCGCGTGGCCAACGAAAAAGCGGCCTTCGGCTGGAACATGGTGCAGCAGCGCCGCCTGACCCTGCGTCCGGTGCTGGCGGCCGACACCACCGTCACCATCGATGGCCATATCCTCGGCAAACCCGCTTCGCCCGCCGAGGCGATGGAAATGCTCGAACGCCTGTCCGGCCGCACGCACCAGGTGATGACCGCGATCGCGGTCCATCACACCGACATGCAGCGCCAGATCACCCAGGTGTCGCAGGTGCGCTTCGCCAGGCTGTCACCGGCGTCGATCAAGGCTTACTGCTCCACTCCCGAACCCTACGACAAGGCGGGCGGCTACGGCCTGCAAGGCATGGCCGCACTGTTCGTCGAACATATCGAAGGCAGCCACTCGGGCATCGTCGGACTGCCCCTGTTCGAAACCGCGCAACTGCTGCGCGAAGCGGGCATTCCGCTGCCCTGATGCGTTTTACGCGCGCAGCGGCCCCGCCCCCGGCCTCGTCCCTCACACTATCATCTGCACGGCGGCCCTGAACAATGAACGAAGATATCCTGATCAACATCACTCCGCAGGAGACGCGCGTGGCGCTCATCCTGCAAGGCGCCGTGCAGGAGCTGCACATCGAGCGCACGCTCACGCGCGGCCTGGCCGGTAACGTCTACTCGGGCAAGGTGGTGCGCGTGCTGCCGGGGATGCAGTCGGCCTTTATCGACATCGGCCTCGAACGCGCGGCCTTCCTGCACGTGGCCGACATCTGGGAAGCGCGCACGCATGAAGGCCCGAGCGTGGCGCCGACCCCGATCGAAAAGATCCTGTTCGACGGCCAGGTGCTGACGGTACAGGTGATCAAGGACCCGATCGGCACCAAGGGTGCGCGCCTGTCGACCCAGATTTCGATCGCCGGGCGCATGCTGGTGTACCTGCCGCAGGACAGCCATATCGGCATCTCGCAGAAGATCGAGAAGGAATCCGAACGCGAACTGCTGCGCACGCGCCTTCACAGCCTGCTGCCGGCCGAGGAAAAAGGCGGCTACATCGTGCGCACCATGGCCGAGGAAGCATCCGACAGCGACCTGGCGGCCGACGTGGACTATCTGCGCAAGACCTGGGGCGCGATCTGCCACGGCGCGCGCACCCGTCCCGCCACCAGCCTGCTGTACCAGGACCTGAGCCTGGCCCAGCGCGTGCTGCGCGACTTCGTGCACGACGAGACGGCCACCATCCAGGTCGACTCGCGCGAAAACCACGCCATGCTGGTCGAATTTGCCAAAGCCTACACGCCGACGGTGCTCACGCGCTTGCAGCACTACACGGGCGAGCGCCCGCTGTTCGACCTGTATGGCGTGGAAGAAGAAATCCTGCGCGCGCTGGGACGGCGGGTGGACCTGAAATCGGGCGGCTACCTGATCGTCGACCAGACCGAGGCGATGACGACCATCGACGTGAACACGGGCGGCTTCGTGGGCGGGCGCAATTTTGCCGATACCATCTTCAAGACCAACCTGGAAGCGGCGCATGCGATCGCGCGCCAGCTGCGGCTGCGCAACCTGGGCGGCATCATCATCCTCGACTTCATCGACATGGACAACAACGAGCATCGCCATGCGGTGCTGCAGGAGTTGAAAAAGACGCTCTCGCGCGACCGCACCAAGGTGTCGGTGTCGAGCTTTTCGGCGCTGGGACTGGTGGAGATGACGAGGAAGCGCACGCGCGAATCGCTCGCTCACATCCTGTGCGAACCCTGCCCGGCCTGCGCCGGCAAGGGCCAGGTGAAAACCAGCCGCACCATCTGCTACGAGATCCTGCGGGAGCTGATGCGCGAAGCGAAGCAGTTCAATCCGCGCGAATTCCGCATCCTCGCTTCGCAGGAAGTGGTGGACCTGTTCCTGGAAGAGGAATCGCAGCACCTGGCGATGCTGGGGGACTTCATCGGCAAGCAGATTTCGCTGCAAGTGGAGACGGCGTATCACCAGGAACAGTACGACGTCATTTTGATGTAGCCACTGCCTCGCCGCCATCGTTGCATGCCACCCTCGCAAAATTGCAATATTTGCAATGTGGATGAGATTGCATGATCAGGCGCGCTTTCAACATTCTCGCTGGGTAAATTATTCCGCAGTAAATCTGACGTGTTGCGTATATGCTACCAAGCGCACAAGTCCGCCTGCTACGATCCGCTGACACGTGGCCTTCACGTGGCTGGCCGGGTGCCTGGTTCGCCCCGGGAGTTTGTTCTATCCTCAGCGGAGGTAGCCATGTTCTTCAGATTGATTGGCGCGGCGGCACTCGCATGTTGCGCTGCAACAGCGCAAGCGGTACCGAGCAAGTTCACGTTCAGCTATACGGGGTTTTTCGATAAGGAAGCCGACCGTTTCGATCCGGCGGCGGTGATTGCGGGGAGTTTTATTGCGGACGACCTGAATCGGGACGGCTTGTTCGCAGCCAACGAACTCATTTCCTTCAAGTACAACGATTCCAACGATTACATCGGTTGCGGCGTGGGCGACCAGTATTTCTGGCACTGCACGATCGAACGGTTCGGCTACCGGATCGGCGGTCCGCTGAAGTTTTTTACCACCTGGTCCACCGCGGACGTCGGCTACCGGATCAACAGCTCGACTATTACCGGCGAAGAATACGTCTACAATTACCGCAGCGCAAACCACTCCCAGACGCACAGCTTGCTGTGGACCGGCCAGACCGCGCTCGTGGTCAGCGCGCTCAATCCGGTGCCGGAACCGTCCTCCCTGGCCCTGGTGGCGCTCGGTGCGGCCGGCGTAGGTGCGGCCGGCCTTGGCGCGGTGCGCCGCCGCAAGCGCGCAGCCTGAAGCGCTTGATGGCCTGGGCCCGGGGCCGGGTCAGCTTTCGACGTCGACCGACTGCACCGTGCCATCTTCCGCAAACTTGACCGCGACCACATAGTTGGTCAAGTCCTCGCCGAAGGTGAAGTCGAACATGGCGAACGAGCCATCGGACTCGTCGGGCATGGGGTGCAGGCCGATATGGCTCAGGTGTAGCGTGGCCAGCATGCGCTCCTCGACCGGCAGCGCGGCATCGGTGCCGTCGATCAGCGCGGCCAGTTCCTCGGGCGAGAACTCGGACAGGTGATGGTCGATGTAGGTGTCCCTGACCTCGCCGCCGGCATGGAAGTCGGCGATGCAGGCGGCATGGGCGCGCGCGATCTTGCTGTCGAGCTCCTCCATGAAGCGCGCGACCCGGTCGAGCACGGACGGGTCGAGGTCCTTGACCGCGGAAAACTCGGTGATCCCATCCTCGCCCTCGAATGCATTGAAGAAAGCGAGCGACAGGTCAATCTCCCGGCCATCGACCAGATACG
Organism: Massilia sp. DJPM01; assembly: GCF_030348125.1. Classification (NCBI taxonomy): domain Bacteria; kingdom Pseudomonadati; phylum Pseudomonadota; class Betaproteobacteria; order Burkholderiales; family Oxalobacteraceae; genus Massilia; species Massilia sp. DJPM01. The sequence continues at coordinate 51,714 of NZ_JAQOZV010000017.1, forward strand.
TCGCTTCGTTGTATTCGTTCGGCAAGGCCAGGTTGATGGCGCCGAAATAGGGGATGATTTTTTCCATTTTGAATCTTCACATTGACCAGAACTGGCTATTTTATCAGCCGGGTCGATGGCGGGCGCAAAGCGGCCGCCCTGCGCCCACGCGTCAGGCCTGCCACACGCCGTAGCCAGCCTCGCGCAATCCGATGCCCAGTTCGACTTCCATGTCGGCCGCACCCGCGTAGGGCATCGGGTTGTAGACCGCGTACAGCTCGGGCAGCAGGCGCAGGCCGTACTTTTGCACGAATTTGTTGGCCTGGATGCCCGCCTTGTGCTTGTCGAAGCGCAGGTCCACGCTCAATCCCGTCATGCCCACGTACACGCACGGCTTGCCGCTCACGTAATCCGGGTTCGACCTTTTAAAACGCGGCTCGTACAGCACATCCTTCGACAGCTCGATCACGTACACATTGTGGTGGTAGCGCCGGCCCATCGCGGCTGGCTCAGGGCGGCGTGGCGGCGCGGCCCAGCGCTGCGATATCGGCACTCTCCAGCACCCGCTTGCGCGCGCCGTTGCGCACCACGGCCAGCATGGCTTGTCCCACCTGGCGCGTGGTCAGCACGTGCTTGGGCATGGCCGCGCGCAGCAGTGGCAGCACGGGCTTCATCAGCGAATAGAAAATGCGGTAAGCGGTGGTCTTGGACTTGATGCCGTCGAGCGGCTGGATCATCCCCGGGCGGAAGATGTAGACGCCGCGAAACGGCAGCGCCAGCAGCGCGTTCTCGGTGCGGCCGCGCACGCGCTCCCACATGGTGGCGCTGGTTTCGCTGCTGTCGGCACCGGCCCCGGACACGTACGCGAACACCATGCGCGGATTGAGCGCCGCCAGCGTCTTTGCCGCCGCCAGGGTCATGTCGTAGGTAAGGCGCGTGTAGTCAGGCTCGCTCACGCGCGAGGACGTCACGCCCACGCAGAAAAAACAGGCGTCGAAGTCGTCCAGCTGCGCCGTCACGCTGGCGTAGTTGAACAGGTCGGCATGCACCATATCGCGCAGCCTGGGATGGCGCTGTCCGGTCGGCGTGCGCCCGATGGCCTGCACCAGTTCCACATCGGCGCCCTGCAAGCATTCACGCAACACGCCCTGCCCGACCATGCCGGTGGCGCCAAATAACAGAACTTTCACGTCGTCTTTCTCCTCCTGCGCAAGGGCGCTATCTTACGCCTTTCCGCTACCTTTGCGCCGACGGGAAAAACAGCTGCTGGCCGCCCGGCCTGAAGCCGGCAATCCTGGCCTGCCCTTCGGCCGACGTGATCCAGTCGACCAGCTGGCGCGCTCCCTGGTCGTTTATGCCCGGATGGCGCGCCGGATTGACCGCGATGATCCCGTACGGATTGAACATCCTCGGGTCGCCCTGCACCAGGATCGCCAGCCCGGTCTTGTCCTTGTAGGTGGCGAAGGTGGCGCGGTCGCTCAGCGTGCAGGCTTGCAGCTCGGCCGCCATGGTCAGCACCTCGCCCATGCCCAGCCCGGCCGACTGGTAGCGCGCGGGCGGCGGCTGCACGCCGGCGGCCTTCCAGTAGCTCTTTTCCATCTGGTCGGTACCGGAGTTGTCGCCGCGCGAAACGAAGCGCACCTCGCTGGCGGCCAGCTTGCGCAGGGCGGCGATGATGTCGGTGCCGCCTTTGATTCCCGCACGGTCCGATGGCGGGCAGGCCAGCACAAAATCGTTGTACATCACGTCGCGCCGGCCGATGCCATGGCCCTCGGCCACGAAGCGGTCCTCGGCGGCGCGCGCGTGCACCAGGGTGACGTCGACATCGCCATTCTTCGCCAGTTCCAGCGCCTTGCCGCTGCCGACCGCAATCACCTGCACTTTGAGGCCCGCCCTGGCCTCGAATGCCGGCAGCAGCCAGGCCAGCAGGCCGGAATTGTCGGTGCTGGTGGTGGTGGACAGCCGCAGCACCTGTTCGCCGGCCTGGGCCAGCGGGGAAGCGATGCAGAGCCAGAGGGCCAATGCGGTATATCTGATCATTTGTATTCGAGCTTTCCATCACGTAGTTTAAGGCGCTGTACGCCGGGCATGCCGATCAGGTCGCGGTCGTGGCAAGCCATCACCACCGTGCTGCCGGCCGCGATCAGCTCTGGAATGAGCGCGATCACCTGTTCGCGCGCGGCGCCATCGAGGTTGGCGGTCGGTTCGTCGAGCAGCAGCAGCGCCGGGCGCAGTACCCAGGCGCGCGCCAGTGCCACGCGCTGCACCTCGCCGCCCGACAGGCGGGCCGGATCGCTGTCACGCAGATGTTCGACGCCGGCCCATGCCATGGCCTGCGCCACCGCCTGCGCCGCCTGCGCCTTGCCGACGCCGCGCGCATGCAGGCCGTAGCCGATGTTGGCCGCCACGCTGGTCGAAAACATCACCGGATGCTGGTGCACATACACGATCGCTGCGCGCAGCGAGCGCGGATACGGCGACCAGGCCGTCGCCTTCCCTTGCCACGTCACGCCGGACGCCTGGCCCGCTTCAAGTCCCGCCAGTATGCGCAGCAGGCTGCTCTTGCCGGCGCCGTTGATCCCGGTGAGCACGTAGGCGCGGCCGGTGTCGAGCGCAAAAGCGTCAAGCTCGAACAGCACGCGCGCGCCGTGCGCCTTGCGCAGTTTGTCGATGCGCAGCAAGCTCATTGGCGGGCTCCGGCGGCGCGCGTATCGCCCTGCAACAGCATCAGCGCGCCATTCATGGCCAGCGCCAGCGCCACCAGCACGATGCCGAGCGCGATCCCCTGCGCGAACTCGCCCTTGCTCGTTTCGAGCGCGATGGCGGTGGTGATGGTGCGCGTTTCGCCGGCGATATTCCCGCCGACCATGAGCGCACAGCCCACCTCGGAGATTACGCGACCGAAACCGCTGATCACCGCCGCCATGACGCCAAAGCGCACTTCGTGCAGCACCGTGAGCATGGTGCGCCAGCGCGACGCGCCCAGGGCGACGGCGGTTTCGGCGTAGCGCGGGTCAAGCGCCTGCACCGCCGCCAGGGTGAACGCCACCAGCACCGGCGCGGCGATGATGCACTGGCCGAGCACAATGCCCGGCTGCGAAAACAGCCAGTGCAGCGATCCCCACGGGCCGTGGCGCGACAGCAGCAAATACAGCAGCAGGCCAATCAGGACCGTCGGCAGCGACAAGCTGGCCTGCACCAGCCAGATGGCGACGCGGCGCCCCGGGAAGCGGTAGCTGGCAATCGCATACCCGAGCAGCACCGCCGGCGGCGCCGCCAGCAGCAAGCCAAGCACGCTGGTCTTGAGCGAAATCCACACGATCCCCCACAGCGCCGGGTCGCCCGACAGCAGCAGCGCGAAAGCGGCGTACGTGGCCTGCGGCAGCGACATCAGGCTGGCAGCGGCTCGAAGTCGAGACGGCCATGGCCGGTCAGCAGCAGGAAGTGCTTGCCGCTGCAACGCGCCAGCAGGGACATGCCGATCTTGTCGGCCACCATGTGGCCCATCTGCGTGGTGCCGGAGCGCGACAGCAGGAAGGGAATGCCCATCTGCGCCCCCTTGATCACCATTTCGGACGTCAGGCGGCCGGTCGTGTAGAACACCTTGTCGCCGCCGGCCACGCCGTCAAGCCACATGCGCCCGGCGATGGCGTCGACCGCGTTGTGGCGCCCCACGTCCTCCACGAAATACAGCAGCTCGCCCGCGTTCGAGAACAGCGCGCAGCCATGCACCGAGCCGGCCTGCTTGTAGATCGATTGCTGCGTGCGGATGGTGTCGACGATGCGGTACACGGTCGATTGCGCAATGCGCGCATCCGGCGGCAGCACAATCTGGTCGATATCGTCCATCAGTCCACCGAAGACCGAACCCTGGCCGCAGCCGGTGGTGACCACTTTTTTCGAGGTGCGCGCTTCCACGTCGGCGATGCCGCCGCGCGTGACCACCGCCACCGCGTCGACCGACCAGTCGACCTGCACCGAGACGATATCGGCGACCGATGTCACCAGGCGCTGGTTGCGCAGGTAACCCAGCGTGAGCGCTTCCGGCGCGCTGCCCAGGGTCATCAAGGTGACCAGCTCGCGCTTGTCCACATACACCGTCAGCGGCCGCTCGGCCGGGATGGCAATGGTGGAGCGGCGGCCGCGTTCATCGAGCACCTCGACCTCATGGGTCAAGGCCGTGCGGGCGTCGCTCAGTTGCGGCAGCATCATGGAGTGCTCATCCCGGCCAGCACCTGGCCGCCGCCGAAACTGCCCTGCTGCTCCACCACCCCACCAAGCGCCACGCGGATAGCGCAGTATTTGAACTCCGGGATCTTGCCGAACGGGTCGAGCGCAGCGTTGGTGAGGCGGTTGATGGCCGCTTCGTAATAGCAGAACGGTACAAAGATCGCGCCGCGCGGCGAGCTGTCGTCGGCGCGCGCGTACAGGGCCACTTCGCCACGGCGCGAGGCGATGGTCACCACGTCGCCCGGTTTGCCGCCCAGCGCCGCCAGGTCGAGCGGGTGCACCAGCGCCACCGGATCGGGTTCGATCGCGTCCAGCACCGCCGTGCGGCGCGTCATGCTGCCGGTGTGCCAGTGTTCGAGCTGGCGGCCGGTGATGAGCACCATCGGATACGCGGCATCGGGGCGCTCGTCGGCCGGGATGATATCGGCCGGGACGAAACGCGCGCGTCCGGACTCGCGCGGGAACTGCTCGGTGAAGACCACCGGCTGGCCCGGATCGCCCTCTTTCGTGCACGGGTAGGTGACGGCGTGTTCGCGTTCCAGCCTGTCCCAGGTAATGCCGCCGATGCTCGGCATGATGCGGCGCATCTCGTCGAATACTTCCGACACATGGCCGTACTGCCAGTCCAGGCCCAGGCGCGCGGCCATCTGCTGGATAATCCACAGATCCTGCCTGGCCTGGCCCGGCGGATCGATGGCCTGGCGCCCGATCTGCACCAGGCGGTCGGTGTTGGTGAAGCTGCCCGTCTTTTCGGGAAAGGCGCTGGCCGGCAGGATCACGTCGGCCAGGTAGGCGGTTTCGGTCAGGAAGATATCCTGCACCACCAGGTGATCGAGCGCGGCGAGCGACGCGCGCGCATGGTTGGCGTCGGGGTCGGACATGGCCGGGTTCTCGCCCATGATGTACATGCCGCGAACCTCGCCGCGCGGAATGGCGTGCATGATCTCGACCACGGTCAGGCCGGGCGTGGAATCGAGCGGCATGCCCCAGGCTTTCTCGAACTTCGCCAGGGCTGCCGGATTGTCGACGCGCTGGTAATCGGGGAACATCATCGGGATCAGCCCCGCGTCGGACGCGCCCTGCACGTTGTTCTGGCCGCGCAGCGGATGCAGGCCGGTGCCGGGGCGGCCGATCTGGCCGGTCATCAGCGCCAGCGCGATCAGGCAGCGCGCATTGTCGGTGCCGTGGATATGCTGCGAAATGCCCATTCCCCACAAGATCATCGACGCCTTCGAGGTCGCGTACAGGCGCGCCACGTAGCGGATGGTGTCGGCGTCGACGCCGCAGATCGGCGCCATCAGCTCCGGGCTGTAGCCGGCCACGTTCTGTTCCAGCTCCGCGTAGCCGATGGTGCGGCTGGCGATGAAGTCCTGGTCGACCAGGCCTTCGGCCACGATCACGTGCATCATCGCGTTGAGCAGGGCCACGTCGGTATCGGGCTTGAACTGCAGGTAGCGGTGCGCGCTGCGCGCCAGGTCCGAGCGGCGCGGGTCGCACACCACCAGTTTGGTGCCGTTCCTGATGGCGTTCTTGATCCAGGTGGCCGCCACCGGATGGTTGACGGTCGGGTTGGCGCCGATGACGATCACCACCTCGGCCAGGGTCACGTCCATCACCGGGTTCGATACCGCACCCGAGCCGATCCCTTCCAGCAGCGCCGCCACCGAGGAGGCGTGGCACAGGCGCGTGCAGTGGTCGACGTTGTTGCTGCCAAAGCCGGTACGCACCAGCTTCTGGAACAGGTAGGCTTCTTCGTTGCTGCCCTTGGCAGAGCCGAAGCCGGCCAGCGCGCGCTTGCCGTAGGTGTCGCGGATGCGCGCCAGCGCACCGCCAGCGGCATCGAGCGCTTCTTCCCACGTCGCTTCGCGGAAGACGTCAAGCACGCGCGCCGGGTCCATGGTGAATTCGCCGCTCTTGGGCGCATCAAGGCGGCGGATCAGCGGCACCGTCAGGCGGTGCGGATGGTGCGCGTAGTCGAAGCCGTAGCGGCCCTTGACGCACAGGCGTTCGCGGTTGGCCGGGCCGTCGCGCCCTTCCACGAACAGGATCTTGTTGTCCTTGATGTTGTAGGTCAGCTGGCAGCCCACCCCGCAGTAGGGGCAGACCGAATCGACCTGTTTGTCCGGCACGGCCAGGGCAGCGTCGCGCGCCGGCATCAGAGCCCCGGTCGGACAAGCCTGCACGCATTCGCCGCAGCCGACGCAGGTGGAGTCGCCCATCGGGTCGTCCATGTCGAACACGATTTTGACATGATCGCCGCGCATGGCCAGGCCGATCACGTCGTTGACCTGCTCGTCGCGGCAGGCGCGCACGCAGCGCGTGCACTGGATGCAGGCGTCGAGATTGACGGTGATGGCGGCGTGCGAGGCGTCGCGGGCGGGCTGGCTGCGCGCAGCGAAGCGCGGCTGGCCGAGGGCCAGCTTGCGGGCCCAGAAGTCGACTTCGTTGTGGCGCGTGTAGGCCCGCTCGGGCATGTCGGACTGCAGCAGTTCGAGCACCATTTTTTGCGCGGCCACGGCGCGCGCACTGGAGGTAGCGACTTTCATGCCGGCGGCCGGATGGCGGCAGCAGGATGGCGCCAGTACCCGTTCGCCCTCGATCTCCACCATGCACGCGCGGCAGTTGCCGGCCGTGTCTATGCCGGGTTTGTAGCACAGGCGCGGAATCTCGATGCCTTCGCGCGCGGCCACCTCGATCAGGGTTTCGTGGGCGAAGGCGGTTACCTGCCGGCCGTTGATTTCCAGCTCCACCGGCGCGCCCTGCAAGGCCGCCTGCTTGATCCTGCTGATCGCATTCATGGCTTCACCAGTTCATGTGAAAAGTATTTGACGACGCAGTCGAAGGGATTCGGCGCGGCCTGTCCCAGGCCGCAGATCGAGGCGTCGCGCATCACCTGCGACAGCTCGGCCAGCAGCGGCGTGTCCCATTGCGGCTGCTCGATCAGCGCCAGCGCCTTGGCGGTGCCGACCCGGCACGGCGTGCACTGCCCGCACGATTCATCCTTGAAGAAGCGCAGCGTGTTGCGCGCCGCCGCGACCGCCGAATCCTGGTCCGACAGCACCACCACGGCGGCCGAGCCGATGAAGCAGCCGTACGGCTGCAAGGTGTCGAAGTCGAGCGGGATCGCGTTCAGCGATGCCGGCAGGATGCCGCCCGATGCGCCGCCCGGCAGGTAAGCGTAAAACTGGTGGCCGGGCGCCATGCCGCCGCAGTATTCGTCGATCAATTCCTGCACGGTGATGCCGGCTGGCGCCAGTTTCACGCCCGGCTCGCGTACCCGGCCCGAGACCGAAAACGAGCGCAGGCCCTTGCGGCCGTGGCGTCCCTGGCCGCTGAACCAGTCCGCGCCCTGCTCGACGATGGCGCGCACCCAGTGCAGGGTCTCGAAATTGTGCTGCAGGGTGGGCAAGCCGAACAGGCCGACCTGGGCCACGTACGGCGGACGCAGGCGCGGCATGCCGCGCTTGCCTTCGATCGATTCGATCATCGCCGATTCTTCGCCGCAGATGTAAGCACCGGCGCCCCGCCGCAGGATGAACGTGGGCATGGACTGGAACGGCGGATCGGCGCGCAGGCGCGCCAGTTCGGCTTCGAGCATCGCGCGGCAGCCGTGGTATTCGTCGCGCAGGTAGATATAGATGGTGTCGACGCCGGCCACCCAGGCCGCCACCAGCGCGCCTTCGAGGAAGCGGTGCGGATCGCGTTCGAGGTAGTAGCGGTCCTTGAAGGTGCCCGGTTCGCCCTCGTCGATATTGATCGCCATCAGGCGCGGGCCGGCTTCGGCGCGCACGATGCGCCATTTGCGCCCGGTCGGGAAACCGGCGCCGCCAAGGCCGCGCAGGCTCGATGTTTCCATGGTCGCAATCAGCGCTTCGGCGTCGCGCCGGCCGTCGTGGCATGCGCGCGCCAGCACGTAGCCGCCGGCGGCGCGGTAGCTGTCGTAATCGATGTAGCCGGTAAGCGCGTGCGTGGTATCGCCGTGCGCCACCGCCGCTGCCACCGTGTCGCAGCTGGCATGCGCCAGCGGGTGCTGGCCGACGACGGCTGCCGGGGCTTGTTCGCAGCGGCCGATGCAGGGTGCGGCAAGCACGCGCACGTCGCTGCCCAGGATGGCGGGCAAGCGCTCGAGCAGCTCGCGCGCGCCGGCCATCTCGCACGACAGGCCGTCGCACACGCGCACCGTCAACGCCGGCGGCGCGCTCTCGCCCTCGCGCACGACGTCGAAGTGGTGATAGAAGGTGGCGACCTCGTAGACCTCGGCCTGGGCCAGCTTCATTTCCTGCGCCAGCGCCGCCAGATGGGCGTGCGACAGGCAGCCGAAGGCATCCTGGATTTTGTGCAGGTGCTCGATGAGCAGGTCGCGCTGGCGCGATTGCTCGCCCAGCAGTGCCTGCACTTCCAGCAGTGCCTGCGGGTCGACGCGGCGGCCCTTGGGCGCCTGGCGCTTGCGCTGGCGGGTGCTGCCCTGCGCCACGATCGGAATGACGGGATGATTCATCAATTAACCTTGTCAAAAACGGCGTCGCGCCATGATTTTACTCCCACGGCGCGCTCTCGCGGCGCGGACGCCGCCATGGATTTACATCTGGCGCAGCTCGTTCCAGACCATGGCCGGTTCAAGCTTTTCCATGCAGTCGTGGTGGCCCAGCGGGCATTCGCGCTGGCGGCAGGGCGCACAGGCCAGCCGCAGCGAGAGCGAGCGCGCGATGTCGGAAAATGGCGGTGCATGGTCGGGGTCGGTCGGGCCGTACAGTGCAATCACCGGCCGGTTCAGCGCCGAAGCAATGTGCAGCAGGCCGGAATCGTTGGCGACCACCGCACCCGCGCCGGCGATGAACGCAATCGCCTCCATCAGCGAGGTGGCGCCGGCGACATTGTGGATGCCGTCGGTCCCGGTCAGGGCGGTAATCTCGGCGCAGGCCTCGCGGTCCTTGGGGGAACCGAGCAAGGCGATGTGTGCGGACCGATCCTGTTGGCGGATCGATTGCGCCAGCGCGGCGAAGTGGCGTGCCGGCCAGCGCTTGGCGGCGCCGAATTCGGCGCCCGGGGCAAACACCACCAGGCGCCCCGCTCCATCCATGCCGTGGCGCGCGCGCACCTCAAGCACCTGCTCCGGCGCCACCCGCATTGCCGGACGCGGCACGTCGGCGCGCAGCGCGGCGCCCGGCGCGCCGGCCAGGGCGGCGTAGAACGGCACCATCGCCCGCTTGGGCGTGTCGTCGTGATGCACGACGTTGAGCAGTCCGTAACGCATCTCGCCCTTGTAGCCAACCCGGCGCGCAATCCCGGCCAGCCACGGGATCAGCGCGTACTTGATCGTGTTGGGCAGCACGTAGGCGTCGACGTAGCCGCGCGCGCGCAGCACCCTGGCGTAGCGCCAGCGCTCGCGCAATTGCAGCGCGCCGTGGCGGAACGGGGTTTCGAGCACGCTGTCGACCTCCAGCATGGCGCGCCAGGCCGGCGCCACCGAGGGCGGCGCCAGCACGTCGATCGGGCGCTCCGGGTGCTGCTGCTTGAGCAGTTGCAGCAGCGGCTGGGCCATGACCGCGTCGCCGATCCAGTTGGGCGAGATGACCAGCGTGCGCCCGCCGCTCATGCTTCGGCCTTGTTGGCGAACTGCAGGCGGTACAGATTGGCGTACATGCCGTCCCGCGCCAGCAGTTCGTCGTGGCGGCCCGCTTCGACAATCCGTCCCTCGTGGAGCACCACGATGCGGTCGGCCCGTTCGATGGTCGAGAGGCGGTGCGCGATGACGAGCGTGGTACGCCCGGCCATCAAGGTGTCGAGCGCACCCTGCACCGCGCGTTCCGATTCGTTGTCGAGGGCGGAAGTGGCTTCGTCCAGGATCAGGATCGGCGCGTCCTTGTAGATGGCGCGCGCAATCGCCACGCGCTGGCGCTGGCCGCCCGACAGGCGCATGCCGTTTTCACCGATCGGGGTATCCACGCCTTGCGGCAGGGCTGCCACCACCTCGTCCAGGTGGGCCGCCTTGATGGCCGCGGCCAGGCGCGCCGGGTCGACCCGTTCGGCGCCGTAAGCGATGTTGGCGCCCAGGGTGTCGTCGAACAGCACCACGTTCTGGCTGACCATGGCCAGCTGCGCGCGCAGGCTTTGCAGGGTGATGTCTTCATACGGCACGCCGTCGAGCAGGATGCGTCCCTGCTGCGGCGAATAGAAGCGCGTGACCAGGTTCACGAAGGTCGACTTGCCGCCGCCCGACATGCCCACCAGCGCCACGGTCTGCCCGGGCGGCACCTCGAGCGTGACGCCGTCAAGCGCCAGCGGGTCGTTGTCGCTGTAGCGGAATTGCACGTCCTGGAGCTGCAAATGGCCGCGCGCGCGTTCGACGACAACCGTGCCCGGGTCGGCTTCGACCGGGGTGTCGATCATGGCGAACACGGTTTCGGCGGCCGCCATGCCGCGCTGCAGCGGGCCGTTCACGCCGACCAGGGACTTGAGCGGCGCGAGCAGCATCAGCATCATGGTGATGAAGCTGATGAATTCTCCCTGGGTCATCCCGGAGCTCATGGCGATGACGATCACCACCGACACCGCCAGCGCGGTGGCGCTCTGGGTGATCGGCACGGTGGCGGCGCTGGCCACCGTGATGCGCTGCGAGAAGCCGAGCAGCGCGGTGCTGCGCTGCTCGAAGCGTTCGCGCTCGTAACGCTCGCCGGCGAACACACGGATCACCTGGTGCCCGCGCGCCGCTTCCTCGACCACCTGGGTCATTTCGACGGTGACGCGCTGGTTGTCGCGGCTCAGGCGGCGCATGCGCTTGGCCGTGGTGCGCACAATGCCGGCGGTGACCGGCATGACCACCAGGGCGATCAGGGTCAGCTTCCAGTTGGTCCACATCAGCATCACCAGCAGGCCGACGATGACGAGCGAGTCGCGCACGTAGGCGACGAACACGGAGTTGATCATGTCGACCACCTGGCGCACGTCGGCGATGACGACGTTGATGATCTTGCCGGTCGATTCTTCGTGAAAGCGCGCCACGGGCAGGCGCAGCAAGCGGTCGAACACCATGCGCCGCAGGTCGTTGAGAACGCGGCTGATCACCCAGTTGTTCAGGTAAGCGGTGGAAAAGGTGAAGATGCCGCGCCCGACGAAAATCGACAGCAGCACCAGCGGAACCAGCCACAGGGAAAAGGCGACCCGGTGCGGGCCGAAGCCTTTGTCGATCAGCAGTTGCATCGCGTAGCCGAGCGCCGGCTCGGTGACGGCGGTGCCGGCCATGGCCAGCAGCGACATCAGCGCGCGCGCGCGGTAAGGCTTGACGATAGCCAGCAGGCGCCGGACTATGACACTATTTTCCATCGTTTTCTTTCGCGTTCAGGCTTCAAGCCATGTGCGGTTGCGGCATGCCGCCATTGCAAGGCGCGGCCGGTACCGGAGGCTCGACATTCTCGCACAGGCGGTCCGGGTGCGGCCACAACAACATCGCGCAGAGGAAGTAAATACAGACGCAGCGCCGCGCCTGCCGCCAGCCGCAGACGGTACTGTAAAATGGCGAACAAATTTCAGGGGCGGGCGCCGCAAGGCGCGTGTGCCCGGTATCGCCACGCTCCCGGCGCGGCATGCACGACCCAGGTCGCTTTACAAGGCTATTGCTACGATGCAAGATTTTCCCGAATCTCCGATTTCCCGGCTCGAGCGCGCGGTCCAGTACCTGCTCCTGCTCGCGCTGTTCTGTGTGCCTTTCTCCACCTGGCTGACCAATGTCTTCGCCGGCATGTGCTTGCTGTGCTTCATCGGCGCGCTGGCCACCAGCGCGCCGATGCGGGCCGCCGCGCGCACCCCGCCGGCGCTGCTGGCCATCGGTTTGCTGGCGCTGCTGGCGCTCGGCGCGAGCTGGTCGATCGGACAGCACGGCGACATTGTCTCGGCGCTGAAAAAATATTCGCGCCTGCTGGTGCTGCCGGTGGCGGTGGCCACCAGCATGCGCGACCGCGCCATGCCGGCACGCGCGCTGGCCGCCTTCCTCGGCGGCGCGGCGGTGCTGGCCACCTCGAACTACCTGGTCTGGCACGACCTGATGCCCAGTTCCAGCCTTGGCTGGTGGCGTATCGGCGACGCCAAGGATGCGTTCTCGTTCAAGAATCACATCACGATCGGCATCCTGCTCAGTTTTGCCACCGTGGTCAGCGCGCTGGGCGCGACCTACGTGCAGGGCGCGCGCGCGCGCGTGGCGTGCCTGGTGGCCGGGGTGCTGTTCAGCGTACCGATCATCTTCCTGAACCAGGGCCGTACCGGTTACGTCACCCTGTTCGTGGGCATGGTGGTGCTGTTCCTGCTGCGCGTGCGCTTCACGGTGCTGCGCACGATTTTCGGGGTGGGCGCCATCGTGCTGCTATTCGTCGGCTTTTACGCCATCTCGAACAACTTCAAGGCGCGCACCGATGACCTGATCACCGAGGTGCGCACCGACCAGAAACGCTCGCCCAACGGCCTGCGCATGAGTTACCTGCGCGCCGGCCTGGGTGTGGTCGCCGCCAATCCGATCATGGGCCTGGGCACCGGCTCGTTCGCCGAAGTGTATGCGCCGACCGCGCGCCGCGACTGGCCGGAGGACAAGCTGGCCGAAACGCGCCACCAGCCGCACAGCGAATTCCTGCTGATCGCCGCCCAGCTTGGCCTGACCGGACTGCTGCTGTATTTCGCCATGCTGGGCAGCCTGCTGCGCCCCGCCCTGGCCGCGCGCTCCTTCCATGCCGATGCGCTGGTGCTGCTGTGGGCCATCTACGTGGTCAGTTCCTCGTTCAACAGCCTGCTGTGGGACGTGACGGAAGCGTACTGGTTCCTGCTGCTGGCCGGCTCCCTGTATGTGAGCGCACGCTTTTCGCGGCAGGCGCCCCAGCCGGCGGCGCGAGCATGACGATGCGCCAGGACGCGCTCATTTCCGTCATCATCGCCACCTACAACCGGCCGGACGCGCTGGAAGCGGTGGTCGAGGCCTGCTTCGCGCAGAGCGACCGCCATTTCGAGATCGTCATTGCCGACGATGGCTCGGGCGAGCCGACCCGGGCCTGCGTCGCGCGCCTGCAACAGCGCGCACCGGTGCCGCTGCGCCATGCGTGGCAGCCGGACCAGGGCTTTCGCCTGGCGCTGGCGCGCAACCAGGGCATCCTGGCCTCGCGCGGCGAGTACATCCTGCTGCTCGATGGCGACTGCATTCCGCAGCGCGACTTCATTGCGCGCCACCGCGCGCTGGCGCAAGCGGGCTGCATGGTCACCGGCAGCCGCATCCTGCTCGACGAAGCGTTCACGCAGCGCGTGCTGGCCGAGCGGCGCGACCTGCACGCGCTCGGGCTGGGCGACAAGCTGGCGCTGCGCGCGCGTGGCCATATCAACAAGATGCTGCAACTGCTGTTCAAATTGCCGGACCTGGGCCGGGTGCAAAAGCGCTTCAGCTGGCGCCGCATCAAGGGCTGCAACATGGCGGCCTGGCGCGCCGATATCGAGACGGTCAACGGCTTCGACGAGAGCTTCGAGGGCTGGGGACACGAGGATGCCGACTTCGTGGTGCGCCTGTTTAACGCCGGGGTCAAGCGCAAGGATGGCGCTTTTGCCACGGAAGTGTTTCATCTCTGGCACCGCGAGAACGCGCGCGACGAAGCGTCGAGCAACCGCGCGCTGGTGCGCCGGCGCGCCGACGAACGCACCGTGCGCGCCGCGCGCGGGCTGGCCTGAGCCCGGATCGCCGGCCCGGCGCGCAATACGCTGGACTGGCCATGGCGGGCACGTATAATACGTTCGTAATTACCCCTGCCGCCGCCGGCAGTCAACGCCGATTTACCGGGAAATCATCGTGCCACGCCCTACCACCATCTCACTGATCGTCAGCACCTACAACCGGCCCGACGCGCTGGAAGCGGTGCTGCGCGCCTGCCTGGCGCAGGATGATGACGATTTTGAAATCATCGTCACCGACGATGGTTCGGGCGAGGCCACGCGTCACTGCATCGAACGGATCGCGGCCGGCACCCGGCGCCGCCTGATCCATGTGTGGCAGCCGGACGATGGTTTCCGCCTGTCGCGCGCGCGCAACCAGGGCGTGCTGGCGGCGCGCGGCGATTATGTCGTGTTCCTCGATGGCGACTGCGTGCCGCGCAAGGATTTCGTGTCGAGCCACCGGCGCCTGGCGCAGCCGGGCTGCATGATCACCGGCAGCCGCGTGCTGCTGTGTCCCGACTTTACCCGCGCCACCCTGGCCGAACAGCGCGACCTGCACGAGTCGGGCCTGGACGTCTGGTGGCGCGCCTGGCGCGCCGGGAATATCCAGAAGATCCTGCAACTGGCGATCCGCCTGCCCGACCTGGGACGGGTGCGCAGCGGCTTCACGATGCGCCGCATAAAGGGCTGCAACATGAGCGCCTGGCGCAGCGACATCGAGCGCGTGAACGGCTTCGACGAATCATTCTGCGGCTGGGGCCACGAAGATGCCGATTTCGTGGTGCGCCTGTTTAACGCCGGCGTGCGGCGCAAGGATGGCGCGTTCGCGACCGAGGTGTTCCACCTGTGGCACAAGGAGCGCGAACGCGACCAGTCGGACCATCACGACCGGCTGGTCCACGCGTGCCAGGTCAACAAGACCATTCGCGCGCCGGTCGGGCTGACGCGCTAGCACCCTCGCCCATGACTCCGCACGCCCCCGCGCAGCAGCCACTGCTGAGCATCATCATCCCCGCCTACAATGTGCAGCATTACATCGGGCAGTGCCTCGATTCGGTGCTGGACCAGATGGGCAGCGGCCATGAACTGATCGTCATCGATGACGGCTCTTCCGACGCCACCCTGGCGCGCATCCGCGCGCTGCTGGCCGCGCGTCCCGGGATCGCCTCGCAGGTGCTGGCGCAGGACAACCAGGGCATCGCGGTGGCGCGCAATAACGGCCTGGCCGCCGCGCGCGGCGACTACATCGTGTTCGTCGACAGCGACGACCGGCTGCTGGCCGGCTCGCTGGCGGCGCTCGAACACACCATCGCGCAATACCATCCGGACGTCATCGCCTGCGATTTCCGGGTGTGGTTTCCGGACCAGGAAGCCAAGTCGCACCGGGTCGGCATGCGCTATCCGCCCGGGCTGCTGCGCGACCAGGCCACCATCCTCAATACCTTCTTTGCCGACCGCCAGATGTATGTGTGGGCGAATGTGTTCAGGCGCGCCATCTACCAGCAGCTGGAGGTGCCGGTTTTTCCTCCCGGCCGCGTGTTCGAGGACATGTCGACCCTGCCGCGCCTGCTCAGCCAGTGCGCCAGCATGGTGTACCTGCCGCATGCGCTCATCGATTACCGCCAGCATGCGGCCAGCATCACCAAGCTCATTTCCGAAAAGTGGTGCATGGACCTGGCGGGGGCGCTGTCGGTGGCGCGCAAGCACCTGGACCTGCGCGGGGTGGCGCAGTCGGTCAAGACCCACTTCGATATCGCGGCCACATATTTGTATATCGGCGTGGTCAAGGATTCGTATGAACTGCCGCGCGCGGTCGGGCGCCGTGTGCGCGCGCGCATCAAGCCGATCTTCGTCGACAGCCTGTATGGCGATTGCGCCAGCATGCTGGCGGCGGTGCAAGGGGGGCAGACCGTGTCGTACGACAGGAACCACGATGCGCGCACGATCCGCCAGGTGCAACGCGCGCTGGCGGGCAGCCTGGTGTTCCGGGTCCGGCAAACGGCCAGCCGCAAGATCAAGCTGTGGAAGCGGCTGCGCCGCCACCGCAAGCTGTTGCTGGGCGCTTAGCTTGGTTAGTATTCCACCGCGACTTCGCGCGCGCCCAGGACCTGTTCCAGCGCCAGCGTCAGCGCGTCCGATGGCGCCACGCGCCAGTCGTCGCCGAACTGCAAGGTGCAATCGACGCCCTGCGGCTTGACCCGCATCGCCACCGGCAAGCCGGTCATGGCGCGGTGCGGCTGCAGCACTTCGGCGATCTTCGAGGACGCCACCCTGGCCGGCAGGTACAGCCCGAGCTGGCGCCCGTACTGCACGCGCGCGGACGTCAAATCGAACACCTTCTCGGCCGTGATGCGCAGGCCGCCGTTGAAGCGGTCTTCCGACACCTTGCCCACCACCGCCAGGAATTCATCTTCCTTGAAGATGTTCTTGTTCGACTCGACCACTTCGCTGTACACCGTCACTTCGACCGTGCCGCTCTTGTCGTCGAGCGAAACGATCAGGATCTTGCCGCGCTGGGTCATCTGGGTGCGCACGCCGGTGATCACGCCGCACATCATGCGCGGCTCGCGCGACGGTTCCAGGTCGGTCAGTTTGGTGCGCGCAAAGCGGCGCGCCTCGGTCGCGAAGGAATCGAACATATGGCCCGACAAATAGAAGCCGAGCGCGATTTTTTCTTCGGACAGCTTCTGGCGGTCGGTCCACGGGGTCGCCTTCACGTATTCGGGCGGGGCCACCAGGTCGCTGTCGTCGCCGCCGAACAGGCTGACCTGGTTGATCGAGGCCGAGGCCTGGTCGGCCACTTCGACCGCAAACGGCACCGACGCCAGCAGGATCGCGCGGTCGACCTTGAAGCAGTCGAAGGCACCGCTGCGGATCAGCGATTCGATGGTGCGGCGGTTGATCTGCTTGCGGTCGACCCGCTTGCAGAAGTCGAACAGGTCGGTGAACGGCCCGCCGCTGGTGCGCGCGGCGATGATCGCCTCGATCGCCGACTGGCCCGAGCCCTTGACCGCGCCCAGGCCGTAGCGGATGTTGGTGACGCGCTTGCCCGTGACGGACGGCGGCGGACCTTCCGGCATGAAGCGGTAGTCGGAATGGTTGATATCGGGCGGCAGCAGCGTCAGGCCGCACACGTCCAGCGAATCCTCGACCAGGATCTTGATCTTGTCGGTGTCGTCCATCGCCAGCGACAAGTTGGCGGCCATGAAGGCGGCGGTGTGGTGCGCCTTCAGGTAAGCGGTGTGGTAAGACAGCAGCGCGTAAGCGGCGGCGTGCGACTTGTTAAAGCCGTAGCCCGCGAACTTTTCCATCAAATCGAAAATCTCGTCGGCCTTTTCGGCGGTCAAGCCATCCTTGGCGGCGCCGGCGCGGAAAATCTCGCGGTGCTCGGCCATTTCCTCGGCCTTCTTCTTGCCCATCGCGCGGCGCAGCATGTCGGCGCCGCCGAGCGAGTAGCCGCCGACGATCTGCGCCATCTGCATGACCTGCTCCTGATACACCATGATGCCGTAGGTTTCGGACAAAATGGATTCGGTGCGCGGATCGGGGTAATCGAAGCGTTCGCCGTGCTTGCGCTTGCAGAAGTCGGGAATCAGGTCCATCGGGCCCGGACGGTACAGCGCAACGAGCGCGATGATGTCCTCGAAGCGGTCGGGCCGCGCATCCTTGAGCATGCCCTGCATGCCGCGCGACTCCAGCTGGAATACCGCGACCGTCTTGGCCTTGGTCAGCAGCTCGTAGGAAGCCTTGTCGTTGAGCGGCAGCTTCTCTAACGCGAAGTCGGCGTTGGCCGCCGGGTCGAGCTGCTTGATGTAGCGTACCGCGCGGTCGAGGATGGTGAGCGTGGTCAGGCCCAGGAAGTCGAACTTGACCAGGCCCACGGCCTCCACGTCGTCCTTGTCGTACTGCGAGACCACGCCCGAGTCGCCGCCCTGGGTGTACAGCGGACAGAAGTCGGTCAGTTTGCCGGGGGCGATCAGCACGCCGCCGGCGTGCATGCCGATGTTGCGGGCAATGCCTTCGACCTGCTGCGCCAGCGCCAGCAGCTGCTTGACCTCGTCCTCGTTCTCCAGACGCTCCTTGAGCATCGGTTCTTCTTCGATGGCGTCGGCAATCGTCACCGGTTTACCCGGCTTGAACGGGATCAGCTTGGAAATGCCGTCGCAGAAGTTATAGCCGAAATCGAGCACGCGGCCGACGTCGCGGATCGCGCCCTTGGCCGCCATGGTACCGAAGGTGGCGATCTGCGAGACCGCCTCCTTGCCGTACAAATCCTTCACGTGCTGGATGACGCGGTCGCGCCCTTCCTGGCAAAAGTCGATGTCGAAGTCGGGCATCGAGACGCGTTCGGGGTTCAGGAAGCGCTCGAACAGCAGGTTGTATTGCAGGGGATCGAGATCGGTGATCAGCAGCGAATACGCGACCAGGGAACCGGCGCCCGAACCGCGGCCCGGGCCGACCGGCACGCCGTTTTCCTTGGCCCACTTGATGAATTCGGCCACGATCAGGAAGTAGCCGGGGAACTTCATGTTGCAGATGGTATCGGTCTCGAACTTCAGGCGCGCATCGTAGCGCGGGCGCGCCGCTTCGCGCTTGGCCGGATCCGGATACAGGTGGATCAGGCGCTGTTCCAGGCCGGCCTGCGATTCGGCGACCAGGAACTGGTCGATGGTCATGCCGGGCGGGGTCGGGAAGTCGGGCAGCTGCGGCTTGCCCAGGGTGAGCACGACGTTGCAGCGCTTGGCGATTTCGACCGAGTTGGCCAGCGCGGCCGGCATGTCGGCGAACAGCGTGGCCATCTCGGCCTGCGACTTGAAGCGCATCTCTTCGTTGAAGCGTTTGACGCGCTTGGCGTTGGCCAGCATTTCGCCTTCGGCGATGCAGGTGCGCGCTTCGTGGGCGACGAATTCTTCGGCCGAGAGGAACTGGACCGGGTGGGTGGCGACCACCGGCAAGCCCAGTTTGGCGGCCAGCGCGACGGCGTGGCGCACCTGGGCTTCCTGGTTGGGCTGGCCGGCGCGCTGCACTTCGATGTAGAAGTGGCCGGGAAACACCGCGGCCCAGCGCTGGGCGCAGCGTTCGGCCAGCGCCAGGTTGCCGTTTTCGATGGCGGTGCCGACGTCGCCGAAGTGGGCGCCGGAGAGCACGATCAGGCCATTGGCCTGGCTTTCGCCGGGCGACAGGGACGATTCGCTGGTGGCAAGCGCATCGAGCCACTCGGGGCGGATTTCGGCGCGGCCCTTGTGCTGGTTGCTCAGCCAGGCTTTGGACAGCAGTTCGCACAGTTGCAGGTAACCCATGCGGTTCTTGGCCAGCAGCAGCAGGCGCGAGGGCTTGTCGCGGTTCTCGTCGTTGCTGATCCAGGCGTCCACGCCGATGACCGGCTTGATGCCCTTGCCGCGCGCGGATTTGTAGAACTTGACCATGCCGAACAGGTTGGCCAGGTCGGTGATGGCCAGCGCCGGCTGCTTATCCTTGGCGGCGGCGGCAACGATGTCGTCGATGCGCACCAGGCCGTCGACGATGGAGTATTCGGAGTGCACACGCAGGTGGACGAAAGCCGGTGCGGCCGGCTTGGCTGGCGCGGCGAGCGTGCTGCTCCCGGCTTCGATGACATAGGTACTCATGTGTGTTTCGCCTGCTGTGCAAAGAGTGCTATTTTACCGCGCCAGCGCCGTGGCGGAGGAAACGTCGTGGCGCCCGCACCCGGTCCGCCGCCACATACCCCTGATGCCAGCGTGGACATTGTTCTATAATATCGGCTTTCCCTGTTTTCCCATCTTTCACCGATCTTTCACCGATCTATCGCCACCATGCAAGCTAATACCGCTTTACAAGCTGAAGCGCATGCCGCCATCGCCGCAGCTGCCGCCCACGTCAATATCGCCGCCTACAAATTTGTCACTTTCGACAATATTGAGGAAATGCGTCCCCTGTACCAGGATATCTGCAAGCGCCTGGCGCTCAAGGGCACGATCCTGCTGACGCCGGAAGGCATCAATATGTTCCTGTCCGGTCCGCGCTCGCACATCGACGAGTACCTGGCCTGGGTACGCCAGGATGCGCGCTTTGCCGATATCGAGGTCAAGGAAAGCTATTCGGAGGAACAGTCGCACAAGCGCATGCTGGTGAAGATCAAGAAAGAAATCATCACCATGCGCATGCCGCTGATCCAGCCGGAACAAGGCCGTGCGCCGTTTGTGCGTCCCGCCACGCTCAAGCGCTGGCTCGACGAGGGCGTCGACGACGATGGCCGTCCGGTGGTGATGATGGAAACCCGCAATGCCTTCGAGGTCGATGTCGGCACCTTCGAGAACACGCTCGATTACCGGATCGACAAGTTCAGCGAATTTCCCGAGGTCGTGGCCCAGCACCGCGAGGAGCTCGAAGGCAAGACCGTGGTCACCTTCTGCACCGGCGGCATCCGCTGCGAAAAGGCGGCGATCCACATGAAAAATATCGGCTACCAGAGCGTGTACCAGCTCGACGGCGGCATCTTGAAATATTTCGAGGAAGTCGGCGGCGCCCACTACAAGGGCGATTGCTTCGTGTTCGACTACCGCACCGCGCTCAATCCGCAGCTCGAAGCGACCGTGACGACCGTGCAGTGCTTCGCCTGCCGCGCCGTGGTGACGCCGC
Organism: Massilia sp. DJPM01; assembly: GCF_030348125.1. Taxonomy (NCBI): domain Bacteria; kingdom Pseudomonadati; phylum Pseudomonadota; class Betaproteobacteria; order Burkholderiales; family Oxalobacteraceae; genus Massilia; species Massilia sp. DJPM01. Next base: position 72,240 of record NZ_JAQOZV010000017.1, read on the forward strand.
GCGACCAGCTCTCGCCGCTGTACGTGTACGAAAAATCGTGCCCGCAGTGCCATCCCGAACGGGAGCGCGCGCCAGCGGGCGCCGATGGCAGCGCCGACCACAGCGCCGGCGCAGCGTAAATCCGGGTGGGCAGGCGCCCACCCTCTCCCATCAAACGCGGCCGTAGTTATCCTGGAAGCGGACGATATCGTCCTCGCCCAGGTAATCGCCACTCTGCACTTCAATCATCACCAGGTCGAGCACGCCCGGATTTTCCAGGCGGTGCTTGTGGCCGGCCGGAATATAGGTCGATTCGTTGGTGGACACGAACAGTTCGCGCTCGCCGTTGACGACCTTGGCCATGCCGCTGACCACAATCCAGTGCTCGCTGCGGTGGTGGTGCATCTGCAGGCTCAGGCTGGCGCCCGGCTTGACTTCGATGCGCTTGATCTTGAAGCGGGTGCTGTCTTCCAGCACGGTGTAGGTGCCCCACGGACGGTGCACGGTGCGGTGCAGCTTGTGCACATCGTGCCCTTCGGACTTGAGGCTCACGTACAGCTGCTTGACGTCCTGCACCCGGCTGCGGTCGGCCACCAGCAGCGCGTCCGGGGTGTCGACGATGATCAGGTTGGACACGCCGACCGCGCCCACCAGGCGCTCGTTGCTCTGGATGAAGCAGTCGCTCACATCGTGCAGGCGCACCTCGCCATCGATGCGGTTGCCGTCCGCGTCCGGCGCGATCAATTCGCCCAGCGCATTCCAGGAACCGATATCGCTCCAGCCGATATTGCACGGCACCACCGACACCTTGGCCGATTTTTCCATCACCGCGTAATCGATCGAATCGTCGGCGACCTGCTCGAAGGCGGCGGCATCGAGTTCGCACTGGGTAAAGTTCTTGCCGCTGGCGCTGCGCGAGGCGGCCAGGCAGGCGCGCGTGGCGGCCAGGATGTGCGGGCAATGCAATTCCATCTCGGCGATCATGCTGCCGGCGGCAAAGCAGAACATGCCCGAATTCCACAGGTAGCGGCCGCTGGCCAGATACTCGCGGGCTTTTTCCAGGCTCGGCTTTTCGACAAAGCGCAATACCGTGTTGCCCTCCGCCTCGATGTAGCCGAACCCGGTCTCGGGCGAATGCGGTTCGATGCCGAAGGTCACCAGGCGGCCGGACTGGGCCAGCGGAATGGCCTGCGCGACGGCGGCGCCAAAGGCGGCCTGGTCGGTAATCAGGTGGTCGGCGGCCAGCACCAGCAGCAGGGCGTCGGGGCCATGGGTGGCGGCCACGTGCAGGGCGGCGGCGGCGATCGCGGGCGCGGTGTTGCGGCCGAACGGTTCCAGGATGTAGCTGTTGGCCACGCCCTGGTGGCCGGCGCCGACGGCACGGTAATCGTCCTCGGTCTTGAAAAACAGTTCGCGGTTGGTGACGGTGAGCACGTCGGCCACGTCCGGCAAGGCAGCGCCGCGCAGCCAGGCTTTTTGCAGCAGGCTGTGGCCGTCAGCGAGGCGGATGAAAGGCTTGGGGTGGAGTTCGCGCGAAACGGGCCACAGGCGCGAGCCGGCACCGCCGCATAAAATGGTAGGGATGAGTTTCAACTGCGGTTCCTTTAGTGCATGCATGCCGGATCGTCCGGCGATGAATGTGTCAACGCAAATAACGTTGCGCATTCTACATCATTGGATACACCGGAGGAATCGCAGCACCATGCCGGCGGCGCCATGGCGGCGCGACGGCATGGCCGGTTGATCTTATTGCGCGGTTTTCGGCAACAAATCTTTCAACACACTCTTGTAAGTGCCGCGTGCGGTTTCGTAGATGGCCATCTGCGCATTCAGGCGCGCCATCTCGGATTCCACGAAGCGCAGGTTGGCGACTTGCTGTTGCGCTTCCTGGGACAGTTCCGACACTTTATAGCTGACGCCACCGGTGCTGATTTCAAGTTCGTTATTGCTCATGTTTCCTCTTATGATAAAAAAAGCCGGCGCCAGATGGCCGCCGGCAGGGGGTTGGGTCAGCGGAAGTAGGACGCCAGGCGGGTGACGTCGTCACCGCCCAGGGTGCCGGCCGCGGCGCGCAGGCGCAGCGAGGCCAGCAGGTAGCCGTAGCGGGCCTGGGCCAGGTCGCGCTTGGCGGTAAACAATTGCTGCTGGGCGTTGAGCAGGTCGAGGTTGATGCGCACCCCGCCCTTGATGCTTTGTTCGGTCGCCTTGATCAGCAGATTGCTCGATTCCACCGCGCGGTTGAGCGCGTTGACCTTGGCGACGCCGCTTTGCACCGCGCTGTATTGCTTGCTCACTTCGATCAGGGCCTTGTCGGTCTTGGTCTGCAGGTCGGCGCGCGCGCGTTCCAGGCCGGCGACAGCCTGGCGTGAACTGGCGTTGACCGCACCGCCCGCATACAGCGGCACGTTGAGCTGGATGCCGATCGCGCGCACGGTCGATTCCTGGTTGAAGGTATTGATCGTTTCCGAGGCGTTCTTGCTGTAGGAAGCGACAAAGTCCAGGCGCGGCGCATGGCCGGCGCGGGCCTTGAGGATTTCCTGCCTGGCCACGTCGAGCGCGAGCGTCTGGGCGGCCAGCTCGGGATTTTGCTTGAGCGCCATGGCCTTCCACTCTTCCACGCCGGTCGGCGCCAGCGGCAGCATGCGGAAGGTATCGTTCAGGCCGACCAGTTTGCCAACCTCGGCGCCGACCATGGCGGACAGGGCATTGCGCGCGGTGGCCTGGTTATCCTTCGCTTCGATCAGCTGGGCTTCCGACAGTTCCAGGCGCGCCTGCACTTCCAGCACGTCGGTGCGGGTGCCTTCGCCGTGCTTGAGCAGGCGCTCGTTGACGGCGCTCTGTTCGAGGTAGGCGTCGCGCTGGGCCTGGATCAGGGCCACCTGTTCATCACTGAACAAGGCGTCGAAATAGGCGCCGATCACGCGCAGCAGCAATTCCTGGCCGCGCACGCTGAACAACTGGTCGCTCAGCGCGGCCTGGGCCTTGCCCTGCTTGAAGCGCGCATAGGCGTCCACGTTGAACAGGGCCTGGCGCAGCTGGATGGTGGAGACCCGGCTGATGTATTCAGGCTGGGTCGACGTGGTCGGCGTGTCGATATCGGAGCGGTTCTTGCTCGCGTTGTAATTGGCCTGCACGTTCGGCAGCAGGCCGGCGCGGCCCAGGATCGCATTTTCCTTGCCGCTCTGGTTTTCATAGAAAGCGGCGCGGTAAGTCGGATCGTTCTGCAGGGCCTGCTGGTAGGCTTGCTGCAGATTGATGGCGCTGGCACCGGCGCTGGCGAGCAGCATGGCGGCGGCGGCGGCGACGGTTTTCAGGCGCCGGCCCTGGCGTAAGGCGATCAGGTGAAACGTCATTTAATCCTCCGACAAGGATGTCTTGGCACGATCGAAGATCGGCTTGAACAGGTAATTCATCATGGTGCGTTCACCGGTCTTGATGAACAGTTCCGCAGGCATGCCCGACTGGATGTCGAGTTTATTCTGAGCAATCAGCTTGGCGCCTTCCGGGGTGACCCGGGCCTTGATTTTGTAGTATGGCATACCGGTACGTTCCTCGACGGTACGGTCGGCCGAGACTTGCGTCACGATGCCGGGGATGTGCGGGGTCTTGTTGGTGTTGAAGGCCGAGAAAATGAACTCGACCGGCAGGCCGACGCGCACCTTGTCGATCAGGTTGACCGCCAGCTGGCCCTCGACCACCAGCGCGTCCGAGCTCGGCACGATATCCATCATGTGCGCGCCGGCGCCGATCACGCCGCCCTTGGTGAAGATTTGCAGGCCGACCACGGTGCCGTCGACCGGCGCCTTGACTTCGGTGCTGGCCAGCTCGAAGTCCTGGCCCGCGATGCGGCTGGCGAGCGAACTGCTTTCCTTTTGCACGTCGGCCAGCTGGGCGGCGATTTCCTTCTGGTATTCCTGGGAGCGCATGATGCGGCGCAGGGACATTTCCATCACCTGGTTCTGGACCCGGCCGATATTGCCGAGATCTTCGGAAATCGTGCCTTGCAGGGACATATAGGTGCGCTCCATTTCCAGCAGGCGCGAGCGCGGCACATAGCCATCCTTGGCCAGTTCGCGCATGCCGTCGAGCTGTTCCTTGATGATGACGGCCTGGCTTTTCTTGCTGGCCAATCCTTCCTGCAAGCCCTTGGCCTGGGATTTCAAGCCGGCGGCATTCTCATCCATTGCAGCCAGTTCGTTTTTCAGGGACGATTGGCGCGAGCTCAACAGCTGCTTTTGCGATTCCATCGCGTCGATGGCACGCGCATCGTTCTTGCTGTCGATCAATTCCTTGGGAAACACCGGCTGGCTCTTGCCGTCACGCTCGGCCTGCAGGCGCGCTTCCGCCGCCAGGGCGCCGAAATACTGGGAACGGGTGATCTCGGCGGACGAACGGGCCACGGTCGGATTCATGCGCACCAGCACCTGGCCAGCCTTGACCACATCGCCATCCTTGACCAGGATATCTTCGATCAGGCCGCCGGCCTGATGCTGGACCGCCTTGCGGCTGGTCTCGGTCGCTACCGTGCCCGACAGCGGAACACCGCGGTCGAGCGGGGCCAGCGAGGCCCACAGGAGGAAACCGACCACGCCCACCAGCACGATGATCCAGCCGAGGCGGGAATACTTGCGCGAGTCCACGCTGTCGGGGTCAAACGGCACCACATCGCGCGCCACCACGTCGGTGGCGTTGCTGGTCCTGCTCAGGATTTTCATGGTCATGGCTTATTCCTTTTCCGTTGTTACCGCAGGGCTGCCAGCGTTGAGCTGGGGCTGGGCCGGCTGCGTTGCCTGGCCCGGCTGGGCGGGTTGGCCCGGCGCCGTGCCTGGGTGTCCCTGCTGCTGGCGGGCCGCGGCCTGCTGCGCTTCTATGATTTTCTTGTTGGCGTCGTGGATCGCCTGCATGACCTGGTTGGTCGGGCCGAACATTTGTACCGTGCCTTCGCGCAAGACCAGCATTTTGGTCGAGACGTTGATGGCGGCCGGACGGTGCGTGATCAGCACGATGGTCTTGCCGCGCTGGCGCAATTCCTGCACGGCCACCATCAGGGCTTGCTCGCCCATATCATCCAGGTTCGAGTTCGGCTCGTCGAGCACCAGCAGCGATGGATCGCCGTACATGGCGCGGGCCAGGCCGAGACGCTGCTTCTGGCCGCCGGACAGGCCGGCACCGCCGTCGCCCAGCACGGTATCGTAGCCTGCCGGCATCTTGAGGATCATTTCATGTACGCCGGCACGCTGGGCGGCCAACACTACCTGCTCCGGCTCGATGCTGCCGAAACGGGCGATGTTTTCGCTCACGGTACCGCCAAACAGTTCGATATCCTGCGGCAGGTAACCCATGTGCGGGCCCAGTTCATCCTTGTTCCACTGGTAGATATCCGCACTGTCCAGGCGGACCTTGCCGACCACGGCTGGCCAGACACCGACCAGCAGGCGCGCCAGGGTCGACTTGCCCGAACCGCTGGGGCCGATCACGGCCAGCACATCGCCCGGTTCAACCGCGAAACTGACGCTTTTCAGGACTGGCGCGGCCGCGCCCGGCGGGCCGGCGGTGATGTTATCGATCTGCAAGTGGCCGGTCGGCTTCGGCAGGCTCATGCCTTCCTTGCGCTCGTCATTCTCTTCCAGCAGCGCTTCCAGACGCTCGTAGGAACTGCGCACGCCGGCAAACGACTTCCACACGCCGATCACTTGCTGCACCGGCTGCATGGCGCGGCCGACCAGGATCGAGGCGGCGATCATCATGCCCGGGGTCAGCTTGCCTTCGATCACCAGCAAGGCGCCGAGGCCGAGGATCAGCGATTGCAGCGAGACCTGGAAAAACTTGGTGATGGCACCCACGGTACCGGCCTTGCGGCTCGCTTCGGCCTGCAGTGCCAGGAACTTGCTGTGCAGCTTGTACCAGCGCGCCTGCAGGTTGGGCAGCATGCCCATCGCTTCGATGACTTCGGCATTGCGCAGGTTATTCGTGGCCATGTTGCCGGCCAGGATGGAGGTGGTGCTGGCCTCGGCCAGCGGCTTGTGCGAGACGCGCTCGTTGACCACGGCCAGGATCACCAGGATGGCGGTGCCGCCCAGGGCGAACCAGCCGAGCAGCGGCTGGAAGAAGAAGATCACGATCAGGTAGAGCGGGAACCATGGCGCGTCGAAGAAGGCGAACAGTGCGTTACCGGTCAGGAACTGGCGGATATTGGTCAGGTCGCTCAAGGCCTGGCCCGCATTGCCGCCGGCTTTCTTGAGGTTGCGTTCAAAGGCGGCGGTGTAGACGCGCCGGTTCATCTGCATGTCGAAGGCGGCGCCGACGCGCACCAGGATCAGGCTGCGCATCAATTCCAGCGCGCTCATGAGCAGGTAGGCGCCCAGCATCAGCAAGGTCAGCATGAGCAGGGTGATTTCATTCTGGCTGGCCAGCACGCGGTCGTACACTTGCAGCATGTAAATCGACGGCACCAGCATCAGCAGGTTGGTGATGGCGCTGAACACGCCAACGGTGTAGAAGGTGCTCTTGAACGTGAGCAGCGCTTGCCCAATTTCGTTCTTTTTATCGAGAAGTTTTTTCATTTGAGACCAGCACAATTCATTAGTAATTCACGAGGGACAGAGCGGACGGCGGCTGCTTCCCGAGCCCTTGACATGCGCGCCGCGCTGGCCGCCAGGGCGGGAAGTGGGCAGCAGGCCGACAGGATGTCAAAAAAATCCGCTTGGAAATGTGATGTGGATCACAAGTTCAAAAGCTTAGCATAAGCAAGGTTTTAACACCAGAGAAGATTTATTGTGTGCAGTATCAAACCTGCAAGAACGCCCGGCACGAACGGCGGGCGGATAAAAAAAGCCAGGCGGTGAAGCCTGGCTTTTCGTGTGGCTTGGAAACGCAAGCCCGGGGGCCTGCGATTCCTTGCTACTGGGACTAATTATTACATAACAACCAGAGCACCAGGACCGTAGGTGGTGTTGAAGTTGGCAACGCTGGTACCAACAGCCAGATCATCCCCAGCGACCAGACCGGTCAGGTGGAGGGTGGTGGTGGTGCCGCCGTTGGTTGCAACCACATCGATGATGCCGTCGCCGGTGTTACCGTTGACGATCGACAGGACGCTGCCGGTCACGAACTGGAACACGTCCAGATCGGCGTAGCCAGTCACGTTGGTCGTGTAGGTACCGGTAGCAACGCTGAACGTCACGTTACCAGCCGATGCGTCGATGGTGGTGACACCCGAGTTGATTGGGGTCGTAGCAGCGCCCGAAACAACGATCGCACCAGCGCCGAAGAACGCGTTGAAGTCAGCAATGGTGACCATTGCAGGGATGACGGCATCACTAACCGGGTTTTGCACCGTAATGGCGTGAGTAACGCCACCGTTGACGGTGTTAATGGTGGTTTCGTGGTCGCCGACAGCGCCGTCAGCAATGCTCACGGTAGTGCCAGCAGCAAACACGAACTTGTCACCGTTGCTGAAGTTGCTGACCGTCGAATTGAAGGTCGTGTTATCGACCGTAATCGTGACGTTGTTGTTGTTGCCAGCGTTGTAACCGACAGGACCAGTCATGTTGTAAGCAACAGCAACTGGTGGAACGATCGCTGCAGGTACGCCACCAGCTGCGCCTTCGAGCAGGTAGTAGTTAGCTGCGTCGGAGTTGACGAAGTTAGCCTGGGTCAGCGAGTTCCACAGCGAAGTTGCTGCAGGGATCGTCTGAGCCAGATCGATGGTGCCAGCCTTGACGATGGTCGCGGTGTTAGCACCGATTGCATCGGCGATCTGGTACACGGTACCGATCGAGGTCACCGAATCAACAGCCACGTACACGTGGGTCTGGGCAGCGATGTTGTTAGCAGCGTACAGAGTCGCGATAGCGGTCTCGGTCAGTGCAACATTCACAGCGGTGCCGATGGTGATCGACTTGTCGGTCGTCAGGGTGTTGGTCAGCGTGGTGCCGCCCAGTGCCGTGAAGTCCAGGTGATCGATGCCAGCGCCGGTCCAGTCGAAGTTGACGATGGTGTCGTTGCCGAATGCAGGAGCATAGACAACGGATTCGTTGTTCGACACAGCGAATTCGGTGCTGGTTGGAGCAGCCAGATCAACAGCGATGACTTCTTTGTTGCCCAGGACGATAACGTCATTACCCGTGCCGCCGGTGATGATGTTGTCGCTGATCGACGCGCTTTCAGCGCCGGTCATTGCCACGAACGTTGCTGGCACGACTGGATCGAGCGCGGTAGCGAAGGCCGAGGTGTAATCGCCTTTGATGCCCAGTGCATTGATCGAGTTGACCATGGCAGCGTACACATTGGCGCCGGAAGCCTCAGCAACGATACCGTAGGCTTTGGCAGCAGCGGTGATGTCGGCAGCCGACAGGCCGGTGGATGGAGCAACGAAGCCGATGGTCAGGTCGTTCAGGGCATGAACGCCATCCGACAGGGCCGTGACGTTCAGCGCGTTCGATTCAGCATCGGTTGCGACCAGCAGCTTGCTCAGCACTGGATCCAGGTTGATCGCTTTTTTGATCGCCTGGTTGATGTCGCGGTCGGTTGCGGTGTAGGTGTTGCTGTTTGCCAGGGTGATCGTCGACACGATACCTTTGTACGTCACGTTAACTTTCGTGTTGTACAGGAAGTAGGTGTTGTTGAAATCCGAACGGGTATCGCTGACGAAACGGTCGCCATCGATGTTCAGTGGGTTCTGGTCAACGGTGTTGAATACCCATGCTGCGTTGGTCGACGTTGCAACAGGCACAGCCGAACCATACACCAGCACTTGCACTGGCTGACGGCCGGTGTTTTCGCTGTAGATGGTGTCGTCGCCAGCGCCGCCGGAGATGCGGGAATCGCCATCGCCCAGTTTGCGGATGGTGTCGTTGCCGTCGCCGCCGCTGATGCTGATGTTGTTGTTCAGATCCTGGTTGTTAGCCCAGTTGGTGGTTGCGGTAACGCCGCCACCAGCAACATTAGGAGCGATGCGCAGGGTCAGTGCATCGTTACCAGCGCCGCCGTTCAGGCTGAACGTGAAGTCTTCCAGGCCGCTTTCGATACGTGCACGGCTGCCAGCAACGGCTGCGTCCAGATCGACGATCATGGTGTCGCTGCCCGTGCCGCCGGTGTAGGTGAAGGCGATGTTGTCAACAGCAGCGTCAGCCTGGGTGTCGACTTTGTTGACGTACTTGGCGATCGAACGGTCGGTCACGACAGCGGTGAAGCTCAGGTCGCCGGACAGGGTCGAACCATCGATCAGACGCACGTCATGGAAACCATACATGTCGCCGTGCTGGCTGCCGCCGCGCTGGGTAACGGTACCAGGCATTGGGAAGTCGCTACGGGTGCCGACTGGGGTGCCGCCGGTTGGCAGAGTCGCAGTTGGGGCTGCGGTATCGACCAGCGGGGTCAGTGGGAACAGGGCGTTCGGGTTGAAAGCCGAATTGATCAGGTTCTGGTTGCCGATGACCGACAGGTTACCTTTGACAACGCCGTTGACCAGATTAACTTCTTCCAGCGCGTTGTTGGTCGAGTTGATCGTTTGCAGTTTGCTGCTGCGCTCAACGGTGATTTCGAAACGCTCAACACCTTTCGAGTTCGAGGTGTCGCCAATCGACAGACCGCCGATGACCAGATCGCCACCGTTCGAACCACGGCCCACGTCGTCCAGGATGATGGTGCTGGTGACTTTGAACGCCTGGGTTGCTGGGGTGTCGGTCAGGATCGCGGTGTGCAGACCGGAGTTTGCTGGCACTGCGGCTTCAGCCAACCAGCCCGATTGGTCGTCGATCGCGATAACGCCGGCGCCTGGGTTGGTGATGTTGATTTCAGTACCGGTCTGTGGACGGCCCGACTGGGTATCGACAGCGGTAAAGGTGATGCCTTTGGTCACAACGAAGTTCTGGATGCCAGGGGTGTTGGCAACAGCCGATTTCACTGCGGTGAACAGTTGGTCGTAGGTTTGCGCCTGGTCGATCTCTTGCGAGCGAACAACGATAGCCTTGCCGTCCAGTTTGAACGTGAAGCCGTTGTATGGATTGCTTTTCAGTGGGTCGAGGTTAGCATCGGCAGCGCGGGTGTCCATCAGTTGCAGACGCATCGTGGCGCCGCTCTGGGCAACCGGAGCTGCGCGCAGGGAGTGCTGATCGAAGTACAGGCCGAAATCGACGTTACCTGGATCGGTGCCAACCATGGCGATGGTGATGTCGCGGGTGATCTGCGAAGGCAGGATGCGGACATCTTCGATTTGCAGGTCGGCGCGGCTATCGCGGTCTTCCCAACGCAGAACGCCTACCATGTCCTGGGCATCGATTTGCGTCTTGCTGGTGCGCTCGGTGTTGTTGTCGGTGCTGTCACGCGAGATAGCTTGTGCGCGCAGAACTACGGTCTCAACGCTGGTCGTTTCGACCGTCATTGCGAAGTTGTTCGAATCGCCCAGGTCGGCACGCAGGGTGTCGTTGCCGCCGCCGCCGTTGACGCGGTCGCCAGCTTGCAGGGTGTTGTCGTTGTTGGTGAACGTGCCGATGAAGGTGTCGTTCAGCGCGGTGCCAACCAGAGCATCTTTGTTGATGGTCAGGTCGAGGCTCGAGCCAGGAACGGTACCCAGCACCAGGTTGGCGATGGTCGTGTTGACGGTCGTCTGGTACACGGCAGCGTCGGTGGTGGCGGTCACGTTAGCCAGCAGCTTGCGTGCTTCGGCAGCAGCGCCAGCGCCTTTGTACGCGGTGATTTCGTTGTCGGTATCGACAGCGCTGGTGAAGCCTTCGGCAACAGCAACTTTACGGGCGATGACAGCAGCGTCAGCACCGCCGGTGATGTCGAGTGCGCCGGTCATGATGGCGTGTGCGGCAGCGGCTTTGGTGACGCGGCCGGCATCGATTTCAGCGGTCCAGTAGGTCAGGCCGGCGGTCAATGGAGCGCGGTTGAACAGGTTCTGGAAGATTGCGGTAACGAACTGGGAAGTCGTCGCGCCAGCGTACAGGGCTTGCGATTCAGCGCTGGTGCCGAAGCTGTCGATCAGTTCTTTAACGGCAACGTTACCGTTCTTGTATGCCAGATCCAGACCCGAAGTCGAGGTTGGCGCGTCCGCAGCGGCGAGCGCAGCAGTCATGGCTGCCAGGCCTGCAGGATCGGCAGGACGACCGAAATAGGAAAGGTAAAGTTCTTGTGCTACTTTTGTGTACTCAGTTGCTGCGGCCATGATTGATCCTTTAAATGAATAGATATAACCAAATTTCTGCGGCCCGGGCAGGGTAGAAGTACCCCGCCAGACGCCTTTTTTGCAGAACAGGGAGTATATTGCCACATCGTGGGGCACAGGTTGTGACCGCCATCACAAAACCCCGCTTAATCGCACTTTTTTCCCGATTTTTTGGCTTTATATTTTGCTCTTGAACAAATTTTGCTGCTTTATTGAGCAGTTAACGCTGCGCTGCCGCATTTTTATGCATTTCATTGCCGGCCCGCTTGCGGCCGATAATGCGCGCGGCCCACCGGCTTAAATCGGCCCGCTTTAAGACCTGCTTAATAAGCCGAATATCCATAGGTGTTTTTTTACCGCCCACAGGCGCCCCATGCCCCGCAGCCCTGCCCGCACAGCGCGGCCCCCTTGCATTCGGCGGCCCCGCCCCAAAGCGTATTCAATTACTACCCTTGTAATTTGGAAATGATTATCTCGGGTCCCACGTTTCCATAAGCCTTTGCTGCGACATAAACCCCATAAGAAAAGGCCGCCTTATCGGCGGCCTTGGAACTGATAATCGCGCAGTTAATAAACGGGCGATCCTGATAATACGGGCGCGGCAACAGTCCCGCCCCGCAGGGCCGTCAGCGCGCCCACACCGTGATGCCTTCGGCGGTCAGGTTCGGGTCGTTGCGCGACTTGAAGATGAAGGTCGCCGCCGTGCCCTTGTCGCCACTGAGGTAACCGCGGATCAGCGAATTCGAGACCGCCTGGTTGTACAGGTCGCCCTTGGGGAACACGTCACCCACGCCGGTCACTTTCATCTGTGTTTCCGGACTGTAGACCATCATGCTGGTGGTGAAGGTCTTCTTGCCGAAATCGACCTTGAGGCTGGCGTCGCCAATGGTGGCCCCGAGTGCGTCGCCGGTGGCGCGCTGCAGGGTCGCCTCGCCGCTCACCAGGGCGAACGATGCCGTGCCTTCGGTCGGCAGCACCAGCTTGTTGACCAGCTGCCTGCGCACCGCATACGCACCGAGCACATAGCCCTGGTCGTAGTCGGGATTGCTCAAGCGTTCAATGACGGCCGGATCGGGTGGCGTATTGGCGATGCGTTCCCAGCGCCCCCAGATGACTTCGGGGCCTTTCGGCACTTCCGGCACGGGCACCGGCACCACCACGATCGGCTCGGGCAGCACGCCGCTGTTGCCATTATTGCCATTGTTGTTATTGCCATTGTTGTTGTTATTGTTGTTCGCATTGTTGGCCACCGCCGCCTTGGCGATCTGCTTGCTGCTGTCTTTCTGCGCGTCGAGGTTGACCGCGGTGCCCGGCGTGGCCGGCACAGTGGTGGCGGCGTGACCTACGGGTTCGTCCGAACGCGGCGGGACGACCTTGTCCGGATTGCTGGCCGGGCTGTTGAGCAGTTTGGGAATATTTTGCCCGCGCTCGACCTGCAGCAGCATGCCCGGCTGGCCGGCGAACAGTTCGCGGCTGGCCGCGCCTTCGCACGGTCCCCCGCCTTCCGGGCGGCAAGCGCCGGCAAAGCCGCTCACCACCACCCCGCCCGAGACCACCGCAATGCGCGAGGTCTGCTGGTCGGTGGAGACGATGAAGTCGGTGCCGCGCACGCCGATGGCGGCCACCGGCGTATTGAAGCGGTAGTTCTGGCGCGACAATTTGACGCCCTGGCCGGAGATGCTGCGCGCCACGCCGCTGAGCAGCTCGAGCTTGACGCGCGTGTTGGCCGGATTGGCCACATCGACCTTGTAGGCGATGATGCGCGCCTTGCTGTTCGGACGCAGGATCAGGAAGCCGCCGTCGACCGTCTTCATATAGACATAGCCCTGGGCGCCGGTGGTGAGCTCGTCGCCTTCCTGCACCGCGCTGTCGAGCACGGCGGCGCGGCTGGCCACCTGCACTTCGCCGGTCACGAACACGATGCGGCCCGCTTCGCCGGCGACGGCGTGCGGCAGCGCGGCGCACGATGCGGCAAACGCGACAGACATGAATCCCGCTCTGATAATTGATTGACTAAACATAAATTCTCCCTTACTAATTGAGATTATGCTCTCATCCCGGCAGCGAAAACGTGTTGTACGTCACATTTTTGCATCCCGATACAATTCTGCGACGTTCCTGCGACAAGCCTGGCAGCGCTTGCTCTTCATAATGTATGCGCCGCGGAACATGCGGACACACTCCCGATGGCCTTGGCGCGCAACAGGCGCTATACTTGCAGGTCTTTTACCTCGGCAACGTTTCTGTTTAAGCATCAGATGGCGGGGACACTTTCCACAGTACGGGTCAACTTGCGCCTCCCTTCCGCCTCTTTTCTGCACCTGACCATCCCGCTCGCCGCCTTGCTGCTGGCCGCGTGGGCGCAACTGCCGCGCGGCCCGTCCGCGCTGGACGCCGCCGACGAGTGGCTGCGCGACCGCTTCGTGGTGGCGCAGGCGGTCGACACCCTCGAGACGCGCATCCTGGTGGTCGACATCGATGAAACCAGCCTGGCCGCCCATCCCTGGCCATGGTCGCGCGAGCGCCTGGCCGAACTGGTCGAAACCTTGCTGGGCGACGGTGCGCGCGGGGTGGCGCTGGACATCATCCAGGGCGAGCCGGGCGACCCCGGCGGCGACGCCCGCCTGGCCGTGCTGGCGCAGCAGGGTCCGGTGGTGCTGGCCCAGGTCTTCGATTACGAACAGCGTCCCCAGCCCCTGCGCTTCGGCCAGCCCGCCGGCGGCAGCAAGGCCGATACCGCCGCTGGCGCGGCTGCGGCCTACGGCTACATGGCCAACCACGCCGGCCTGGCCGCCGCCCCGCACGTGGGCAATATCGGCGTCCTGCCGGACCCCGACGGCGTGCTGCGGCGCGTGCCCATGTACACCTGGTTCGAAGGGCGGCGCTACCCGACCCTGGCGCGCGCCCTGCTCGACTGCTGCGGCGAGCCGCCCAAGGTGGCCCAGGGCGCGCGCGAAGATGGCTTCGTGCGCGTGCCGTTCACCCGCTCGCTCGACGCCTACCTGGTGGCCAAGGCCGGCGACGTGCTGGACGGACGCGTGGACCCGTCGCTGGTGGCCGGCCGCCTGGTACTGATCGGCTCGTCCTCGCTGAGCATCGGCGACCGGGTCGCCTCGCCCCTGGGGCGCAACAGCGCCGGCCTGCTGGTGCACGCCGCGATGCTGACCACCCTGCTCGACCGCGACAGCGGCCTGGCCCCGGCGCCCTGGCCCGGACGCCTGCTGGCGGTGCTGTTTGCCGCCGCCGTGGCGGCCCTGGCCAGCCTGACCTTCGCGCGCCTGTCGGCCGCCTTCAATGTGCTGATGCTGGGCGCCGCCGCGCTGGCCTGGCTGGCCCTGGCCTACGGCCTGAGCGCCCACGACGCCCATTTTTCCGTCAGCGGCCCGCTGCTGGCGATCCTGTTCCTGCTGGCCGTGGGCGTGCCCTTCCACTGGCAGCTGGCGCAGTCCGGCTCGCGCCGCCTGCTCGATACCATGCGCCGCTACGTGGCCGGCGAAGTGGTCGACGAATTGCTGCGCAGCGGCCTGAAAGACCCGCTGGCCCCGCGCAGCCTGCAAGTGACCACCCTGATCGCCGACATGCAGGGCTACACCACCCAGGTCGAATCGCTGCCGGTCGAAGAAGCGGCGCGCCTGACCACCGATTTCCTCGACTGCCTGACCCGTCCGGTGCTGGAACAGCGCGGCACGCTCGACAAATACACGGGCGACGGCCTGGTGGCCTTCTGGGGCGCGCCGATTCCCAACGACGAGCACGCCGACCTGGCGCTCGACGCCGCCGCCCACATCCTGCGCGAAGTGACCATGCTGAGCCGGGCCCGGGTACGTGCCGGCGGCCAGCCGCTGCGCGTGCGCATCGGCATTGAAAGCGGTCCGGCCATGGTGGGCGACTACGGCACCGCCTTCCGCAGCATCTATACGGCAGTCGGCGACAGCGTCAACACCGCCTCGCGCCTGGAACAGGCGGCGCGCGACTTCCCTTACGACGTCATCATCGGCGAAGGCACCGTGGCCTACGCCAGGCGTCACCGTTTCATCAGCCTGGGGCAGCACACCCTGCGCGGCAAGGAGCACCCGATGCAGCTCTACACGCTGGAGGCGGCCGCATGAGGCGCGCTCCATGGACCCTGCTGCTGGCCGGCGCCACCCTGTGCGCCGCCGCCCACGCCCAGCAGGACGACGGACCAAGCGCACCCGCTGAGAATGTCGTCGCGGCCGCCGCCGTCCCGGACACCGCCGCGGCTGCCGAAGCGGCCCCGGCGCCGCCCGACGCGCGCGCCGACGACATTGCCGCCCAGGAAGAAAAACTCTACCTCGACGCCCTGCGCGCCCTGTCCGAAGGGCGGCCCGACGAAGCCACCGGCAAGCTCGAACGCTTGCTGGAGAAAAATTCCCAGCACGCGGGCGCCTGGCTCGACCTGGCCATCAGCCATTGCTCGCTGGGCAACGAGTCGGAAGCCGAACGCATGTTCGAGCAGATCGAGACGCGTTTCGATCCGCCGCCCGCGATCCGCGAACTGATCGCCCACTACCGCAAGTCCGGCTGCAAGGGAGCGCAGGTGGCGCGGCGCGCCATGTCGTTCAAGCTCGGACGCGGCTACGACAGCAACGTCAACCAGGGTTCCAGCAACCGCTTCGTCACCGTCGGCAGCGGCAACCAGCTGTCCCAGGTGGAGCTCGGCCCCGATTCGCTGCCCAAGGGCGACCATTTCAACCTGCTCTCGGGCGACTTCAACCAGCCGCTCGGCAGCCGCGGCATGCTGCTCATTGCCCAGTTGCGCGCGCTGCGCCACAGCCAGGTCGACAGCCAGGACAGCACCTCGGGCTTGCTGGCGCTGGAAAAGCCATGGAATGCCGGCGCCTGGACTGGGCGCGCGACGGCCGCTTTCGGCCTGGTGCGCCTGGGCGGCGACCTGTACCAGCGCCAGGGCCAGCTGCTGCTGCGCGCCGTGCCGCCGGTGGCGCTGGGCGAAGCGACCAGCTGGGCGCTGACGGCCGGCTACAGCGGGGCCGAGTATCCGACCCGCCGCTATTACGATTCGCACACGCTCGACCTGGGCAGCACCGTGGCCTGGAGCGCCAAGCGCGCCACGGTGGTGCTGGCGGCCGGCGCGCTGGCCGACCAGGGCCGGGCCAGCCGTCCGGGCGGCGACCGCAGCGCCTGGTACGGCTCGGTCAACCTGTTCGGCGCGCTGAACGACAAGGCCATCGGCGAACTGGGCATCAGCCGCCAGTCGTGGCGCAGCGAGCGGGCCTATTCGCCGGGCCTGATCGATACCACCCGGCGCCAGAACACCACCCAGCTGCGCGCCAGCCTGCAAGTGCCGGTCGGCACCCACAGTGCCCTGCAACTGGAACTGCGGCGCACCTGGAACCGCGAGAACATTCCCCTGTTCCAGTACGACAGCCGTGCGGTCCAATTCAGCTGGCGCACCGACAACTGGTAAGATAACAGTCCAGCACGCTGCTGGCGGAACCGCGGGTGCAATCGCTGCCGGCGGTCCGACTGTTGATGTGGACTTTATGACTTGGGAATTGATCTTGTTTTTACTGGGCACGGTTGCTATCGTGGCAGGCTGCCTGGTACCGAACGAATGGCTGCCGCCTTTACCGAACGACAAACTGCTGCATTTTCTCGCCTTCGGCGTGCTCGCCCTCTTGCTGGCCCGCATGGTGCCCGGAGGCTGGATCCTGCAAGCGAGCTTGCTGGGCCTGTTGCTGGCCGGCCTGCTGATCGAAATCCTGCAAGAACTGGTGCCGGGGCGAAAATTTTGCTGGCGCGACATGGCGGCCAATGCCGCCGGCATTGCCACGGTGGCGCTGTGCGCCCCCCTGCTGCACGCCTATCAATGACGGAAGTATTTGCATGAGTACAGACAACAACAATATCGTGTCCGCGCCCAAGCATGGCGCCCAGGTCAGCGCGGCCGACGCCGGTTCTGTGATGCCGGTGCCCAAGGATTCGCAGAACAAGATCAGTTTCCAGATTCATCTGCGCAAGATTCCCCTGCTGGCCAACCTGAGCGAAGATGAAATGCGCCAGGTGATGACGGACTTGCGCATCCGCACCTATGCCAAGCGCGATGTGGTGCTGCAAAAAGGCGCCAGCGGCGACAGCCTGCTGTTCCTGCTGTCGGGCCAGCTGCAAGTGATCGACGTGACCGAAGACGGGCGCGCGATCGGCTTGCGCATGCTCGCGCCGGGCGACTTCTTCGGCGAAATTGCCGTGATTAACGGTTCGACCCGTTCGGCCTCGGTGGTGGCGCTCAGTCCGGTGATGGTCGCCCTGCTGCCGCGCAACACGGCGCTGCACCTGTTTTCGCACTCGCCCTCGGTGGCCAATCACATGCTGCGTTTTCTGGCGGAAAAAGTGCAGCGCGATTCGCAGTTCCGCGCGCTGCTCAGCATTCACAACACGGCCAAGCGGATTTACACCTTCCTGGAACTGCTCAAGGAAAAGAAGGATGGCGATGTGGAAGTGGTGGAAAACCTGCCGACCCACCAGGATATCGCGAACATGATCAATACCAGCCGCGAAACCGTCACGCGTACCTTGCTGACGCTGGTGCAGCAGGGGATCATCGAAAAGGGCACGCACCGCCTGATCATTCTCGACCCGGCGGCCTTGCAGAAGCTGGCGCAGACCTGATGCGCGCCGGCGCCTAAGCCGGCGCGATCAAGCCGCTGCGCTCCAGATACGCCATCACCTGCGCGGTGCAGGTCTCGGCATCGTCGCGCAGCGTATCGAGCCGCACTTCCGGCTGCTGCGGCGCCTCGTAGGGCGAATCGAGTCCCGTAAAATTGGGCAACTGCCCGGCGCGCGCCTTGACGTACAGGCCCTTCGGATCGCGCCGTTCGCACTCGTCCAGGGGCGCATCGACAAAAATCTCGATGAATTCGCCGGCCGGCATCAGGCTGCGCACCAGCTCGCGGTCCGAGCGGAACGGCGAAATAAAGGCACTGAGCACAATCAATCCGGCGTCCGTCATCAGGCGCGCCACTTCGCCGGCGCGGCGGATATTCTCGACCCGGTCGGCCGCGCCGAAGCCCAGGTCGCGGCACAGGCCGTGCCGCAGATTGTCGCCATCGAGCAGATAGGTATGCGCGCCGCGCGATGCCAGGCTGCGCTCGACCATGCCGGCCACCGTGCTCTTGCCCGCGCCGGACAGGCCCGTAAACCACAACAGACAGGGATTTTGCTGCTTGCTGGCGGCCCGGCGCGCGCGGTCGACCGGATGCTGCTGCCAGGTCAGGTCAGGATGGACAGGCGCGCTCATGACGCCGCCGGCTGGTCGCATACGGTGCACACGTCGCCATCCCAGGCCAGGTAGCCATGGGCCTTGAGGTGCCACTTGAGCACGCCGGCTTCCACTTCATCGCACGACGTCACGGCAGTGGCGGTGAAGCGCACCTCGGCGGCGAACTGCTGGTCGAGTTCAAGCACGCCATCGACCCGGCCGCGCTCGGTCAGCACGCGCCACGGCAGCGGATTGTCGTTGTCGTTACGCGTATTAAAGCGGATATACACCCAGGACCGTTCCATCGTTTTCCTAAAAGTTCCGCTGCCCTTGCCAGGCGCCGCTGCTTGTTTATTTGTTATTTTTTCTTGGCCGTTATCATAGCAGTTCATGCCGCGAGCGGCAATCCTGACGCCTGCCGTGCCGGCCCGCGCGACGCGGCCGCGCGCATGCCTGCTGTATAATCGCCCACCCCGGCGCGCCGGCCTTAACCAATGAATGTTCTATGACGATAGCAATTTCGCGCCCACGGAGCATGCGCTGATGGGCAGCATCCAGGTCAGCCAGCTCGGCAAAGCATACAAGCAATATCCAACCCGCTGGTCGCGCCTGCTCGAATGGGCGCTGCCCTTCCTCGGCCAGCGCCACCGCCTCAAGTGGGTATTGCGCGACATTAATTTCAGCATCGCCCAGGGCGAGGCGGTCGGCATCATCGGCGTCAACGGCGCCGGCAAAAGCACCCTGCTCAAGATGATCACCGGCACCGCCCAGCCGACCACCGGCGCGGTGCACCTGAGCGGCCGCGTGGCCGCCCTGCTGGAACTGGGCATGGGTTTCCATCCCGATTTCACCGGGCGCCAGAACGCCCTGATGGCCGGCCAGCTGATCGGCATGAGCGTCGAGGAGATCGAGCTGCTGATGCCCGAGATCGAAGCCTTCGCCGACATCGGCGACTACATCGACCAGCCGGTACGCGTCTATTCGAGCGGCATGCAGGTGCGCCTGGCGTTCGCCGTGGCCACCGCCGTGCGGCCCGGCATCCTGATCATCGATGAAGCGCTGGCCGTGGGCGACGTGTTCTTCCAGCAAAAGTGCTTCGAGCGCATCCGCGAGTATTGCCACGCCGGCAGCACCTTGCTGTTCGTCTCGCACGCCATGGGCGCCGTGTATTCGCTGTGCAACCGCGCGATCCTGATCAGCGAAGGCCAGGTCGCGCTCGACAGCAGCCCGCGCGAAGTGATCGACCTGTACAACGCCCACGTGCTCAACCAGCGCGACGGCAAGCCGCCCGCCCCGCCGCCCGCCGCCCTGACCGCCGCCGTGCCGGCCGCAAGCGCCGCTGAAACGCCACCCACCGTGCATGCCGAGACGGCAGCCCCGGCCCCTGCCCCGCTGCCGGCCGCCGCCATCGGCTCCTTCGAGCGCGGCGGCGCCCTGATCCGCGCCATCGGCCTGTATGCCGACGAGCGTCCGGTGGCCACCGTCATCAGCGACCGCGTCGCCACGGTGCGGGTCGAGGTGCTGTTCAGCGCCGCGTTCGCCGACCCGCACATCGGCTTTCAGATCCGCAATGCGCGCGGCGAAGCCGTGTTCATGACCAATACCTACTGCATGCGCCGCCCGATCGGCGCGGTGGCCGCCGGCGAAGCCGTGGCCGCCGAATTTTCCTTCAAGGCGGCGCTCGCGCCCGGCGAATACACCATCACCGCCGGGGTGGCCGAGGGCGGCGCCGGCGACGGCGATTTCCGCCAGACCCTGGCGCGCGTGCAGGACGCCAGCGCCTTCAGCGTACTGCGCAACCTGGACGCGATTATCTGGAGCGGGGTGGTCAATCTGGACCCGGTCCTGGAGCTGCAGCGCATGGCCGATCCGGTGTGAAATCCTCGCGTGTTGTCGGCCTCTTCCGCCTTCACGTTATAATCGCCGATTCAAATGCCGCCTGGCGGCATCAGGCGCCGTGCGTGCAACATTGCGACAGGCGCATCCTGTCAACACGGTTCCTTGCCTCATGAATTTACTAATTACCACATCGCAATCGTTCTTATTGCTCAATACCACCAGCGGCCACGCGCATGTGCTCGACCGCGGTCACGGGCTGTACTACGGCATCGCCCATAACGACAAGCATCTGTTCGTCGCCGCCCGCAACCGGCTGGTATCGTCCGACGTGCCGCCGTCCGAAGAGCGCGGCGACGTGCTCGTGTTCGACCGCTCGCTCGCGCTGTGCGAGCGCCTGCAAGCGCCCTTCCCCCTGCGCGACCTGCACGAGATCGCCTGGCACGACGGCAAGCTGTGGCTCACCAGTTCCTACGACAATATGATCGCCATCTGGGATGGCCAGTCGTGGGAACGCTGGTATCCGTTCGGCGCCCAGGATGGCGGCGACGTCAACCACTTCAATTCCTTCATGTTCGACCAGGGCCTGGTCTGGATCCTGGGGCACAACCGCGGCCCGAGCGAGCTGTTCGGCTTTTCGCTGGCAAGCCGCGAACTGGTGCAGACCGTGGCCATGGGCAATTGCGGCCACAATATCTGGCGCGAAAATGGCGAACTGTTTTCCTGTTCCTCGGCCGAAAGCCGCCTGCTGAGCGATTCCGGCTTCGTGCTCGATACCGGCGGTTTTCCGCGCGGCGTGGCGTTCGATGCCAGCACCCGCTGCGTCGGCATTTCCGCCCTTACCGAACGCAAGTCGCGCGACTTCACCTCCGGCAAGCTGATGGTGTTCGAGCGCGACTGGACGCTGCGGCACGAGATCGACATGGCCGGCGAAGGCCTGATCCTCGACCTGTGCCGCCTGCCGACCGGCTTCGCGCTCGGCCACGGCGCCGCCGCGCCCTCGCTATGGGCCAGCATCACGCGCGCCCACAAGCGCGTCACGCGCCCGGAACAGGTGTTCGCACTGATGGAAACCTGCCGCGCCTGATGCTGCCGACAGCGCCGCCCAAGCCCGGCCAGGCCCGGATCCACGCCTGCAGCGGGAGCTCGACGCGGTGGTAGCACACATGGGACAGCGCGAAGGTGGCCCCCAGGAAGCCGAGCAGCAGCCATGGCGAGCGCCACGGGATAGCGCACCCGAGCGCCCCGCACACCAGCGCAATGGCCAGTTGCAGCGGAAAATGCAGCAGGTAGCTGGCATAGGTCAGATTGCCCAGCCGTGAGAACAGCGTTTGCGCACCAACGTGGGCCGGGCGCACGTACTGCAGCATCAGGTACACCAGGGCCGGCACGATGCCGAACAGCGCGTGCTCGGGCTTGATGGCGGCCGCCGCCGTGCCCCCCGCCAGCCCCACCAGCGCCACGGCAAGCAGCGCGCCCAGGCCATGGCGCGCCACGGCGCTCCAGGCGGCGCTGTGCCGGTCGAGCAGCGCCAGCACCCCGCCCAGATAAAAAAACAGCAGGCATTCGATCAGCGGCAGATCGCTGGAATAGCGCGCCAGTGCCAGCACCGCCAGCGCGCCCACGGTGGCACGCGCGCCCACGCCGGCCAGGTGGCTGAAGCCGAAGAAAAACAGGTAAGCGATCACTTCCAGCGACACGCTCCAGATCGGCGCATTGAAGGAAAAGCCCGTCAACGGAAAGAACCAGTGGCTCGCCATGCCCAGCTGCAAGAAGAAGCTCGACAGGCTGTTATCGCGGTAGACGAAATACCAGGAGTGAGTGCTCGCATGCAGCACTTGCCCAGCCGCCACCAGCAGCAGGGAAATCAGGTGCAGCGGATACAGGCGCGAAAAGCGCAGCAGGAAAAAGCGCCCGCCGTCGACCGTCTTGTCGGCCAGCGCCTGCCCGTATTTCCAGAAAAAGATGAATCCCGAAATGCACCAGAATACTTGCACTCCGTACAAGCCATAGCGGTAGAACAGGGAAAGCAGGCCGAACAGCGGCTGGGCTTCGGTATGGAAATCGCGCGCCTGGTTGGCCACGAAGGAAAAATGCTGGTAATGCCACAGCAGCACCGCCAGCGCGCTGGCGAAGCGCAACAGGTCGATGCCGGCCAGCTTGCCGCTGGCGGCGCCGGGGTCGGCACGCTGGACGTGGGAATTTTGCATTTGGGGAAGTGACGTTTGGAAAATGCAATATTATAACTGCTGAGTTCGCCTACTGCCAGATCGTCCCGGCTGCCGCTGCGCATGCCTTTCCCATCGATTGACGCAGGGCCGCATGGTATAATCCCGAGCCTTTTGACGCCACGGTAACAGCGGCGACAGGGATCCCGCGGCAGTCCGGCTGGCGCCCGCGCAAGCCGTGGCGGCCGCGGGCAGCTGAACCGGTGGCCCCTCCGCGACCCTACATTTCCCATATGAAAATCGACACGATCCAACCCCTGACCCTGCTGTTAGCCGCCAGTGCGCGAGCCACGCCCACCCGCACCTGCGCGCCGTTCGTCCGCGCCGCGCGCGCATGATCTCGCTGTCGATGTTCAGCGGCGTATGGCGCTACCGCGGCTTCGTGCTCGGCAGCGTCAAGCGCGAATTCCAGTCCAAGTACCGCAATTCCCTGTTCGGCGCCGTCTGGACCGTCCTCAATCCGCTGGCGATGGTGATCGTCTACACCGTCATTTTTTCGGAAGTGATGGGCAGCCGCCTGCAAGGGGTCGATTCGACCTTCGCCTACAGCATCTACCTGTGCGCGGGCGCGCTGACCTGGGGCCTGTTTGCCGAAATCACCACGCGCGGCCAGACCGTGTTCCTGGAAAACGCCAACCTGATCAAGAAGCTGCAATTCCCCCGCATCTGCCTGCCGATCATCGTGGTGCTCAATGCAGGCATCAACTTCGCCATCATCTTCGGCCTGTTCACCGCCTTCATGGTCATCTCGGGCACCTTCCCCGGCTGGATTTACTTCGCGCTGTATCCGGTGCTGCTGCTGCAGATCCTGTTCTCGATCGGGCTGGGCATGGTGCTCGGCGTGCTCAACGTCTTCTTCCGCGACGTCGGCCAGTTCTTCACCATCCTGCTGCAATTCTGGTTCTGGTTTACGCCCATCGTCTACCCGGTCAGCGCGCTGCCGCCGGCGGTGCGCGAGCTGCTCGTGTTTAACCCGATGGCCGGCGTGATCGGCGCCTACCAGACCATCCTGGTCAAGGGCCAGATGCCCGACTGGGCCAGCCTGCTGCCGATCGCGGTGCTCACCGTGCTGTGCTGCGTCATGGGTTTACTGCTGTTCCGCAAGCGCGCCGGTGAAATGGTGGATGAACTCTGATGGGCAGTATCGTTGTCAGCAACCTGGGCAAGGCCTACAAGCAGTATGACAACCGCTGGGGGCGCCTGTGGGAATGGGTGCTGCCCTTCCTTGGCGCGCGCCACCGCCTCAAGTGGGTGATCCAGGATGTCAGCTTCCAGCTCGCGCCCGGCGAAGCGGTCGGCATCATCGGCATCAACGGCGCCGGCAAGAGCACCCTGCTCAAGCTGATCACCGGCACCGCCCAGCCGACCACCGGCAGCGTGCGCATCACCGGCCGCGTGGCCGCGCTGCTGGAACTGGGCATGGGCTTCCATCCCGACTTCAGCGGGCGCCAGAACGCCTTCATGGCCGGCCAGCTGATTGGCCTGACGGTCGATGAAATCGGCGAGCTGATGCCGCAGATCGAAGCGTTCGCCGACATCGGCGACTACATCGACCAGCCGGTGCGGGTCTACTCGTCCGGCATGCAGATGCGCCTGGCCTTCAGCGTGGCCACCGTCAAGCGCCCCGACGTGCTGATCGTCGACGAAGCGCTGTCGGTGGGCGACGCCTACTTCCAGCACAAGAGCTTCGAGCGCATCCGCCAGTTCCAGAAACTGGGCACCACCTTGCTCATCGTCAGCCACGACCGCGCCGCGATCCAGTCGATCTGCGAACGCGCGCTGCTGCTCGACGGCGGGCGCCTGGCTTCCCAGGGCAGTCCGGAACAGGTCATGGATTACTACAACGCGCTGATCGCCTCGCGCGACGGCGCCGGCGTCGAGCAGGTGGTCACCGAGGCCGGGCGCACCCGCACCAGTTCCGGCAGCGGCGAAGCGACGGTGAGCGCGATCACCCTCGAAGACGAGGCCGGACGCGCGCTCGAAACGGCCAACGTGGGCGCCGCCGTCACCTTGCGCATCCGCGTGCGCGTGCATGCGCCGCTTGAGCGCCTGGTACTCGGCTACATGATCAAGGACCGCCTCGGCCAGCAGATGTACGGCACCAATACCCACCACATGGACATGGCGCTGCACGACGTGGCCGCCGGCGAAGAAATCGACTTCCGCTTCCGCTTTCCGCTCAACCTGGGCGAAGGCAGCTACTCGCTCACCACCGCGCTGACCAGCACCGAAACCCATTTGGGCGACAACTACGAATGGCGCGACCTGGCCTTCCTCTTCATTGTCATGAACATGAACCGCAAACAATTCGTCGGCACCAGCTGGCTCGAACCGCAAGTGGAGATCCTGCGATGAGCGACAATTTTTACCGCGCCTTTGAAGACCGCTACCGCGGCGCGCGGCCCCTGATCAAGGCGCGCCTGATGGCCTACCAGCCCTTCTTCGCGCCGCTGGCCGCGCTGTATCCGGGCGGCGCGGTGCTCGACCTGGGCTGCGGACGCGGCGAATGGCTCGAACTGCTGACCGAGCATGGCTTCGCGCCGCGCGGCGTCGACCTCGACCAGGGCATGCTGGCGGCCTGCCGCGAACGCGGCCTGCACGCCGAACTGACCGATGCCCTGTCGGCCCTGCGCGCCTGTGGCGACGCCAGCGTGGCCATGGTGTCGGCCTTCCACCTGGTCGAGCACATTCCGTTCGACCAGGTCCAGCTCTTGATCGCCGAAGCGCTGCGCGTGCTGCTGCCGGGCGGCCTCTTGATCATGGAAACGCCGAATCCGGAAAACCTGGTGGTGGGCGCCTCCAGCTTCTACATGGATCCCTCGCACCTGAAGCCCATCCCGGCGCCGCTGCTCGAATTCGTGACCGGCTTTGCCGGCTTCCCGCGCCACAAGGTGCTGCGCCTGCAAGAAGCGGCGCAGCTGCACACCGACGCCCCGATTGGCCTGATCAACGTGCTCGATGGCGTCAGCCCCGATTACGCGGTGCTCGGCCAGAAGGATGCTCCGCCCGAGGCGCTGGCCGCGTTTGCCGCGCCCTTCGCCGCCAAGTTCGGCATCGGCCTGTCCGACCTGGCGCTGCGCTTCGAAGAGCAGGATAACCAGCGCCGCAACGAACTGCACGCCGGCATCGCGCGCGCCGAACATACGATACAGCGCGTCGAGCACGCGCTGCAGGACGGCCTGGTCTCGCTCGGCGAAGCGCACCAGGGCGTGGCGCGGGTGGCGGCCGGCGTCGAGCAGCACCGCCTGCGGCTGGAGATGGCCGAACCGATCCTGCAGCGGGTCGGCCCGCATGCCGACCGCCTGGCCGAGCTGCAAGGCCAGATGGTGCAGCAGGTCCAGCTGGCGCTGCAAGCCCAGACCCAGTTCCAGGCCCAGATCGGGCACATCCAGGGCCAGCTCCAGGGCCAGCTCGACGCCCTCGGACATCGCACCGGCGTGGCCGAAGCGCGCGCCCAGCAAGCCGACGCCCACGTGGCGGCCCTGCTGGCGAGCAGCTCCTGGCGCGTGACGGCGCCGCTGCGCGCACTGGCCGGCACCACTTACCGCCTGCGCAGCGCGGCGCGCGAGGGACGCCTTGCGAGCGGCGTGAAACGGCGCCTGAGCGGGCCGCTCCTGACCTTCATGCGCGCCATGCTGCGCCGTCCGCGCATCAAGCGGGTGGCGCTGACGGTGCTGCGGCGCTTCCCCGGCCTGCACGCGCGCCTGTACGGCGTCCTGCGGCGCGGCAATGCTCCGCCGCCGCCGCCGGCCGCCGCCGCGCCCACCCCGAGCGCCAGCGCGGCCGACCTGTCGCCGCGCGAGCAGCGCATGTACCACGAACTCAAACAAGCCATGGAAGCAAGGAACAAGTGATGCGGATTGTGATCGACCTGCAGGGCGCCCAGTCGGAGAGCCGTTTTCGCGGCATCGGCCGTTATTCCCTGGCCCTGGCGCTGGGCGTGGCGCGCAACGCCGGCGAGCATGAAGTCTGGCTGGTCCTGAACGGCGCGCTGGGCGGCGCCATCGCCGAACTGCGGCGCGCCTTCGCCGGCCTGGTGCCGGCCGAACGCATCCGGGTGTTCGACATCGTCGGCCCGGTCGCCGAAATCGAGGAAGGCAACAGCGCGCGCTGCCGCGCCGCGGAACTGATGCGCGAGTATTTCATCGCCCAGCTGCGCCCGGACGCGGTGCTGGTCACCAGCCTGTTCGAGGGCTTCGTCGACGACGCCGTGGTCTCGGTCGGCGCCTTCGACGGCGCCGCGCGCACGGCGGTGGTGCTGTACGACCTGATCCCCTTCCTCAATCCGGCCGCCTACCTCGGCAGCCAGACCCAGCGCACCTACTACGACCGCAAGATCGCTTCGCTGCGCAGCGCCGGCCTGCTGCTGTCGATCTCGGACTACTCGCGCCAGGAAGCGATCGACGCGCTTGGCCTGGCGCCCGAGTCGGTCACCGCCATCTCCACCGCGGTCGACGACAGCTTCCGCCCGTCCGACAGCACGCCCGAACAACTGGCCGAACTGAGGGCGCGCTTCGGCATCACGCGCCAGATGCTGATGTACGCGCCGGGCGGCTTCGACGCGCGCAAGAACATCGATGGCCTGATCACCGCCTACTGCCTGCTGCCGCCGGCGCTGCGCGACGCCCACCAGCTGCTCATCGCCAGCAAGATGGGCGAGCGCGAACGCGCCGACCTGGTGGCCCACGCGGCCAAGCGCGGCTTGGAGAAGGACCAGCTGATCCTGACCGGCTACGTCAGCGACGCCGACCTGATTCGCCTGTACCAGGCTGCCGCCCTGTTCATCTTCCCCTCGCGCCACGAAGGCTTCGGCCTGCCGGCGCTCGAAGCGATGGCTTGCGGCGCGCTGGTCATCGGCGCCAACAACACCAGCATCCCCGAAGTGGTGGGCTGCGCGGAAGCGCTGTTCGACGCCGACCGGCCGCAATCGATCGCCGAAAAAATCACCCAGGTGCTGCAAGACCCGGCCATGCAGGAACGCCTGCGCGTGCACGGGCGCGCCCAGGCCGCGCGCTTTTCGTGGGACGCGAGCGCCACCAAGGCCCTGCGCGCGCTGGAAGCGCGGTTCGGCAACGTGCCCGCGCCGGTGGCGGCCCTGCCGGCCAAACGTCTGCGCCTGGCGTTCGTCTCGCCGCTGCCGCCCGAGCGCACCGGCATCGCCGACTACGCGGCGCAGGTGCTGCCGGCCATGATGGAACACTACGACATCGAATTGATCGTCCAGCAGGACAAGGTGGTGCTGCCGCCGTCCCTGGCCGCCCTGCCCCGCCGCAGCGCCGCCTGGTTCGACCAGAACGCCGGCCAGTTCGACCGCATCCTGTACCAGTTCGGCAACAGCCCCTTCCACAGCCATATGTTCGGGCTGCTGGCGCGCCATCCGGGCGTGGTGGTGCTGCACGATTTTTTCATCAGCAGCGTGCTGGCCTACGAACAGATGGCCGGCGCGATTCCCAACGGCTGGACCGATGCCCTCTACGAAGGCCATGGCATGGCCGCGCTGCTGGCCGGGCTGGACCCGGCGCGCGCGCTCGACGCCCGCAACCTGTATCCGTGCAACCTGGCCGTGCTGCGCCAGGCGCGCCGCGTGGTGGTGCATTCGCAGCATGCGCGCGAGCTGGCGCGCCAGTGGTACGGAGCGCTGGCCGCGGGCGACTGGAGCGTGGTGCCGCTGCCGCGCGCCCTGCCGCAGGCACAGGACCGCGCTGCCGCCCGGCGCGCGCTGGGCATCGCCGACGATGTCTTTTTGGTGTGCAGCTTCGGCTTCGTGGCGCATACCAAGCATAGCCAGGAATTGCTCGACGCCTGGATCAGCTCCACCCTGCACGCCAATCCACGCTGCGAACTGGTGCTGGTCGGCGCCAACGATGGCGGCGACTATGGCGTGGCGATCAACGCCACCCTGGCTGGCGCCGGCGGCAAGCGCATGCGCATCGCCGGCTGGACCGACGAAGCGGTGTACCACCAATACCTGCAGGCGGCCGACGTCGGCGTGCAGCTGCGCTGCCAGTCGCGCGGCGAAACCTCGGCCGCGGTGCTCGACTGCCTGAACTACGCTCTGGCGACCATCGTCAACGCCAACGGTTCGATGGCCGAACTGGCGCCGGATGCGGTGTGGGGCTTGCCCGACCAGTTCAGCATGGCGCAGCTGCGCGAAGCGCTGGAAGGCTTGCATGCCGATCCGGCCCGCCGCAGCGCGCTGGGCGAGCGCGCGCGCACCCTGCTGCATACCCTGCACAGCCCCGCCCACAGCGCGCGCCTGTATGCCGAAGCGCTGGAACAGACCTACGCGCCGGCAGCCGGCGCACGCGGCGCCCTGCTGGCGGCGCTGGCCGCGCAGCCTGCGCTGCATGCCGACGACGCGCTGGTGCGCCGCAGCGCCCAGTGCCTGGCCGTCATGCCGGAAGCGCTGGCGCCGCGCCAGCTGCTGGTCGACGTCACCTCGATCGCGCGCCACGATCTCAAGACCGGGATCGAACGGGTAGTGCGCATGCAGCTGATCGAACTGCTGGCGCGGGTCGAACCGGGCCTGCGCATCGAGCCGGTGTACCTGGCCGACCAGGATGGGCGCTGCGAATACCGCTACGCGCGCGACTATGCGCGGCGCCTGTTCGGCATCGATTGCCCGCTGCCGCCCGACCAGCCGGTCGAAGTGCAGGCCGGCGACCGCTTCTACAGCGCCGACTACGCGCCGGGCGCCATCATGGCCGCCGCGCGCAAGGGCGTGTACGCGCACTGGCGCGCGCGCGGGGTCGAAGTCAATTTCCTGATCCACGACCTGCTGCCGGTGCTGCGTCCCGAATTCTTCCCCGAAGGCGCGCAGCATGGCCACGCCGCCTGGCTGGCCTGCATCGCCGGCCAGGCCGACCGCCTGGTGTGCATTTCGGACGCCGTGCGCAATGAACTGCAAGCCTGGCTGGAGCACACCCGGCCCGAGATCCACGGCCAGGTCAAGCTGGCGGTACTGCACCACGGCGCCGATATCGGCGGCCCGCAAGCCGTCCCCGCCGCGCGCGTGGCGGCCAAGGGCGCCAGCGCCACCTTCCTGATGGTCGGCACCATCGAGCCGCGCAAGGGCCACCTGCAAGCGCTCGACGCCTTCGAGCAGCTGTGGCGCGAGGGCGTGGACGTGAAACTGGTGATCGTCGGCGCCGAGGGCTGGACCCCGCTGCCCGATGGCGCGCGGCGCACCATTCCGCGCATCGTCGAACGCCTGCGCGGCCATCCGCAACTGGGGCAGCGCCTGGAATGGCTCAAGGGGATCGGCGACGCCGAACTGCTCGAGCTGTACCAGACCAGCTCCTGCCTGCTGGTGCCGAGCGAAGGCGAAGGCTTCGGCCTGCCGCTGATCGAGGCGGCGCGCTACGGCCTGCCGGTACTGGCGCGCGACATTCCGGTGTTCCGCGAAGTGGCGCGCGAGCACGCGGCGTACTTCAGCGGGATGGAAGCGGCCGACCTGGCGGCGGCGCTGCGCGAGTGGCTGGAACAGCACGGCGCGGGCACGGCCCCGGCATCCGCCGGCATGCCGTGGATTACCTGGCGCGAAAACGCCACCCAGCTGCTCGACGTGCTGGCCGGACGGCGCGAGGAAGCGCGCTGGCCGGCCGCCTGAGGCCGGGTCAGGGCAGCGCTTTGACCGCCAGCGGCGGCGCGCCCGGCGCCACCGGCAGCATGCGCTCGGTAACGTAGCGCAGCATGTCGGTGTAGACGGCGTTGCCGTCGTGGTAGAGCAGCAGAATATCGGTCTGGTCCGGATTGCGGTACATATACGTGCGCAGCGCGGTCAGCTGCGCCGGCGAGAGCAGGTCGATATTATTGGTCGCGAAGTGCTCCACTTCGCGGTAGTAGCGCGCATACCATGGCGAGACCTTCGAGCCGAAGGAATCGGAAATGATCAGCAGGCGGCGCGCCTGCGCCTTCGGATTGCCGAAGCGGCTGACGTCGCGCAGCACCTTGCCCGCCTCCACCTCCGGAAAACAGGTCTCGCCGAAGCAGCCCGTCACCTGCGATGCCGCCAGGTCCGGCTCGACGATCTCGCTCTCCAGGCTGACCCCGTCGAACAGGTGCGACACGTCCGAATGGTGCATGTACTTCTTGGTTTGCAGCGGCGGCGCCTGGTCGAGCGGACGATGCCAGAACGTGGCCAGGCTCAGGCGCACCACCTGGTCCAGCCCCTCCCCGGTCCAGTGGAACCAGGTCTTGGGGAACAGGGTCGCGCCCTGTTTGATCTCGCGCATCTGCGCCAGCGGATACAGCATCGCCGCGCTGGAAGCCGGCGCCAGCGCGCGCGAGGCGAGCATGGCGGCGACACCGGTATCGGTGCCCATGCAGCGCGGCGCCAGCCAGCGCGGCAAGTCTTCCGGATGCACCACCGGCGCCGACGGCACCAGCAAGAGCCTGGGCGCCAGCCCGGCCGCGCGGTAGGTATCGAACATGCGGTTAATGTAGGGCACGATGGCGGGGTCGGGCAGCACGCCGCTGCAGGTGCTGAGCACCGCCTGGAACGGCCGGTCGGTGGTGCTGTGGGCGGTGAGGAAGTAGCGCCCGTGGCGCCCGCTCGTCACCTGCACCGACGGGAATTCGCGGAACACCTTGAAGCGCAGGCGGTTGTTCATCTTGACCAGCTCGCTGCGGTAGCCGAAATGGTCGTTGATCCAGGCCGTGACCTTGGGCGGCGCTTCGCCCAGCGCGTGCAAGGAGGCCGGGCGCGGCGGCAGTTGCGCCAGGTTCGGGTCGTTCGGCTTGGTGCGGGCGTCGATCACCGAGACCACGCCGGGCACCGCCAGCACGGCCACCACGGCCAGCTGCATGGCGCGCCGGCCCAGCGCCCTGAGAATAGTCTTGCTCATGTCAGAAGCGGAAATAGATAAAGGGGTTGTAGGTGCCGGCCGCGAGGCTGGCGATGCACAGCAGCGACAGGGCCGTGGTCCAGGCCAGGTGGCCGCCGTGCACCAGCACGGCCGGCATGCGCACGGCCGGCGCGCGCATGCGCCAGCAGGCGAGCACGATGCCCACCACCAGCGCCGTCAGCGAACTGGCTTGCACATCCAGGCGCCAGGGATGCAGCAGCGCCGGGTCGCCGTGGATGCCGGCCATGCTGCCCAGGTACTTGAGCGCGTACGGCACGTTTTCGGCGCGGAAAAACACCCAGCCGATCATCACGCACAGCAGGGTCCAGGCCTGGGCCAGGGATGCGGGCAGGCGCGCCAGCAGCTTCGCGCCACCCAGGCGTTCGAGCACCAGCAGCGCGCCGTGCCACAAGCCCCAGATCACGAAGGTCCAGGCCGCGCCATGCCACAGGCCGCACAGGAAGAATACCAGCGCCAGGTTGAAGTAAGTGCGCAGGGGCGAAGCGCGGTTGCCGCCCAGGGGAATGTACAGGTAGTCGCGGAACCAGCTCGACAGGCTGATGTGCCAGCGGCGCCAGAAGTCGGTGATCGAGGTGGCCGAATACGGGCGGTTGAAGTTGGGCGGATAGGTAAAGCCGAGCATGTGGCCGATCCCGATCGCCATGCTCGAGTAGCCGGCGAAATCGAACAGGATCTGGATCGAATAGCAGGCCACGCCCATCCAGGCGCTGGCGGCGTCGAGCCGCGACGGATCGACCGCGAAAATGCGGTCGGCCGCCAGTGCCACGTTATTGGCGATCAAGACCTTCTGGGCCAGGCCGAGCACGAACAGGCGCAAACCCATCCAGATGCGCGCGTTGGACAGCGAACGGTGATCGACTTCGCCTGCGATCTGGCTGTAGCGCACGATCGGGCCGGCGATCAGTTGCGGGAACATGGCCTTGTACATGGCAAAGCGCAGGAAGCTGCTTTGCGCCGTGATATCGCGCCGGTACACATCGATCAGGTAAGAGATGCCCTGGAAGGTGAAGAAGGAAATCCCGAGCGGCAGCACGATGGCCGGCAGCGCCCCTTCGCGCAGGCCCAGGCCATTGAGGATGCCGGCGAAAAAGCCCAGGTATTTGTAATACCCCAGCATCGCCAGGTTGAGCACCACCCCCGTCACCAGCAGCGCCTTGCGGCGCGGGCCGGCGCGCGCGATCAGGTAGCCGACGCTGTAATTGAGGAAGGCCGACAGCAGCAGCAGCGGCACGAAGCGCGGCTCGCCCCAGGCATAGAACAGCAGGCTGCCGATCAGCAGGGTGGTGTTCTTCCAGGGGAGGAGGTAATACAGCAGCAGAAAGCCGGGGAGAAAATAAAAGAGGAAAACCGCTGAACTGAATACCATGGGTGTCTCGTCAGAAGAAAACAGCGGCGGCGGCCCGGGAGGGCGCGCCGCCGATCGGCAGTACGTTGTTGCTCATCACCGGCAACCGGCCGCGCCGGGCCCGCTGCCTTACTGCTTGGCCGCCAGCGGCGGCGGCAAGATCATCTGGGTACCATTGCGCAGCACGTCATACATGGCGCCGCCATCGTGATACAGGAACAGGATATCGGTATCGGCCGGGTTGCGATACAGATATTTCTTCATTTCTTCCGTCTGTTCCGGCGTCAGCTCGTGCGTGTGGTTTGTGCAGAAGTGTTCCACCTCGCCGTAGTAGCGCGCAAACCACGGCGACATTTTTTCGCCGAAGGAATCCGAGATGATCAGCAGGCGGCGCTTGGGCGCCTTCGGATTGTTGAAGCGGCTGACGTCGCCCAGGATGCGCGCAATGGCCGGCATCTCGGGGAAGCACTCGCCGCCGAAGCAAGCCTTGATGCCGGACGCGCCCAGGTCGGGCTCGACCACATCGCTTTCGAGCTTGATGCCGATGAACATATGCGACATGTCCGAGCCGCCCTTGTAGCGGCGCAGCTGCATGGGCGGCTGGTCGAGCGGGGTTTTCCAGAACTGGGTCAGGGTGATGCGCGCGACCTCGTCGAGGCCATCGCCGGCCCAGTGGAACCAGGTGTTGGGAAACAGCGACGCGCGCGTCTTGATCTCGCGCATTTCCTTGAGCGGATAGAAAATCGATGCGCGCGCTTGCGGCAGCAGCTCGGGCGAGGCCAGCACGCGCGCGGCGGCCGTGTTGGTGCTGGTGCACTCTTCCACCAGGTCGGACGGCACGTCTTCCGGGTACACCGCCGGGGCCGAGGCCACCACCAGCAGTTTCGGATCCATGCCCGCCGCGTGGAAGGTGGTAAACAGCTTGTTCAGGTAGGGAATGGTGGTGGCGTTGGCCTTGCCCTTGCCGCACACGGTCGTCATGGCCTGGTACGGCCCGACCGTCTTGGCATGCGCCGCCATGAAATAGCGCCCGTTCTGGCCGTAAGCCACCTGGATCGAGGGAAACTCATGGAACAGGTTGAAACGCAGCACGTTGTCGGCCACGATGAAGTGGGTACGGAAACCGAAATGGTCGCTCACCCAGGCCGTGACCTTGGGCGGCATTTCCAGCCACGCCTGCGGCGTATGCGGACGCACCGGCAGCGGCGTGAGGTTGGGATCGTTGGGCCTGCGGGTCGCCTTGATGGACATCAGCGCCGGCACCACCAGCATGAACACGATGCAGATCTTGGCCGAGTGCCGGCCGATGCGCGCAAAAACTGTCGAAGCCATGTCAGAACCTGAAATAGATGAAGGGATTGTAGGTGCCGGCCGCCAGGCTGGTGATGCACAGCAGCGCCAGCAGGGCCGTCAGCATCGCGCTGGTGCCGCTGGCGAGCACGCCGTGGCGCGTGGCCACGATCGCCGGGACCGCCTTCGCTTCGTCCTTGACGCCGGGCGCCGGCCGCAAGCGCCAGCAGGCCAGCACGATGCCGACCACCAGCGCCAGGGTGGCGGTGTGGCCGATGTCATGGCGCCATGAGTGCAGCTCGGCCTGGCCATCGTAGGCGCCGAACATGCTGCCCAGGTACTTGAGCGCGTACGGCACATTGTCGACGCGGAAGAACACCCAGCCGATCATCACGCACAGCATGGTCCAGGCCTGGGCCAGGGACGCGGGCATGCGCGCCAGCAGCCTGGCGCCGCCCAGGCGTTCGAGCACCAGCAGGGCACCGTGCCACAAGCCCCAGATCACGAAGGTCCAGGCCGCGCCATGCCACAGGCCGCACAGGAAGAATACCAGCGCCAGGTTGAAGTAAGTGCGCAGGGGCGAAGCGCGGTTGCCGCCCAGCGGAATGTAGAGGTAATCGCGGAACCAGGTCGACAGGCTGATGTGCCAGCGGCGCCAGAAATCGGTGATCGAGGTGGCCGAATACGGGCGGTTGAAGTTGGGCGGATAGGAAAAGCCGAGCATGTGGCCGATCCCGATCGCCATGTTCGAGTAGCCGGCGAAGTCGAACAGGATCTGGATCGAGTAGCAGGCGATGCCGAGCCAGGCTCCCGGCGCGTCGAGCTTGGACGGATCGACGGCGAAGATGAAGTCGGCGGTCTGGGCCACGTAGTTGGCGATCAAGACCTTTTGCGCCATGCCCAGCACGAACAGGCGGAAGCCCATCCAGATGCGCTCGTTGGACAGGGAGCGGTGATCGACTTCGCCGGCGATCTGGCGGTAGCGCACGATCGGGCCGGCAATCAGTTGCGGGAACATGGCCTTGTACATGGCAAAGCGCAGGAAACTGCTTTGCGCCGTGATGTCGCGCCGGTACACGTCGATCAGGTAGGAAATACCCTGGAAGACGAAAAACGAAATGCCCAGCGGCAGCACGATGGCCGGCAGCGCCCCTTCGCGCAAACCCAGCGCATTCAGGATGCCGGCGAAAAAGCCCAGGTATTTATAGTAGCCAAGCATCGCCAGGTTGAGCGTGATGCCGGTCGCCAGCAAGGCCTTGCGCTGGCCGCCGGCGCGCGCGATCAGGTAGCCGAAACTGTAATTGAGGAAGGCCGAGAGCATCAGCAGCGGCACGAAACGCGGCTCGCCCCAGGCATAGAAGACCAGGCTTCCGATCAGCAGGATGGCATTTTTCCATGGCAGCGAGTAATACAACAGCAAGAAAATCGGGAAGAAATAGAACAGGAAAATTGCCGAACTGAAAACCATAGAATGTCTCGTCAGATAAAAACGGCGGCGATGGCGGCGCCGGATAAGCGCGCGATTATAGCATCGCCTTGTTGCGAAAAATCGAAAATTGCCATAAGTCAATTATTGCAATGGGCGCAAGGAGGCGCGCCCGGTGCCGGCGTTCAGGGCAGCTTGCCGACCTCGCACAGCTGGTAGGGATCGCTGTTCTTGCTGCCGCCGAAGCCGGCTTCGTAGACGATGCAACTGGCATCGTTGAAGGTCAGGCCGTAGCGCTTGAGGATTTCCTGGCCGGCTACATGCACGCGCAACTGGCGCGCGATGGTGTCGGGGTCGGGCACGGCGCCGCCCTGGCGCGGGCCGGGGGCCAGGCCGTTGGCGGTCAGCATGACATACAGCGGACCCTTGCGGGCGGCGACCATCTCGGCCACGCGCGCGCCAAATTGCGGCGACTCGGGGAAGCCCGAGCCGAGCGCGGCGAATGCCAGGCGCGACGGGAAATTCGGTATCAGCCACGACATCGGCGGGTCGCCATGCACGGTAAACACCATGCTCTGGGATGGATCGGCGAAGGCCGGCACCTGGACCTGGAAACTGGCCGGGCCATTGAAATGGTGGCCCCAGTTCACGCGCGGCAAGCCAGCCATGACGGCCAGCAGCAGGCAGCTGGCGCCGATCACGCGCGCGGTCGGCAGCGCGCACAGGCGGTGCAGCAGCAGCCACAGCACCAGCGGCGCGAGCAGTTCGAGCGGCACCAGGTAGCGGTAAATGCCAAACAGCTTGAGCCAGATCACATACGAGAGCGCGAAGAACACCAGCAGCATGCGCGCGCCGGCGGCGTCGGCGCCCGCTGTTGCGGTGGCGGACGGCGCCGGCGCGGCCAGCCACAGGCGGCGCAGGCGCCGGGCGATGAAGACGATGAAAGCGAGGTACACGATCGGCCACAGGATCTGGGTCATCGGCAACTCGATCACGCGGCGCGGATTGAAGGTGAAGATGAACGGCCACAGCAGGAATTCGCTCAAGCCCTTGGGCACCCAGCCCATGTCGGCCACGCTGATCGGCGCGGCCAGCGGACCCTTGAAGATATTGTTAAATTGGGGGAACAGAGGATTGCCGAACTGCTTCCACATCAGCCAGTACCAGTGGCCGGCGCTGGCGGCGATGCCGGCCAGGGTGCCCAGGCCGAACACGAAGGCGGTGCCGACCCGCCGCCACAGGCTGGCGCGCAGGGTCAGCAGCGCCAGGCACAGGGCCAGCGCATAGTTGGCATTGGTCAGCTTCAAGCCGGTGCCGGCGCCGATGATCAGGCCCGCCAAGGCGGCCACCATGGCGCCGCGCGCGCCGCCCGCCACCAGCTGCGGCCACTGGCGCAGCAGCAGCGCGATGGCGCCCAGCACGGTGAGCGTGGTCAGGTTGTCGCCCATGGTGTTGCCGAGCTGGCTGAGGAAGGCAAAGCCGGTGCAGCCGGCCAGCGCCAGCATCAGCGGCAGGCGGTAGGGCGCCGCGCCGGCCGCGGCCGGTTCGCCGCTGCGCAGCACCTGGCGCGTGATCATGAGCAGCAGCACGTAATTGAGGCCGTGCAAAAAACCCATCACGAAGCCGGTCACGCGGGTCGGGAAATGCGTGGCCAGGCCGTAGTACAGCAAGTCGATGGTGGGATTGAAATAACTCTGGAACTGGCCCGGATTGAGGTCGAAGCCGATCTTGCCGTTCAGGAAGGCGTACGGGTTATACCAGTGATAATTGCGCAAATCCCAGTTGGCATCCTGCCCCAGCCACATCGACACCAGCCCGGCCAGCAGCGGCCCGAGCCACATCGACAGGCGCAGTACCAAGGCGCGGTCGAGCCCATCCCACAGGCGCACCACGCCCGCATCCAGGCGGGAAATTGCTCGAGTCACTGCATTCATGCCACACCTGCGATATAAGGGGGATTACCGTTAAGGGGGATTACCGTTGAAAGACGAACCAGCGCGCGCCGACGAAATTGACCGTCATGCCGGCCAGCGAACCGGCGCACACGCCCCACGAGGTGATGTGGGGCACGTTCGGGAAGCTCCAGACGATGACGCTGTAGGTGGCGACATTGACCGCCCCGCCGCCGCTCATGGCCAGCAGGTAGCGCCACCATTCGGTCCACAGCGAGATGCCGGCCGGATGGAAGGTGTAGCGGCGGTTGATCTGCCAGGTGGCGAACACCGCGCACAGGAAGGAGGCGGCGCGGCCGGCATAGGGATTCATGCCGGCGCGCAGCGCCAGTTCGAGCACGGCCAGGTCGACCAGCAGGCCGGCCACGCCGGCCACGCCGAAGCGCAGCACCTGGGTACCGAGCTTCATCGCTGACTACCCGCCTCAGGCATGCTTGACGCGCGGAGCGGAAATGGCCAGGTAGGCGAAACGCTTCTGTTCGATGCGGCCCTTGGTGACGGTATCGAGGATCAGGC
The DNA here is from genome assembly GCF_030348125.1 of Massilia sp. DJPM01. Lineage (NCBI taxonomy): Bacteria > Pseudomonadati > Pseudomonadota > Betaproteobacteria > Burkholderiales > Oxalobacteraceae > Massilia > Massilia sp. DJPM01. The sequence goes on from NZ_JAQOZV010000017.1 coordinate 110,086, forward strand.
CGCAGTTGAGCGAAATCACGCCGAACAGGCTCAGCGCAACCGACAGGATCGCGGTCGGCAAGCGCGGCACCAGGCCGGTTTCCAGGTAAGTCTGGAGCAGCGGGAAGGCCAGGCCGACAGCGGCCAGCATGAAGGCGAAAAACGCCAGCGAGAAGAAGGCCAGCGGCTTTTCGGTCTTGAACAGCTTGACGATGGTCCACAGGATGCGCACGCCGTCGCGGTAGGTATTGAGCTTGCTGACCGAGCCTTCCGGACGCGAGCGGTAAATGGTTTCCACCTCGGCCACCGGCATGCGCAGTTCCAGCGCGTGCACGGTCAGTTCGGTTTCGGTCTCGAAGCCGGCCGAGTGGGCGGCGAAGGACTTGGCGTAGCGGCGCGAAAACACACGGTAGCCGGACAGCATGTCGGTGAAGGTGTTGCCGAACACCGCGGCGACCGAACCGGTCAGCAGGCGGTTGCCGAAGCGGTGGCCGAAGCGGTAGGCTTCCTGCTCGGTCGAGACGCGCGTGCCGACCACCATGTCGAGGCCTTCGTCGACCAGTTTTTCGGCCAGCTGGGGCGCCACGCTGGCGTCGTAGGTATTGTCGCCGTCGACCATGATGTAGATATCGGCGTCGACGTCGGCGAACATGCGCCGGATCACATTGCCCTTGCCTTGCAGCGGCACATTACGCACCACGGCGCCGGCGTCAAGCGCCAGGCGCACGGTGGCATCCTTGGAATTGTTGTCGAATACATACACCACGGCTTGCGGCAGGCAGGCGTTGAAGTCGCGAACAATCGCGGCAACCGTCAATTCCTCGTTATAACAAGGCACGAGGATGGCGATGCTTTGATTAATTAGTTTGTTCATGGCTAGACATTGAGTAAAAAGAGAAACGCCGCAGCGCCCGGCCGGAAAGCCAAGCGGGTGGCGGCATTACATATAAGCAAATTATACATCCAGGCAACAATCGGCCGGCAGCGCGGCGCGCGCGAAGCGGCGCCGGGCCGGCTGCTTACTGCTTGGGCGAACCGCCGAGCAGCACGGCAATCTTCTGCTTGGGCTTGCTGCTGGTGCTGACCTGGTCGGCAATCACCGGCGTGGTCTTCTTGGCCGGCTCGTACGGGGTCAGGAACCAGGGATCGACCTTTTCGCGGCGCGGATACGGACCCGAACGCGGACCGGAAGAACTGCTGCTGGAACTGCGCTCGGAACTGCGCTCGAAACTGCGTTCGCCGCCGCTGCTGCGCTCGGGCGGACGCGCGGACGGGCGGGCGGCGCCGGCAGGGCTGTCATCGCGGCGCGGACGGCGCTCGCCGGATGCGTCGCTGCGCCCGCCGCTGGCGGCGCTGCTGGCCACGAAACCGGCCAGTTCGCCGCGCGTGATGGTCTGCTTGATCAGTTTTTCGATATCGACCAGCAAGCGCTCGTCCTTGTCCGAAAACACCGACAAGGCGTCGCCCGAGGCGCCGGCACGGCCGGTGCGGCCGATCCGGTGCACATAATCTTCGGCGTTGTATGGCAAGTCGAAGTTGATCACGCACGGCAGGTCGGAAATATCGAGGCCGCGCGCGGCCACGTCTGTTGCGACCAGCACGTCGATCTCGCCTTTTTTGAAGGCGTCGAGCGCGGCCATGCGTTCCTGCTGGGTCTTGTCGCCGTGAATCGCGGTGGCCTTGATGCCGCCCTGCTCCAGGTGGCGCGACAGGCGCGAAGCGCCGATCTTGGTGTTCGAAAACACCAGCACCTGCTTGAGGTCGCGGCCGCGGATCAGGAATTCGACCACGTCGCGCTTGGCTTCGTCGGCGACCTTGTAGACGATCTGGGTCACCTTGTCGGCGGTGGCATTGCTGCGCGCCACTTCGATGGTCACCGGATCGGTCAGGAAACTGTTGGCCAGCTTCTTGATTTCCGGCGAGAAGGTTGCCGAGAACATCAGGTTCTGGCGCTTTTTCGGCAGCAGGTTGATGATGCGCTGCAAATCCGGCAGGAAGCCCATGTCGAGCATGCGGTCGGCTTCATCCATGACCAGCATCTGCACCTGGCCCAGGCTGACGTTTTTCTGTTCGATATGGTCGAGCAGGCGGCCCGGGGTGGCGATCACGATCTCGACCCCGCCCTTGAGGATGATGGTCTGGCCCTTCATGTCCATGCCGCCGAACACCACGGTCGAGCGCAGCGGGGTGTGCTGGGCGTAGGCCTTGACGTTCTCGGCCACCTGCACCGCCAGCTCGCGCGTGGGGGTCAGCACCAGGGCGCGCACCGGATGGCGCGCCGGCGACATGCTGGGGCTGGCGTGGGCCAGCAGCAGCTGGATGATGGGCAGCGAAAAACCGGCGGTCTTGCCTGTGCCGGTCTGGGCCGCGCCCATGACATCGCGCCCCTGCAGGACGATCGGAATGGCGGCGGCCTGGATCGGCGTCGGGTGGATATAGCCCTGGTCCGTCAGTGCGCGCAGGATCTCCGGCGCAAGGCCGAAATCGGCAAACTTGACGGTGGGTTCACTGTCGGCTTCGATGGTAATCGGTGTTTCAGACATAAGTTTTCCGGGCGTTGGTTCGATATGCTCTACGTCCGGACAGGCCGACGCGGGGAACTTCCAGGATGGACGGGAACGAGCCGGGCAGTGGCAAGACCGGTGGCCAGCTCGAAGTGTGCCACGACAGCGTCGGCAGAACCGGCCGTACGGACGTAGATGCAATAATAGTGCCGTAAACGATACCCTAAATCCCGGCAACTGTACATCGATATAAGATCAAGAAAGAGGTATTGCCGCAGAGTCAACTTGGTTTACACTGCCCGGGTTCCCCGGCATTCCTGGGGTGACCGGTACTGTAGACACCTATTTGACATGCCAACCGTATTTACCGCCCTCGCGCACCGCCTGCCCGCCCTGTTGCGCATGCTGCTGTGCGCCTGTCTGTGCGCTTGCCTGGGTCTGCAGGGCGCGGCCCAGGCCAGCGCCACCCCGACCTCGCCGCTGCGCTTCAAGCGCCTCGCCTCCTTCGACTCGGACGAGCTGTCCATCCTGGCGCTGCTGCAAGACCGCCAGGGCTTCGTCTGGATCGGCACCCATAGCGGCGGGCTGTACCGCTACAACGGCTACCACGCGGTCAAGTACGTCAGCAACGCCAACAGCGGCGGCAACTTGCCGCACGACCGCGTGTCGGACCTGTACGAAGACGCGGCCGGCACCATCTGGGTGGCGACCCAGAACGGGCTGGCGCGCTTCAATCCCCATACCAACAACTTCACCCGCTTCGTGCCGCCGCCGGGGCCGGGGGCGCAGCGCATCATCAAGGAAATCATCGGCGACGGCAAGGGCGGCATGTGGCTGGCCACCTGGGGCGGCCTGCAGCATTTCGACCCGGCCAGCGGCAAGTTCACCCTGTACCTGCACGACGCGGCGCGCCCGGGCAGCCTGGCTTCCAACGACCTGAACGCCATCGCCATGGACCAGCACGGCGGCGTGTGGGCCGCCACCTGGCCGGGCGGCCTCGATTACCTGGCGCCGGGCGCCGATCAGTTCGTGCACTACCGGGTCGACCGGCCCGAATCGCCCGACCCCAAGCTCAACATCGTGCGCGCCCTGCATTTCGCGCCCGACCGCACGCTCTGGATCGGCACCGAAACCGGGGTGGTGACCTGGCGCACCGAGCAGCCCTGGAGCGCGCGCCAGCAAGTGCCCTCGCCCGCCACCCGCATCAATTACCTGTACGGCGACCGCAACGACACGGTCTGGGCCGGCACCCTGGCGGCGGGCTTGCTGCGCTGGGATAAAGCCGCGGACCAGGCCAGCAGCACCCCCGTGCATTACGTGCACCGCGCCAACGATTCCTACAGCTTGCCGTCGGACGATATCCGCGCCGTCATGCACGACCGCAGCGGCATGCTGTGGATCGGCTCGATCACCGATGGCATCAGCCTGGTCAACCTGAACAGCGAAGGTTTCCAGCGCTACATTCCGTTCGATGTCGAGGCCAACAACCTGCGTCCCAACAATGCCATGCGCGCCATGGAAGGCGCGCCCGACGGGCGCCTGTGGCTGGCCAACAATGCCGGCCTGTCCCTGTTCGACAGCGCCAGCGGCGCGGTGCTGCGCAGCTACCGCGCCGACGGCAAGCCGGGCGCGCTCAGCAGCAACATCGTGTACAGCCTGCACCAGCAGCCGGGCGGGCCGCTATGGATCGGCACCGCAGCCGGCCTGAACCGGCTGGACGGGGTCGGCGTGCCGGTCAAGGTGGTCAGCTTCGGCTCGGTCGGCAGCGACTTCATCAACACCATCGCCCCGGCCGCCGGCGGCGCCCTGTGGCTCGGCACCGGCCAGCACGTGGTGCGCTACGACCCGGCCACGGGCGAAAGCACCCAATTCCCGTCCGACCCGGCCCAGCCCGACAGCCGCAGCGTGAACAGCACCACCAGCATCGTCGAAGACCGGCTCGGGCGCGTCTGGATGGGCTCGGAATGGGGTGGCGGCGGGCTCGACGTGCTGGACCAGGCCAGCGGCAAGTTCCGCCACCTGCGCTACCGCGCCAGCGACCCCGCTTCGCTGTCGGACAATAACGTGGTCTCGCTGTACCAGGACCCGCGCGGGCGCCTGTGGGCCGGCACCGCGCGCGGGGTAAACCAGATCCTCACCGATGCCAAGGGCGCGATCCGCTTCCAGCGCTACCAGCAGCCCGACAGCGTGGGGCAGGTCAAGATCCTGGCCATGCGCAGCGACCAGGCCGGCCAGCTGTGGCTGAGCACCGCAAATGGCTTGCTGCGGCTCGATCCGGACAGCGGCAAGGTGGCGCGCTTTTCCGCCGCGGATGGCTTGTCGGAAGGGTTTTCCACGGGCGCCGCGCACGCCGCGCCCAACGGCCGCCTGTACTTCGGCGGCGTCAAGGGCATCACCGGGGTGACCCCGGCGGCGGTGCGCAGCGTGTCGGCCCCGCCGCAGGTGGCGATCACCGATATCAGCGTGTTCAACCGCTCGCTGCGCGATGGCCGCGCGGTGCCCGGGCTGCGCCTCGATGGCGCGGTGACGGCCCCGCTCAACCTGACCCTGGCCGGCGACGGCTCGGTATTCTCGATCGAATTCGCGGCCCTGCACTTTACCGATCCGGTGCGCAACACCTACAAATACCGCCTGGCCGGCTTCGACCGCGAATGGGTGGTGACCGACGCCGCCCACCGCAGCGCCACCTACACCAACCTCGACCCGGGCAGCTATGTGTTTTCGGTGCGCGCCGCCAATCACCAGGGCATGTGGAGCGACAACGCGGCCAGCATGACGGTGACGATCCTGCCGCCGTGGTGGAAAACCTGGTGGTTCCGCCTGATCCTGGCCTTGCTGGCGCTGGGCTTGGTCAGCAGCGCCTACCGGGCCCGCGTGCGCGACCTGACCCGGCGCCAGAAACAGTTGCAGCACATGGTGGCCGAGCGCACCGCCGAGCTGGAAGCGAGCAATGCCAAGCTGGCGGCGCTGTCGAGCACCGACGGGCTGACCGGCATCAACAACCGGCGCGGCTTCGATACCGCGCTCGAATCCGAATGGCGGCGCGCCGCGCGCAACGGCTATCCGGTGGCGCTGGCCATGCTCGACGTCGACCACTTCAAGAGCTACAACGACCATTATGGGCACCAGGCGGGCGACCAGTGCCTGCGCGCGGTGGCCGGCGTGATCGCCGCGCACGCGCGCCGCACCACCGACCTGGTGGCGCGCTACGGGGGCGAGGAATTCGCGCTGCTGGCGCCCGCCACCAGCGCCGCCGAAGCGCTGGAACTGGCGGGCGCGCTGTGCCTGGCGCTGGAAAAGCTGGCGCTGCCGCACGCCAAGTCGCCGTACGGGGTGGTGACGATCAGTATCGGGGTAGTGTCGCTGATGGCCGACGAGACCGGCAGCCCGGAACAGCTGGTCGAGCATGCCGACCGCGCCATGTACCGCGCCAAGACCGAGGGCCGCAACCGCGCGCTGGGCGCCTGAGTTGATCGCGGGATAAGCCGGCCAGTGTGTGGCTCCGATGTTCATGAGCGCGCGTGTAGTGCACCGTAGCTCGTACGGCTGTGCTTCCCGAACTGCACTTGCGCCGTAAGCTACAGTTTTTTTCGACGTCCCTCATGCGCTTTAAAACCAAACGGTATCCGGTTTCACGCCGAAAAACACCAAAAATGCTTGAGTGATAAATAGGAAGATCACTCAAGGAGAAAGTTCCGGGCCAAAAAAAGCGGCCTGTTGGCCGCTCGTTGTATGCTCACTTGGGTTTCCGGACGCCGGAAAACTCCGGGATGTCGATCGACGACGGTCCGAACACCGCCGACCTGCGGTCGCGGCTGATGGGCTTGCCGGCCAGGGTGACCCGGATGCGGCCTTGGGATGGCTTGAGTTCGCCAATAACTGGCGTGGCCATGGAGGCAACCCTGGCGCGGCGGGCGGCCGCCGCCAATTTGTAGGCGCTGTTCTGGCCAGGTGGCGTCTTCTTAAGAGCGGTCATGATTCAAGCTCCGGCAGGGGGAGTACCTCGTAAAGGTAGTTTAGCAGAATCCTCCAGCTGCGACTGTGCGCGGTCAGGTCAAAGCGCATCTCCCTGCCGCGACCGTGCTGCGCCCACCAGTCCGGATCGGTTGCAAGCACGTCCTGGACCGTTTCACAGGCCCGCAACGCTTCCGATGGCGCTTTGCTCAGTTCAACAGGATTAAGTCCGGCGTCGAAGCCGAACTTCGGCCAGACGGCAAATCCGACGAAGCCGTCGGGATCGTCCTGATCGACCGGTCCGTTTCCAGCGGCAAAGAGCTCGATATGATCGAAACCCAGTCGGTATGCCGTGATGGCCATGAGGCCAAAGGGCACGGTCGCCAGGCGCTCGGGAGCGTCGGCTGACAGAATCAGCCTGCGAATATAGAGCGCGTCGACACGAAGGGCGGTACCCTCTTCATCCCTGTAGGCGATAACGCTGGCGTTCTCGTTCTCGGCCATGAAAACGTTGTTCGACATGACGTCCAGGCCGGCCGGCGCGTCTTCTTTTTCCCTCACGGTGAGCGCCCATACGGTTGAACCGTCCGGGATCATGAACAACTTGCCCGTCTCCGCTTCGTCGAGTTCCAAGGTGGCATCGCCCGGCCTTTCAATGGTGATGCCTTCGAGTCGCTGCTTGCCATCTTTCTGATACAGCTCGCCCTGAAAATAATCGCGGGCGTTCTCCTGCGCCATCAGCAAGGCTTCCGCCGGCTCCAAGTTGTCGCGCTCAAAAGGATCGTTTTGGTCCATTCAAGCATTGTACTGAGGGGACCGCGACCAGTCAGGAAAATATCTGGGGGTGTCTTGCAAGTTGTCGGGACATGGCGCTGGCACTTGTGCGGATCGCGGCCGCACGGCACACGTCATCTGGCGGCGTTGTGCCCGAGATCTGCCGGCAGCCGCGCCCTCGGAGGAGATGCTCACCATCACCCGCGGCTGGCCGGCCTGTGACTGTCGGGACGCTGCGCAGCCACCATGATGCGTAGCGTTCAGCGCTTCCAGCCGCGGTCGCGCGCGGCCCGTTCCGCGATCGGGTCGAGCGGGTCGGCGCTGCGCAGCGTGACCCCGTCCTGCACCGCGCGCGGCATGCCGGCGCCCGGGGTGCGGTACTCGTCGCTGGCGCCCTCCATGCGCGCATACAGGGCAATCTGCCAGCCGGCGCCGCTGCGGCACGCCAGCCCGCCGCCGTTGGCCAGCCGGAAGCTGCGGCAATATGCCCCTTCCTTGGACAGGAAACTGGTATCGATGCGCACCGGCGCGTCGGCTTCCGGCGTGCCCGAGAGCTGCTGCGTGAGCGCCTGCGCCAGCGCGCCGCGCGCCGTCATGGCGGCGCCATCGCCATCGATCAGCGCCAAGCCTTCGCGCTGCAAGGCAATGCTGATCCCGGCCCCGGCCAGCAGGCCCAGCACCAGGGTGGCGGCCAGGCCGCTCCAGACGCTCCAGGACCAGTCGCGCGGACTTTCCTCGACCAGCGCGGCGGGCAGCGGGACGGCGCGCGCCGCGCGCACCGCATGCAGGTGCACCACCTTGGCCGAGCGCGGCGCCGCCGGCGGGCAGCGCGGCGCGCCCTCGCCCTGGCCGAAGCCGGCGAAGGCATTGCTGCGCTGGGCCTGCAACTGGCGCAAGCGTGCCGCCAGCACCGGGTCCTGGTGCAGCGCCTGTTCCAGCGCCTGGCGGGTGGCGTCGCCGAGCGCGCCATCGGCGTAGGCCCTCAGGATGTCATCGGAAAAGCTCATGCTGCCGTCCTCGTCTGATCGGGATGCCCGGCGTGCCGGGCGGCGCCGCTTGCTGGTATTGCAGGTGTTGCGCTGGTCCCTATATTATCATTCAGCCATGGCGGCATGTCACGGCGCCGCCTTTCAGGAAGTAATCAGGCCATGTTCGTCTAGCATGTCGTGCAACAATTCGAGCCGGATGACCGGATTGTCGAGCATCAACAGGCGGTATTTCTGGTCGTTCGGCAAGGGCAGCAAGTCGCACCAGCGGTTCGCGACCCAGCCGCAATCGTCGAGGCGGAATGGCGGCAGCACCGGCCAGCGCTGCTCGGGCACCTCGTCGAGCGAGGCCAGCACGCGGTCGAGGGCGTCGGCCGCGCCCTGCAGTTCGGACGGCACCGGCACCGCGTGGTCGTCTTCGACCAGTTCGGTATCGGCCATCCACAAGCCGTTGGCGCGGCGTTCGCTGGCCAGGATGCGAAAGCGCGCGGCGCCGCGGCAAGTGACCTGCAGCAACCCCGGCGCGCTCATGCCGCTGTCCTGCACCGAGGCCAGGGTGCCGCCCGGGTGGAAGCGCTCCTGGCCCTCGGGCGTGCGCACCTCGTGGCCTTCGGTCAGCAGCACCACGCCGAACGGGGTGCCGTTGGCGATGCATTTGCCCACCATGTCGAGGTAGCGCACCTCGAAAATCTGCAAGGGCAGCACACCGTCCGGAAACAGGACCGTACCAAGAGGAAAGAGAGGGAAAGAGAGGGTCGCCATCGCCCCATGATGCCAGAATCCGGGCCGCCAGCGAAGCACGATTGTCAGGTCGCATGCGCAGCGGGTGATGTGTCGTCATTTTACTTTTTTTGCATCAAGCAACCCCTTTTTGGGGCCGCTTCCGTTACATTCCATGTCCCGCCAATGCGCAACAGTCGCAGCGGACCAGAGACAAAAACAGGAGAGCCATTCATGTCGCACTATCTCGCCGCCGGCCTGGCGCTGTCGCTGGCCGCGCTTGCGGGCTGCCAGCCGCGTGCCAGCGGGCCGGCGCCGCAGAAAACCATGCACGCGTTCCAGGACGAGGCGCAGCTGGACGCGTTTCTCAAGGATGCCGCCGGGCCGGCCGGCGCGCCGGCGGCGCAGGCGGCCGTGCCGGCGCCACCCGCGCCTGGCGGCGGCGTGGGCGAACATGGACGCCACCTGGTGCTGCTGCGCCACGGGCGCCTGCTGACGGTCGATATCGGCAAGGACCAGCTCAAGCTGGTGGCGGAGGTCGATGCGCACGCGCCGGGCGGCGACGGGCAGGACCAGCTGGTGGTGGCCGGCGACACGGTGGCGCTGGTCGGGCGCCGTCCGGACGGCACCGCCATCGCCCTGTTCGACATCGACGCCGGCGGCCGCCTGCGCTACCGCGCCAGCTACCAGCTGCGCGCCGGCGCGCAGGCCCCGGCCCTGCGCCAGATCGGCGCCAAGCTGGTGCTGTACAGCCCGCTCCCCCTGGCTGCGCCCGCGCCCGGCCAGCGCGCGGCCCTGCCGGCGCTGCGCGGATGGCTGGCCGGGGCCGACCCGGCGGCGGCGCCCTTCACCCGCATCGCCCCGGCCACCCGGATCTACCATGGCAAGGCGGCGCCGGACGCGCAGGCGGGCCTGGTGCTGCACAGCGTGACCATCTGCGACCTGGCCGCGCGCACGTTGCGCTGCGACGCTAGCGCCGTGCTGGGCGCGCCGGCGCGCATGATCCACATGGCTTCCGAGGCGGTGTATGTCTGGAGCGCGCCGCACCAGGAGGATGCCAGCGCCAGCCTGTACCGGATTCCCCTGAACGGCGGCGCCCCCGGCGCCATCCGCGTGACGGGCGTGCCGCACGATCCGTCGGCCTTGCACGAAAGCGCGGATGGCCACGTGAACGTGCTGGTCGGACAGGTTGGCCCGGACCGCCTGGCGCTGCTGCGGCTGCCGCTGACGGCCTTGTCCGACGGCAGCGACAGCGCCGCACCGGCCAGCTACAAGGACTTGCCCGGCTTCAGCCCGCAGCTGCGCAGCCGCTTTGTCGGCCCCTGGCTGCTGTACGGCAGCGCCGAGGCGGCCGCCACGCCGCTGTACGCGCTGCGCTGCGACGCCACGGGTGCGCCGCAACGGCTGGCGCTGGCGCATCCGGCCGAGCGCATCGAGGCCATGGGCGAGGATGCCGTGGTGAGCGGGCATGGCCAGGGCGCCTTGCACCTGAGCAGCGTGCGCCTGGGCCAGCAAGCCGCCCTGGCCAACAGCCATGTGCACGCCATCGCCGAGGACAGCGCCAGCGTGCGCCACGCCTTCCAGTACACCTCGCAGCGCCCGGGCCAGGGCATGGTCGGCTTGCCGCTCGTGGAAATGCACCAGCCCGACGCGCCCGAGGCCGCCGTATCGGTGGTCTACCTGCGCAATACCGCGCTCAAGCTGCGCGAACTGGGGACCCTCAAGGCGCAAAGCGGCGAGCGGCACGATGCCGGCGCCGGCGTCCTGCCGCTGTTCGTGCAGGGACGGGTATTCGCGCTGATGGGTGACGAACTGGTGGAAGGCAAACTCAAGAACGGGCGCCTGAGGGAAGTGCGGCGCCTCGACCTGGCGCCGGCCAACGCTCAGTAGGCGCGCACGGCCTGCTCCAGCGCATGCAGGCGCCAGCGCAGCCGGTCCGGTCCGGGATTCGGATGCAGGCCGACCAGCACCGTCAGCTCGCCGCTGACGCGCGCGCTGCACGGCAGTTGCAGTTCGGTGGCGCGCTCGAAGGGCAGGCGAAATTCCTGGCCCGGCATCAGGCGCAGGCCGCCGACCTGATGCGGCACGCTGTCGCTATTCCTCAACAGCAGCACATCGCGCAAGCCCACGGTCAGGCGCACCACGGGCGGCAGTACCTCGGCCCGGTCGCCGGCCAGGCGGCGTTGGGCCGCGTGTTCGGGAATGTCGAGCAGGAAGTCGCGGCTGCCCGGCCGGATCGGCGCCATCGCGGCCCAGACCAGCAGCAGCAGGCAGGCGCCCAGCAGGATCGAGGCGAGCCAGTGGCGGCGCAGGTGCTGTTCCATGCGCCTAGCCGCCCGCCGCGGGCGTCACTGTCAAGGCCGGCAAACGGGACGTCAATCGATGATCGCGGCGCAGGCATCGGTCGGCAGCGCTGCCACTTTGCCGACCACGGGAACCATTTTGATCACGGCCGAACCGACGCGGCAGGGTGCGGCCAGCACGCCGCAACCGCCCAGCACGGCTGGCAGCAAGAGAAAGAGGGCGAGACGGCAAAGACGGGCATTCATGGTGAATCCGGGCAAAAGTCAGTATGAGAAAGAATTGTAAGTGGCGCGCCACACTGGCGACAACAAAATCGAGGTAACAAAACGTTTAACTGCCACAAGGATGCTAGGATATTCCCCATGAACTCGCCTGAAAACCAACAGCATATCGGCATCGTCGCCTGCTCCGCCGAGGGCGCGGCGCTGTGCTACCGCAGCATCTGCCACGAAGGTGCGCGCCTGCTCGGGCCATACGAACATCCGGAACTGTCGATGCACTCGCATTCGCTGGCGGCCTACATGCGCTGCATCGACCTGGACGACTGGCACGGCGTGGGCGAACTGATGCTCTCGTCGGCGCACAAGCTGGCCAGCGCCGGCGCCGACTTCCTGATCTGCCCCGACAACACCGTGCACCAGGCGCTGGCCCTGGTGCGGGCGCGCTCGCCCCTGCCCTGGCTGCATATTGCCGACGTCGCCGCCGCCGAAGCGCTGGCGCGCGGCTACCAGCGCATCGGCCGACCGGCACCCGCTGGATGCTCGACAGCGACGTCTATCCCGAGCGCTTCGCCGCGCACGCCCTGGCCACGGTGCGGCCCGGGCTGGCGGCGCGCATCGAAATCAACCGCATCATCATGGATGAACTGGTCAGCGGCGAATGCAAGCCGGCGGCGGTTGCCTACTTCCAGAAAACCATCACGCGCATGAAAGATGGCGGCTGCGATGCGGTGCTGCTGGGCTGCACCGAAATTCCGCTGCTCATGAACGATGGCAATTCGCCCCTGCCCACCCTCGACACCACCCGCCTGCTGGCGCGCGCCGCGCTGCGGCACGCCACCGGGCAGCCGGCATGAGCGGACCCGGCCGGATTGACAGGGGCGCGCAAAACTGCGAGGATACGCGCATGACTATGATTAATCCACATGCCTTGTGTTCGAATTGGTGGCTGCGCTGACATCGCGCGGCGCCTGCACCATCATGTGTTTTCCATGAACGCCGCCTCGATTGGGCGGCGTTTTTCATGAGCGTTTTCCGATAGGGGCACCACCCGAGAGACGATCGACATGCCCGCACCAGCGACTACCGCAGCACCCATCATCCTGACCGGCGACCGCCCGACCGGCCCGCTCCACCTTGGCCATTACGTAGGCAGCCTGCGCAACCGCGTCGCTTACCAGCGCGACTACCGCCAGTTCATCATGCTGGCCGACGCCCAGGCCCTGACCGACAATATGGACGACCCGGCCAAGGTCCAGCGCAACGTGATCGAAGTGGCGCTCGACTACCTGGCGACCGGGATCGACCCGGCCCAGTCGACCATCCTGATCCAGTCGCAGATTCCGGAACTGGCCGAACTGACCTTTTACTACCTGAACCTGGTGACGGTGGCGCGGCTGGAACGCAACCCGACCGTCAAGGAAGAAATCCGCCTGCGCGGCTTCGAGCGCGACATTCCGGCCGGCTTCCTGACCTATCCGGCCAGCCAGGCGGCCGACATCACCGCATTCAAGGCGGTGCTGGTGCCGGTCGGCGAAGACCAGGTGCCGATGATCGAACAGACCAATGAAATCGTGCGCCGCTTTAACCGCATCGCCGGCGCCGAGGTGCTGGTCGAAGCGAAGGCGCTGGTGCCGGAAATCGGGCGCCTGGCGGGCATCGACGGCAAGGCCAAGATGAGCAAGTCGCTTGGCAACACGATCAACCTTTCGGCCAGCGCCGATGAAGTGCGCGCGGCCGTCAAGAAGGTCTACACCGACCCGCTGCACCTGCGCGTGGCCGATCCCGGCCATATCGAGGGCAATATCGCGTTCGCCTACCTGGATGCCTTCGATCCGGAAAAAGCAGCGCTGGCCGAGATGAAAGCGCATTACCAGCGCGGCGGCCTGGCCGACAGCATCGTCAAGGCACGCCTGGAATTGTGCCTGCAGGAATTCCTGACACCGATCCGCGCCCGCCGCGCCGAGCTGGAAAAGGATCGCGGACACGTGATGCAGATCCTGAAAGAAGGCACCGCACGCGCACGCGAGGTGGCGGCGCGCACGGCCGACGAAGTCAAGCGCGCGATGGGCCTGAGCTACTTTTAAGCGCGTTCCAGGCGGTCAGCGGTAGCGCGCCAGGATCTGGTCCACGCTGCCGTCGTCGATCAGGCCATTGATGGCCTGGTTGATTTCCTCGAACGGCACCCCCGCCGTCTTCGAGAATGCGCACTGCGCCTTGAACGAGGCGAACACCAGGTCCTGGCGCAGGCGCAGGGACTTGTTGATGCGCATCTGGTACGCCAGGGTCGAGCGCGCAATCACGGTATGGCGCACCCCGCCGGCCATCAGCTTGCGCAGGTTCTCTTCCATGGTGAGCGATTCGCTGCGCTGGAAACGCAGCCCCAGCACCTGCTCGACGCGCGGATAGCGGTAGCCGGCCACCGTGCCGACCGGACGGTCGCGCAGGTCGGCCAGCGAGCGCACCGGCGGCGCGCCCTGGACCGAGGCGACCATTTCGGCATCGGGAATGAGCGGCCGGCTCCAGTCGTACTGCCCGTCGATCCAGAACGGGCGCACATAACAGATGCCATCGGCCTTGCCGGCGGCCAGCGCCTCGCTCACCTGCTCCCCCGCCACACTGACATGGACGATGCTGCGCCCGAGCCGCTGCGCGATCGCCTCGTCCAGGTCTTTCAGGATGCCGCCGCTGAGCTTATCGTTGTGGAACTGCGCCAGCGGCATGGCCTGGTTCAGGGGAGCGATCATGATCAGGTCGGCGGCCGGCGCGGCGGCGGCCGGCGCGGCAGCGCCTGCGAGAGGGACAATCAGCGCGGCGAGGCAGGCGGAACGCTTGAACATGGGCTGGCCAGGTGGTCGGTCGGTGTATCCAATGTACCATCGCCACCATCATCCAATGCATTATTTTGTTGCTCCTCGGCCACGGGGATAGCGTAAAAGCGCCGGATCAGCAACAGGCGCCATGCGGCCAGCAGCAACAGGCAGGCGGGGCCGGCAAGATAGAGCAGCAAGACATCGGCGCGGTGCGCGGGCGGGGGATACAGCGGCGTGCGCCACAGCAGCAGGACGACGACGAAGGCAGCAAACCCATAGCCGGCCAGCACCCAGCGCGGCGTCGGGCTGATGAGGGTGGAAAAATGGCGCGCGGTCCAGCCCAGGGCGGCCAGGCTGACCCAGCCCGTCAGCATCACGCAGGCAAAGCCGGCGACGGGCGAACTGGCGGCCAATGCGCCCGGACCGAGCGCGGGAAGCATCAAGAAACCGCCGACCACGGTGATGAAACACCAGGCCAGCACTGCCGGCAGCGAGCAGATGGCGAAGAAAATGGCGAGCGGCCGGAGTATGCGCATGGCGGGAGAAGAAATTGCTCAAGGGATCGATCATACTTGCAAATGCCTTGCCAAGTCACTCCGGGTCATGCCCGAGGACGTCAAGCGCAAATAAGAATATTTTTTCATTCCAACCCGTGCGGAATCGGGCCGGCACGCCGCCTGCCACACAATTGCCAATTTGAGCATCCCTCTTTCTGGTTAGCCGGCGTTACCTTGTTGAGGTGATGCGGGCGCGCGCGCCTCGT
>NZ_JAQOZV010000170.1:0-1411 GCF_030348125.1 Massilia sp. DJPM01
GACTATTGCGTCGGGCGCCCCAGTTTCCGGCATGCCGCTGCCGAACCCGGCAACTTTGGGCGGAAAGGGAGTTGCTGCCGTGGCACCAGAGTTGAAGGCGGGCGTAAAAACCGTTGGCGCCGGTATCCCCGGAAATAATGGGGCAATTCAGGTGGGGGCTGTAGCAGAACTACCTTTGGTTGGTCAAATTCCCAACGTTCCTGGAGTTGAGTTCGCAATGGTGAATGGCACAAAAATTGTCCCGCAGAACTATTCACAGTTATACCATGGCACGAATAATTCCTATCTCGGGTTACCTTCGAGCATGACTCCCGCTCAAGTGGCGAAGGAACTGTTCGCCAATGGACTTCCAGCCCGCGGGAAGAATATTGATCTCATCGAGCACGCCCTAAAGAATGTTGATGACAGGGCGTTTAGAGGCACAACCCAAGTACCGCTCACTCAAGAGCAAAACGCTGGCGCGGCGTTTTGGGCTGACGAGGGGGGCGTCGTTATTGAAATAAAAGGTGCAAGTGGGTACGATGTGAATGCTGCACTAGAAGGACGTGTCTGGTCGGTCAACAAGGGTTATGGGGGGAATCCAAGTTTCGGTGAGCAGGAGATCGCCGTGGCAGGGGCAATTGCGCCCAATATGATTAGCCGTGTTGGGGTTGTTCAACTGGATGCAAGGACAGGAAGAAAAAAAATTGTGTGGATTGAGAGGAAAAATGAGTGATTTAATATCTCGCTGGGTTGACGATGCTTTTTTTCAACTCGTTCGTTCTATGTTGCTTGATTCTACTATTCAGCCTGATGGAATGAGTGTTCGCGAATGGTACGTTAATGTTGCACCGAAAGCTGCTCACCCAGTGGATGGGGAATCACTGGACTGTCGTGCAATGAATATTGATGGTCTAAAGATATTGGACGAATCGTTCGGTTATGTTCTCGACGGCAGTTCGGCGCGGGGATGTACATTTGAAGGTACAAATTTTCAAGGCGCGTCTGCGGAGGGCTGTGATTTCACAGGTAGTCGATTTTTGCACGCACAGATGTCCCCGTTTTATGCGCCGGAAGCCGTTTTTAAAAACTGCACTTTTGATGTGTGTTTTTTGATGGGTATTGGACTAGATATTGACCAACTGGGATCATTTAGTGATCTTCGTGGATGTGATTTTACCGATTGTATTGCGTCGAAGGTATATTTTGAGCGCTGCAACATGCAACAAATTCGTTTTGAAAATAGCTATTTTTCTCAATGTACTTTCTGTCACTCAGATGTCACCGGAATGGGGTTTTCCGGGGCTCGATTTGAGAATTGCGATTTTTCCGGAACGCGCTTAGATGACGTGCCTTTGTTACGTAGATTAGTTAAATCTGGAAACAATCGAGGTATCGATATGATAGAGTGGTGCGCCATACATAAATAGGT
>NZ_JAQOZV010000171.1:0-1411 GCF_030348125.1 Massilia sp. DJPM01
AACGCGGGCGATGCTGGAGCGCTATCGGCAATATATCTTTGCCTACCGGCGCAAAGCCGACGGTGCGCCGCTGTCGCGCCAGACCCAAAGCAAGCGCCTGATCACGGTGCGTATGTTCTTCAAATGGATGGCAAAAAGCCATCACCTGCTGTTCAACCCGGCCAGCGAAATGGAGCTGCCAAGGCAGGAGACGCGCTTGCCGCGCCATGTACTGACCGTGGCCGAGATTGCCCAGGTGCTGAACGCGGCCGACATTGACGACCCGTCGGGCTTCGGCATCCGGGACCGGGCAATGCTGGAAGCGCTGTACAGCACCGGCATGCGCCGCGCCGAGTTGGTCGGCCTTGACCTCAATGACGTTGACGCCGAGCGCGGCACGGTGCTGGTGCGGCTGGGCAAAGGCAAGAAGGACCGCATGGTGCCGATCGGCGAGCGGGCCTTGGCCTGGATTGCCCGGTATGTCCAGGAAGTGCGGCCGCGCTACCTTGACGACGACAGCGACCCTACGCTGTTCCTGTCGAAGCATCACGAACGTGTGAGCGCCAAGCAGATGTCCGGCATTGCCAAAAAGACCATCGACCGCGCCAACCTTGATCGTGTCCAGGCGTCCGGCCCGCTGAACAGCTCCTGCCACCTGTTCCGCCATGCCTGCGCCACGCACATGCTGGAAAACGGTGCGGACATCCGGTTCATCCAGGCGCTGCTGGGGCACGCCGAGCTGACCACCACCGAAGTCTACACACGGGTGGCGATCATGAAGCTCAAGGAAGTGCATGAAGCGACCCATCCGGCGCGATTGCAGGCCCTTGGCGCTGCGCACGGCGGCATGGCAAGGGCAGGTGGTGTCGGCGTGCGCGTCGCGCTCCTGGACGCCCTGGATGCCGAGGCGATGGGTCAGCCGGATTGACCGCAGGGATAGCATGACCGGCGACCCGGCCCCGAGAACATAGGAATCTTAATATGTTCGGTAACGCAAACCGGCGATTCCTATATATTTGGTAACAACGCTGCCTGCAACTGATTTGCAACCCAATGCAACCAGGTGCAACCGCGCCGCAACCATAAGCCACCGTGTGCAACCCAAATGCAACCGTGCGCTGCGGGAAGCGCCCTGGCATAGGCACGACAAATATGATTACAAAAACCCTACGGGTTCTGTCCTCATATTGGTGCCAAAGGGAGTCCCTTTGAAACCCTGGCCAGGCCGACAAGACGGGCCAGACGGGCCGAACTACGTCGGCAGCAGGTCAGGCCCCACCCAACCACCTCCAAGCCCTCCCGAGCTGCCCAACTCTGCCACTGAGCATCGACAACGTCAGCACTGTGAGCTTGGGCAATGCAGTCGGGAGAGGCACAGCCATTCCGGGGTGAATGCCTTCGGCATTGCAACATAAAGCCGCATTCCGCAAAG
>NZ_JAQOZV010000172.1:0-1396 GCF_030348125.1 Massilia sp. DJPM01
CAGTTGTCCGACACCGACAAGGACCGTCTCATCGACGTTCTCTTTGAACGGATGGATGCGCTCGAGGCGAAGCTGGGCATGAACAGCCAGAACTCGAGCAAGCCGCCATCGTCCGATGGGCTGGCAAAAAAGAAGAAGACGAGTTCGTTGCGCGGGAAGTCCGATAAAGCTGTCGGAGGCCAACCGGGGCACAAAGGCAACACGCTCAAGCGGGTCGCCGAGCCCACCGGCACCAAGGATCATCCGCCGCCGTCGCACTGCAACCGCTGCCACAGTGCGTTGGCCATGGAGCAGGCACAAGTGCTGGAACGCCGTCAGATATTCGATGTGCCGGCGATGAGCTTCGAGGTGATTGAACACCGTGTGTACACGGTGGTATGCGCCTGTGGACAGCGGCATGACAGCGCATTCCCCGCTGCGGTCAGCGAAGTGGCGCAATACGGTCCGAACGTGCGCGCATTGGGCGTGCATTTGACCCAAGGGCAGATGCTGCCGTATGCCCGCGCTGCCGAGTTGATCTGGGAGATGACGGGCTTGTCGGTGTCGCCGGCAACGCTGCACGCTTGGGTTGGCGAGGCCAGCGTGGCCCTGCAGGGCACGGTCGACCTGATAGCGCGACAATTGCATAACGCGCCAGTCCTGTGCGCCGACGAATCGGGCCTGCGCGGGGACGGCAAGCTGCACTGGATGCATGTGGCGGCCACTGCAGAATTGACCTGGTACGGCATGCACGCAAAGCGCGGCTTTGACGCCATCGTCGCGCATGGCATTCTTCCCAAACGCCGCGGTGTACTGGTACATGATTGCTGGGGCCCTTACTGGAAACTCGACGATGGACTGCATGCTTTGTGCAACGCACATCTCCTTCGGGAACTGGTCTACGCGCAAGAGGTAACCGGCCAAGGTTGGCCGGTCGAAATGGCGGAGTTGCTGCTCAACGCCCAACGACTGAGCGCGGCGGCGCGGCAGCAGGGACGCCCGTTTGATGCCGTTGCCATCGCCGCCTTCACCACCGTCTACGACGATATCGTGCGCGAAGGCGAAGAACTGAACCCTCCCAAACTCAAGCCCGACGGAAAATCCGGTCGCTGCAAACAGTCCGACGCCCACAACTTGCTGCGCCGCTTCCGGCTACACGCCGACGCCATCTTGCGTTTCATCGCCGATCCGACCGTCCCGTTCTCGAACAATATTGCGGAAAGGGCCGTCCGCATGCCCAAGGTCAAACAGAAGGTATCGGGCTGCTTCCGCACCGTTGCGGGCGCCGACAATTTCTGCGTCATCCGCTCCTGCCTGGACACTCTACGCAAACAGGGTCACAGCATGTTGGAAGTGCTCCGCCGCGCATTTACTGCCGATCCAATCATGCCAGTGGCGTAGCGGCTGAATAGTTACG
>NZ_JAQOZV010000173.1:0-1385 GCF_030348125.1 Massilia sp. DJPM01
TCACCGGCAGCTTGGGCAGTGCGCGTGAACGCGCGATCAAGTCGGTCCTGACCGTGATGACCATGGGTGCGTTGGACGAGCTGGTGCAGAGTTTCCTGCCGTACCGCTCAGGCGCGGTCGGCGACTGGATGGTCGACTGCAACGCCGCACTGATCACGGCTGGCCTGCTCTGGGCCTTCCTGCCGCAAACGGCGCGCTCCCGTTAAACGCGGCGCAGCGTCCGCCGCGTCCGCATACTGCCCGGCACTCGCCTCGCGCACGAGGCGACGCACGGCTTGCCCGGACTGATGATGTTCACGCAGGCTAATGGCGGTCGTTTCCATCGAAGCGACCAGGTCGACAATGAGGCTGGAGAGTGACGAAGCAGGCATGGCGGGCTCTCAAAAAATGGCATGAAGAAATTATGGCCCGCCCAACCCGGCGGGCTTTTGCGTTGCGTCAATCTCTTATTGCGCATGTCTTGCGCTCAGCCCTTCCCCCTGTGCGAAAAGCAAGCTTATCTGATCACTGCTTGATCTGGGTCAAACTGTAGAGAATGCATGGGAACGTCGCCACAATTTCCCGCTCTTACCGAAGTGGCACGCGGCATTGTCACGCACCAACGGAAAACACCCAACCAAAGGAGTTGATCATGAAGCGTATCGAACAAAGCGTGCTGTTGGCGGGCTTGCTGGCTCTTGGACTGGCGGCCTGCAGTTCCACCGGCATGAACGGCGACACAGCCAGTGGCACAAGCGGCACGAGTGGCGACACATCGACCAGTACGCCATCGAGCGGGAGCACGACGGACAGCGGCGGAACGACGGCGACCGGTTCCGGCACTGCGGCGACGGGCAGCGGCGGGTCGACGGGCACGAGCGGAACGAGCGGGAGCGGCGGCAGCGCCGCAGGGGCGGGTGGCAGCGGATCGATGGGGACCAGCGGAACGACAGGGAGCAGCGGCACCGCTTCAGGCAGCGGCAGCGGCAGCAGCCAAGCTAGTGGCGGCACGAGCAGCAGTGGGGGTAGCGGAAGCATGGCAGGCACAGGAACCGGCAGCGCCACGGCGGGGATGGGAAGTTCGGGCGCGATGAGCAGCGGTGCCCAGTCAGGTAGTGGCAGCATGGCAAGCGGAGCCAGCGCGCCAGCCGGCCCGCCCAACAGCACCGTGAGCAAAATCGAAGTGGTGCCACGTCAAGGCAGCGGGGCGACCGGAGCGGGAGGGTCCGTGGGCGGCACCGGCAGCGCTGGCAGTACGGGCACCAGCGGCAACACCATGACTGGCGACCGCGTCTACCGCATCACACTCAAGATGGACGACGGCGCCACCCAGGTCATCACACAGGAATGGGCGCCGTCCTTCGTGACAGGTGACCGCGTCCGTATGTCAAGCGGCGCAATCGAGC
>NZ_JAQOZV010000174.1:0-1366 GCF_030348125.1 Massilia sp. DJPM01
CATAGGGATTACGATCCGCAAATGGGGCGGTATGTGCAGAGCGATCCGATCGGGCTCGAAGGTGGGATTAATACGTATGGCTATGGATTGGGAAATCCAATTTCCAATTCAGATCCCGAGGGACTATTCGTCCCGCTGGCCGTTGGCGCTGCCTATGGCGCAAGAGTCGCTTATACGGGTTATCAGGCATATCGTGCTTACAGAGCCGCGAGTGCGCTTGCAGCCGCTACAGCTGTTGCTTACGGGGCGCATAAAGCGACTAAGGATCTACACGGGCTTTCTGAGGCCGATGATGCGCAAAAGGACGTGGACAATAAAAATTACCATAATACGTGCGATAAGGAGCCGCCGCCAAATTTGACGCCCTGCGAGGCTGCTCGTTGGCAGTACCGCCAAGGCATGAGTTGCCAGGCGAAACGTGAAGATTGGGAGAAACGTTGGGGGCATCCCAATAGTAAAGCGCCACATGAGCGAGCTCTGGCGAACGTAAAGAGCCGGCTGGCTAATGCTGCTGCCAACATCGCTAGGTACTGCACATGTCCATAAATATGAAATTAATTGAAGAAGTTTATCGCCGTTGTGCAAAGACTGGGGCTTGGTACGGCGTTGAGATAAGCCGCTTCGATCAACGCAATTTTATGGAAGACACAGTTCTCCATACAGTCTGCAGTTGGGGTGATCTAGCCGCTGTAAAAATACTTGTCACTGCGGGCGCAGACGTAAATGCGAAGGGTGATCAAGGTGCTACACCATTATTCAATGCAGTGATTGGAGGAAATCCAGAGGTAATCTTATTTCTATTGAAATCTGGTGCAGACCCACAAATTGTTAACGGCTACAAGCGTCAAGTCTTGGAATATGCAAAAAATATATCAGCATCTTCTACTATTGTGGAGTTGCTTGAAAAAGCGACAAAGGGTAAAAAGGCTAGGGGGTGACGTGGTCGCTTACAAACGGACACGGGCTGATGCGTAGCTGGATCGACCGTTCCCAAGTTCTTCTTTATTAACAAAAAAGCCGTACCCAACCCGCTGCTTGCAAGAGCGCGGGTTCCGGTACGGCTTTTAATTTTTAGCGGCTAAAGAAAGTGGCCTATCGTCCTGCCGCGCGCACTGGCCGCTTGCCACCGGCCGCCGGCGCCTTGACCTCGGCCGCCGCCGCCCGCGACGCATCCCAGCGCCTTGCCTCGTGCTTCAGAATCATCCCCTCCAGCAGCTCGCGCACGGTCTGCTTCTCGTCTTCCGTGAACTGGCTCACCGCCTCGAACTGCAGCGCCAGGTCCTCGCCGGGTCCGCGCTCATTCTCCCCGAACACCAGGTCGTCGAGCCGCACATGCAGCACCTTGGCCAGCCGGATCAGGGCGTCG
>NZ_JAQOZV010000175.1:0-1317 GCF_030348125.1 Massilia sp. DJPM01
AAGCGATTGTGCTGACGGTCCCCAACGAGGTCACGTAAGACGGTCAAAGCTCTACTCATGCTCTATTCCAATATCGCAAGTTGACTGGGGACGGGTCGTGGTTTATTGCACAGGCAGGGCCACACGAAGGGGTCTATTTTATCACAGTTATCACTAATGCATTATGCACATGCAATATTTGTTGTGTTTTTTGTAGGTTTTTTAAGGGTGAGCGTACTGCCAGAAATCTTCAAGGGAGTCGCCAAAATCACCACCTTCCCCTACAATCACGAAGTTGCAAATTGGAAAAATTTCATCCCTTGTTGCTTTTCAAAAAAATTTCGTCGCCAAAAAAATTTTTGAGGACGATACCGATCGGCTACACGTAGACCGGGGGGTAACCTTTGCCTCCCCCCCCCACCTCCCCCCATCGGCATTTCCGTACCCGCTGCGGCGCTACGGATACGAATGGCGGTCAAAGGAGTCGTCGGCAGTCGTCCACCATTTTTTGTTTCCCAACACAGCAGTGCCCATCTCGGCTAAGCGAGTCCAGGGCGTTCAGGACCGGCGTAAGAGGGACTGCTTAGCCCCGTCAACCGACACGACGCTCATGCCCGCACATAGCCTTGTGCTCGCGCCCCTGCGTACCTCACGCTCGGCAATGCAGGCCCGAAGTACGTCGAACTCGACTAGACTGCCCTCTCGCGCGCAATGTCGGCAGGTTTGACAATGGGGAGCACCGTCGACCCCGATATACCGTATACCCTAGCCAGTTCGCTCACGCCTTGACGTTTCTCGTACGCCGCCACGATTGCAAGCGGCTCTGCTGGCGTGATCTTCGGGCGACGACCCAGCGTCGTAACCTCGGTTTTGACTCGTGCAAGTCCCGCTTGGGTTCCCTCAACGATCAGGTCGTGCTCCATCTCCACTACTGCGCCCGACGATGCAAGCATGAGCTTGCCAGCCGGCGACGTTAAGTCGAGTTTGCCAAGTTGAGGAGCAACGACTTCCCCCCTAGACCAAGGTCTTTGATGGGCGGCAGCACGTCAGGCACACCGGGGATGGAGAGATGTAGCTCGGATGTCACACCCCTGTCTGGCTCCCATAGCATAAAAAACTGCCGGTCCATTTTGAGTATGCCTAAAGTGGACCAAGGTAGAAGTGCGTCTGCTACGGGCAGAAATTAAAATAGGCCATGTCTAATAGACTTTTTCAAAAGAACTGTGTATATTGGACTTTATCAATATTTATGAAGGAGTTCATCATGTTCGTTCGCGCCTACCTCCGAGCGTCGACCAAGCAGCAAGACGCCACCCGTGCCAAGAGCCAGCTCGAATC
>NZ_JAQOZV010000176.1:0-1233 GCF_030348125.1 Massilia sp. DJPM01
CAAGGGCGACAAGGTGGTGGCCAACATTGGCGGCGACCTGAATATCGCGAGCCTGCAGGACACCGACAACTACACGAGCCGGGAAAAGAGCAGCGGGGGAAGCGTCAGTATTTGCGTGCCGCCGTTCTGCTATGGCGCCAGTTCGGGCAGCGTGAACGCGGCCAAGGCGAATACCGACAGCACGTTCGCCAGTGTGAACCAGCAGTCGGGCATCTATGCGGGTGCGCAGGGCTTCGATGTGAGCGTCAAGAACAACACCGATCTGACCGGTGGCGTGATTGCGAGTGCCGCCGGTGCTGACAAGAACAGGCTGACGACGGGCACGCTGACCCAGACGGACGTGAAGAATGCGGCCAGCTATGACAGCGACAGCAGTAGCGTGAATTTGTCGTACAGCAGCGGCGCGGGCGCCACTGACACGCTCAAAAGCAATATCGCCAGCAACGTGGCGGGCAACCTGACGCCTGCACAGCGCGGCAATGCGGCCGGCACGACGAAGAGTGCTATCGGCGAGGGAACGGTTGTCATCACGGACGACAAGGGACAGGTCGCGGCGACGGGGAAGAACGCGAGCGATACAGTCGCGGGCCTGAACCGGGATACGGCGAACAGTGCGGGTACGATCGGCAAGATCTTCGATCTGAAGCAGCTGCAAAGCGAGCGTGAAGTCACCAAGGCCTTGAACGATGTGGCGCAGCAGGTAACGCCGATCATCGCCAAGCAGGTGGGCAACATCGGCGCGCAGCAGGTCGCGGACGCACAAAAGCTCGCTGGACAATATCTGCAACAGGCAGAGAACGCCACTGCCGGCAACGATCCGGCGGCAGCAGCGGCGTTCACGGCCAAAGCCAACGACGCCTTGGCCACGGCTGCCAACTGGAGCGACAACGGCATTTTCCGGATCGCCTTGCATGCTGCCACGCAAGGGATTGTTGGCGGGATCACAGGCGGAACAAGCGGCGCGCTCAGCAGCGGCGGCGGTGTCATCGGCGGCAACCTTGGGCAGCGCGTCGGCGAGGCGAGCGGCGAGGCTGCGGCAGACAAGCTTGGCCTGGCGTTGGGTTCGACGGAGCGGGCCAGCTTTGTGAATGCCTATCAGCAGGCTGGTGCTGCCATCGGTGGCGCGCTGGTTGGCGCCGCCGCAGCGTCCGCCAACGGCGCGGATGGCAACAGCACCCTGGCTGCGAGCCTGCAAGCGGGCCTCACTGCCAACACAGTGGACACGAATAATCG
>NZ_JAQOZV010000177.1:0-1185 GCF_030348125.1 Massilia sp. DJPM01
CTAGCCTGAATTTTGCATAAAAAAGGGCAAGAATGCCGTAAGTGATTGATAGAATGGGAGTTATCTAGAAACCTACCCTGTCAACAAAAACGCCACCTTGCCCGACATGAATTCTACCCCAGAGCAGCTCCGTTTTGCATCCATTCCCGCTCACAGCGTCCGCGCCGATTTCGCCGGTGGGGGTTTGTCGTCCGATCTCGGTCCAGTTTTGCTGCGCGGAGTCGACCTCCAGATTGGCTTGACCAAGCGCCTCGCTGCGGCCTTGCCTGACCGCCGCCATCAGAGTTACGTCAGCCATTCGTATCACGATCTTCTGACACAGCGCATCTACCAGATCGGCTGCGGTTACGAAGACGGCAATGACGCGAACAGCCTGCGCCACGACCCGATGTTCAAACTTGGCGCGGCCCGTTTGCCGTTCGACGACGAGGCCGCGCTGGCGTCCGGGGCGACGATCTCGCGCTTCGAACATGCGGCCAGTCGCCAGGACATCTACCGCGTCAGCGAAGCGCTCGTGGAACAGTTCATCGCCAGCTTTTCCAGCCCGCCAAAGAACGTGATTCTCGACCTGGATCACTCCGAGGATGCGTGCTACGGCCAGCAGCCGCTGGCGTTCTACAACCACCACTATGGTTCGACCTGCTACTTGCCGCTGATGATTTTCGACGGCCAGTCGGGCGGCTTGATCACGGCGGTGCTGCGACCCGGAAGGCGACCATTTGGCGAAGAGAATGCGATGATCATGCGGCGCGTTCTGAAGCGGATTCGTCAGCACTTCCCCGCTACTCATATTCTCGTACGTGGCGACGGACATTTTAGTGGGCCTGAATTAATGAGCCTGATCGACAGCATGTCGAACGTAGACTTCATTTTTGGTTTCGCCTGCAACCCCAAGCTCCTTGCGATGGCCGAGCCGACCAGACTTCGCGCCATTGACCGGTGGGTGGCTGCACAATCGCAGGACGTGGTGCCCAAAGCGGTGCGTCTGTTCGACGAATTTGCTTATCAGGCGCGTTCGTGGCCGAGAGCCTGGCGCGTGTTGCTCAAGGCCGAGGTCATGGCCCTTGGCGAGAACACGCGCTTCATCGTCACCTCGCTGCCAGGACTCGATGCCGGCATGTTGTACGAGGATATCTATTGCGCGCGCGGTCAGGCCGAAAACGACATCAAGCATCTCAAGGATGA
>NZ_JAQOZV010000178.1:0-1131 GCF_030348125.1 Massilia sp. DJPM01
TTGACATAGCTCCGACAGCATTTTGTTGCGGGGCATGTCCAAAGCTTGTTCAGGTTTCTATCGAATGTGATCGACACCAGATGACACGTTCCAGGCCTCTTCCGGGATTTCCCGCAAGAGGCCTCAGCATAAGTGCTTGCCCTCCGGCGCTGCGCTACACAGGCCGGGCCGATCGCTTGTCGCAATAACGCCGTGCCAACACCGGACCGCGCGTTTCCGCTCTTCCTCTCCTCAAGATTCAAGATGCTCCTGTCGACGGTTATCCTATCGCGGGGGTACGCAACTTCCTTACTCCCACGGCAGCATAAAATCAGGCCATTCCGATGCAAATGCGGCCCGGGCCGGCTTCACGCTGATCGAACTGATGATGGTTGTCGCCATCATTGGCGTGCTGGCGTCCTGGCGTGCTGGCAGCGGTAGCCCTTCCGGTGTACCAGTATGACGTGGCGAAGTCGAAAGTGACTGCGGCGGCAGACGAAGCCTCACCTGGGCGCGGCAATGCACGCTGCTGGCCGCCTGGCCGACCTCGAAATCGACCGCGGCCCGCCGGGTAATGGCCAGCGGATCGCATAGCGGCACCTGATCGCTGGTCTCCTTCGCGCCCATCATGGCGGCGATGCGTGCGATGCAGAGCACCTCCCCCTTTTTCGCGCTGCCTCACACCATCAGTTGCATCGTTTTCGGCTTCGTGTGGATGGCGCCCGATGCCATCGCAGTACAGTAGGTATCTGCCATCGAACCTTGAAATACACCAGGGAAATGTTGGAAGATCTACCTGGCACGGAGCTTGCGTATGACAATGTTGTTATATATATCTTTCTGGTTCAGGGCTACTTGAGCCCCGACGGCGCTTTCCATGAGGTTGTGCATGAGAATTAGGTAAAAGCCTGGTTGTTTGGCATCAGATCCACCACGTCTGCGTTCGCGCGTGCCGACGACAAGCCAAGCACGCCTGCTGCAAATCACTGATTTCATTCATGGAAAAGATTTATATAACGATATGGCATATACCCAAGTGCGCTTCCCAAGTTCCAAAGTATTCCCACCAGGAGTAGTAAAAATGAAATCGATGAAAATGATGAAGAAGGCACAAGCCGGTTTTACCCTGATCGAACTGATGATCGTTGTTGC
>NZ_JAQOZV010000179.1:0-1112 GCF_030348125.1 Massilia sp. DJPM01
TCCCGCAATGCTTCTTTCAGCCGCCACGCCCTTGCGGTCTTGAGCCGGGAACGCTGCAAGAGATACATCGTGTCGCGCTGGCGCGCCGTCCAGCTGTGCGCGTCGCGGCGCATGCCCCACATCAACGCACGGACGGTCTTGCGTTCGGTCCCCAAGGCGCTGCGAACGACGCGCGGATGCTCCGCCATTTCCAGCTTGCGTACCTTGTCCATCGCATCGTTGGCCAAGGCGATCACGTGGAAGCGATCGAAGCTGATCTGGGCCTGCGGCAATTGCTCGGTGACGCCCTTGATGTAGGCCTGGCCCATGTCCATGCAGACGTGCTCGATCCGCTGCGGCTGCCCGCCATGGGCGATCAGATCGGCCTTGAAAGCGCCCACCGTCTCGTGGTCGCGGCCTTCGGTGGCGAACAGCAGGCGCTTGGCATCGAAGTCGTGAACGACCGTTACGTACTGGTGACCGCGCCGAAGGCTGGTCTCGTCGATTCCGATGAGCTTCACCTCGCTCATGTCATCCTTGCCGCGCGCCACCGCGACGTAATGGCCGACGCTGCGCCACAGGCGATGCGCCGTCACACGCAGCAGCCGGGCAGTCTCGGCCACGGTCATTGTTTGGCACAAGGACATGGCCAGAGCCTCGAACAGTAGAGTGAAATGACTGCCAGGGCGCGACCATGGGACCTCGATGCGCGAGGTCTTTCCGCAGGAGCGGCAGCGCACGCGCGGTACTTCTGCGTGCACCCAAGCTTCAAATTGAAAGAAATCGAGGTGCCGCCAGCTGCGCTGCATGCGGCTGTGGATCTTCTGCGCCGGCGCCTTGCAGGCGGGGCAGGCCATTTCCTCGCTTTGATAGCGAACTTCAAAGTCGATCCGTCTCGCTCCCGTGTCGAGCTTCAATTCGCTCACCTCCCACGGGGCTTGCAAGCCCAGTGCGGTGGTGAACAGGGTTTCCATGCCAATACTCAAACTGCCCTCTCCAGCCGGAAACGCCGGCACGCCTGTTGTCCAAGGTCGCCGCCACGGCCTGCCGCGTCGGCGGCCATGGACCAGCGTATGCGCCCTGCATGCCGTCAAGGGTGCGCTACGCCGGCACGCGCGCAGCGCGCGCCGCCC
>NZ_JAQOZV010000018.1:0-118350 GCF_030348125.1 Massilia sp. DJPM01
GTTGAATATAGCGAAACACTATTTTTGTGTAAATGATGTTTCGCTCGAAACACGATGGAATCGCGTTGGGGAACAACAGATTGGCTGCGATGGAAGAATTAGATCCAGTATTCGGTCAGCCGTGCCGCCCATTCCTTGAGGCGGTCGGCCCACGGGCGGTCGCGCCACTGGGCGAGGGTGATTTCCTTGGAGTCGCGCAAATCCTCGGCGAACGCGCTTTCCATGTCGTTGCCGAAGCCGGCGTCGAGCACCACCACGTTGAGTTCGTAATTGTGCAGGAAACTGCGGCGGTCGATATTGGCTGAACCCACGGTCGACCAGGTACCGTCGATGACCGCCGTCTTGGCATGCAAGATCGCCACTTGCAGCTGGTGGATCTTGACCCCGTTGCGCAGCAGCTCATCGTAGAACGCGCGTCCCGCATGGAACACCAGGCCGTGATCGGTCACGCCGGGCAGCACCAGGCGCACGTCCACGCCGCGCTTGGCAGCCGCGCTGAGCGCTTCGACAAACTGGCGGTCCGGCACGAAATAGGCCGAGGTGATGTGCACCGACTTTTTCGCTTCCTGGATCGACAGCATGAAGGCCTTGTAGATCTCCGATTCGCGCTCGGGATCGGTGGCCAGCACGCGCACGATCTTGTCGCCCACCGGCGCCAGCGGCGGGAAATATTCGCGCTCGGGCAATTCGCCCGCATCCTGGTTGACCCAGCCTTCGATGAAGTGAAACTGCAGCGAGGCGACCGCCGGGCCTTCGATCTTGATGTGCGTATCGCGCCAGCCGACTTTCTTGCTGTCGGTCGAGTCCGGCTTGCGCTTGGAGCGGAAGAAGGAACTGTTGGCGTAGGTACTGCTGATGTTGATGCCGCCCGTGAACGCGACCTTGCCGTCGACCACCATCAGCTTGCGGTGGTCGCGGTTGTTCAGCTCCCACTTGCCGACCCGGGCCGCCGGATTGACCGGGTTGAAGGCGACCATGGCAATGCCGGCCTGCTTCATGCGCTCGAAGAATTCCTTGGGCGTGGCCAGGGTGCCGACGCTGTCGTACAGCACGTTGACGGTGACGCCCTGTTTTTGCTTTTCGATCAGCACGTTGGCGAATTGCAGGCCGATGTCATCCTGGTCGAAAATATACGTTTCCAGGTTGATCGAGGTCTTGGCGTTGCTGGCGGCGGCCATCATTTCCTTCATGGTGGCCGGGCCATCGAACAGCAGGGTGACCTTGTTGCCGGCCACCAGGGGCACGCCGGTGGCCGCTTCTTCCAGCACCGCCAGCGCCTTCATGTCGGGCGTGGCCTTGGCCCAGCGCCGCGCCAGCAGGTCGGCGGCCTTTTTCTTGTCCATCCGGCCCTTGCCGGTGGCGATGGTCGGGTTGGCACGCGCCGCCGGCGCATCCACCAGCCCATCCATCGAGGGCAGCGAGGCGCAGGAGGCCAGGCCGACGGCCAGGGCCAGTACGGCCAGCCAGGCAGCGACGCGTGGTTTTGTCATTTTGAACCCCTCGTTGGTACGGCTTCGGGCGGCTCCGGCGGCATGTCCCCGGGCCCGATGAAAAAATCGATGGGGGCGGCCAGGAAGCGCCGTCCGAGTGCTTTCAACAACAGGATACCGTGTTCGAAGTGAATCTTGCGCGCGCGAAGCGCAACTAATAGTGCTAACCCGAAACTTACCACGAGATTGACCGTACCGATCGATAAAAATCCGCCGATCGAGGTCAGTGCCACTTCCCAGTTCATGCTGTGATCGAGCGCCACCAGCGCGGTGGCGAAATTGGCGGACGAGAAGGTGACGTGGCGGATGTCGAGCGGCAGGCCGAACAGGAAGCCGAGGGTGCCGATGGTGCCGAGCAAAATGCCGAAATACAGATTGCCCATCAGGCTGCCCAGGTTGTTTTCGATGTAGAGCGACAGGCGCCCCAGGCGTTCCGGCCCCAGCAGGCGGCCCAGGCCGCGCAGCTGGACCACGCGCCGTGCCATGCGCGTGTACAGCGCCTTGTTATCGAAGTAGCCGGAAATGAGACCGGCCACGAACAGGCAGACGCCGGCAATGGCGGCGTAGAACAGGGCCGGGCTGTGGATCGGATCGATGTCGTGCAACAGGTGCGCGGCCTTGTCGGGCGTGACCAGGTGGTGTCCGGTGGCGTAGCGATAGCCCATGGCGATCAGCCAGGCGGTGGGAATGGCGGTGGCCAGGTTGCCCAGCACCGCGAAGCACTGGGTGCGGAATACCTTGTTGATGAGTTCCGCCATGCTGTCGAGGTCGATATTGCGCCCATCCTTGCTCGACAGGCCGGCGGCGATGCGCGACGCGGTCATGGCCGGCTGCTTGGTGGCCACGGTGAAATGCAGCACGTGGATCAGCATGAAGCCGAGCGAGTAGTTCAGGCTGAACAGGAACGCTTCGACCAGCGGCGCGGCGCGCAGGGTGCCCAGCAAAATCTTGAACAGCGCCATGAAGCCGACGATGAAGCCGGCGCCGGCCGAGGACAGGAACATGCCGCCCAGCTGGCCGCGCGTGTCGGCGATGTAATGCTCGCCGGTGCGGCTGGCGTTTTCGGTGACGTTGCGGGCCAGCAGGTCGATATTGTCGGCGAACAGGTCGCGCACCGTGTATTTGTTGTTGTGGGCTTCGACCAGTTCCTGGGCCAGGGCGATGGCACCGGCGCGGTGCAGGCTGGTCGGCGGCGCGTAGTCGGGGGTGGCGTCGTTGGCCAGGGTTGCCAGGTCGACGCTGGGGGCGGCCGGCAATTGGCCGCTGACGTCGACCAGGAACAGCAGCTTGCGCAAGCGGTCGATGCTCTGGGTCAGGGCTACCAGCAGATAGGTGAGGGCGACGCTGGTGCCGTGGCTGAGCGCATTCTTGCGGATCTTGGCGACCACGCTGTCGCACTGGTCGAGCATGACCAGCAGGTGGCGCGCATCGTCCACGCTGGCCGCTTCGCCGGCCAGCAGGCGCGCGTAGCCGTCGAGGTAGTGATTGACCTCGATGTTTTGCATCAGGAAGGGCGAATCGAAGTTTTCGATGTCGGCGTGGCTGCTGATCAGGCGCGGCTCGAAGCCGAGCGCGCACACGCGGCAGGACAGGGTGCGGATCGCTTCGAGCATGCCGAGCACGGTGGTGCGGCGCGCGTTGGCCGGGCTGGTGTGCGGCGCGGGCGCGGCGTTCGACACCACGTCGAACAATTCCAGCCAGTCGGCGGCCGGCACGGTGGCGATCCAGCGGTAGTCGGTTTTCACGTACAGCACCTGGTCGATGGCGTCGCTCAGGTAGACATCGCCCAGGGCGGGCGGCAGGAAACGGTAGGAAACGCGGCGTTTCAGTTCAGTGAAGAAGCCATCGTTGGAGAGCACGCCGATGTCGGTGTACAGGCTGGCGTGGCGGCGGCTCTCGAGCAGGCGCGTGAGGTAGCTGCGCAGGGCGGAAGCATGGGCCGGGTTGCCCTTGAGGAGCTGGCACAGGGTGCGCACCCGTTCGGTGCTGCCGGCAAAGTCGGCGCGCCGCTGCGGGCGCAGTTGTTCGACCAGGTCGACCAGGATCTCGATGCGGTCGCTGTGGGGATCGATTCGTTCTAAAGTGGAAAGCATGAAATATAGCCGGAGCAACAGATACTAAAGACGTAGTGTACGTTGCGGACGTTCCGAAACTTTGTTCGCTAGCGAACACAGCGGCCCACCGTGCCTAATTGGGGCAGAGCGTGTATTTCTTTTCCCGGCTGCCGTGAATGTCATTCACCGACGGGTAGGTGACGCAATAGGTGCCCAGCGCCGTCCTGATCTTGTATTTGCGCCCGCCGCCATCGGCATTGCCGGTGGTGATTTCCTCGACCTCGGCCTGTTCGAACAGGGTGGGGCCGCGCCGGGCCGACTGGATGCCGGCGATCAGGCGCTTTTGCGGCGAATCGTCGGGCACGCTGAACTTGTTGAGCGATTGCTTGCGCAAGTCCTTGTCGATCTTGCCCAGGTCGGCCAGCGCGCGCTTGCGGATGGCGTCGGCACCGCTCGGTGTTGCGGCAGTGGCGGGTTCGGCGAAGGGATCGGGCGGCACCACGGTCATCGACGGGGCTTCGGCCTCGGCAGCGGGCGGTGCAGCCGCCACCGCGACCGCCGGCGCGGGCGTAGTGGGGTGCTGGCGCGCCACGCGCACGGGAGCGGGGTTGGTGGCGGGGGCGGGCGTGGCGCGCGTTGGCGGCGTTTTCTGGAGCGGTGGGGCGGCAATGGCGTCGATCCACTGGATGCGCGGACCGTTCTCGTCTTCGCGCGGCGGGGCTTTCTCGCGCGTATGGCGCCACGCCAGCAACAGGGCCGCATGCAGGCCGACCACGAGGCCGATCGTGATCCAGCGCGCGCGGGGCCGGGGAAGCAGAACGTCAGTGGACATGGCTCATCAATATGGAGGTGGCTGGGGAAAGCGCGTTGAGTTAAATGTATCGTTGCAACATTCCCAATGCTAACAGTTCAAGCCGGGTAATCGCCGTGGCGGCAGTGGAGCGCCGCCTCTAACCGGATCGCGGGGCGACCGGACCGGATGGGCAAGTTCGGTTAAACTGGGAGCAGAACAATGACTGCGAGGCAATTATGTATCTGACTTATTTCAAAGGGCAATGGGCCGAAGGTAATGTGCCGCTGTACGGCGCGATGGATCACAGCGTGTGGCTGGGCTCCTCGGTCTTCGATGGCGCGCGCGCCATGCGCGGCCAGCTGCCCGATCTGCGCCTGCATTTGCAGCGCGTGATCGATTCGGCCGAGCGGCTCGGTTTGCAATGTCCGCTGACGGTGGACGAGATGGAAGCGCTGGTGCGCGAAGGCGTGGGCAAGTTCCCGGCCGATGCGGAGCTGTATGTGCGCCCGCTGGTGTTCGGCGCCGAGGGCTTCCTGGTGCCGGTGCCGGAAAAGAGCGGCTTCGCGCTGACCCTGTTCGATGCGCCGATGCCGCCGTTCACGGGCTTTTCGGCTTGCCTGTCGCGCCTGTGCCGGCCGGACGCCAGCATGGCGCCGACCGACGCCAAGGCCTCGGCCCTGTACGCCAACACCAGCCGTGCCATCCGCGAAGCGAGCGGGCGCGGTTTCGATAATGCGGTGGTGCTCGACAGCGATGGCAACGTGGCCGAGTTCGCGACCTCGAACCTGTTCCTGGTCACGCCGGAAGGCAAGGTGGTGACGCCGGTGCCGAATGGCACTTTCCTGGCCGGCATCACGCGCGCCCGGGTGATCGGGCTGTTGGCCGAGGCGGGCGTGGCGGTGGAAGAGCGCAGCGTGCACCCGGACGAGCTGCTGACGGCGCTCGAAATCTTCAACACCGGCAACTACGGCAAGGTCACGCCCTGCATCCGCTACGAAGGGCGCAGCTTGGCCATCGGGCCGGTGGCGACCCTGGCGCGCGAGCGCTACCTGGCGTTTACCGGCGCGGCGTAAAGCGCTGCGGGCCGCGCCGCCGGCTGCCTTACCTGACGCCGGGGGCTGGCTTGGCGGGGGCCGGCTTGGTGTCGACTGGCTTGACGTTGCCGCAATTGGCGCCCAAATATTTGCCAGTCGATGCCATGGTCATGTTTCCCATGGCGCCGGCGGCGCTGGAGGTCATGCTCACGGTCGAGCTGTAGGAGTCGGCCTGGTACGAAATCTTGCCCTCGCCGGATGTCTGCGGGTTGGTGCAGGAATAGGAGAAACTTTGCGTGCCGCCGACCATCGGTCCCTTCTTGTGGGTGCAGTTGCCGCCTTGCGGGCCAAGATGGTCGCCGCTCGAATCGTCGATCATTTTTTGGGTGATGCACACCTTGACGGTGACGCTGCCGTCGTCGTGCAGGGTGAAGTTGGCCGGGCCCGACTTGCCCATCGCTTTCTCCATTTCCTTGCGCTGTTCCGGGGTCATGGACTTCATATGCTTTTGCATCTCCGCCATGGCATTGGCGATCTGCGCGTTTTGCGAGGTGGTCTTGCTGGTGTTTTCCCACAGACCGGGCTTCATGGTCTGGGTGGCGGCGCTGGCGGGCGCGAGCGACAGGGTCGCGGCGGAAACGAGGGCGAGGGCGGTCAGGCGAAGACGTGGGATCATGGTGGCTCCAGTGTGAATACGCGAGTTTATCGCGAAACGCGCGCTGGATGTTGTTAATAGAATATGCAAGACACACGGCGGGCCGCCCCCGCCGTGCGGCGCCGGGCGAGTCAGTTGAAGTCCTCGTCATCGTCGTCGAGATCGTCATCAAGATCCTCGCCGGCGTGACCGGCACTGCGCGCCGCGCTGTCGTTGCCGGCCTGGGCGTCGCCGCGCGCGCGCCAGGCCGGGTCCGATCCGACCGCTTCCAGCAAACCCTTGACGCGCCGTACCCGCGCGCTCTGGTTGGCGTTGGTCTGGCCTGGGGAGGAGGCCGGCGCCGCGGCCGGGGGCGGCGCTTCCGCGCTCCAGGATTGCAGAGAATCCAAAAAATGGGCAAAACGCTCCGTGCTCATACCGTGCTCCTGTGCGAGTGGTCAACCTGCGAAAAAGGGGGACTGGCAACTGCCACGCCGATGCGGATGGCGTTCATGTCAGTGCACCTGGGTGAACAAGGCGAGCATGCCGACATAGCCGAACCCGTACGTCATGCACAGCACCAGCGCGCAGGGCAGGGCAATGGCCCAGGACTGGCGCGCGTAATCGGTGCCCAGGCGCTCGCGGATGAAGCGCTCCTGGGGACTGGCCTCGGCGATGTACCAGACCAGCAGGAAAATCACGTTGCTCATGCGCCAGGGCGAGGCGTCGCCGCACAGCAGGGAATAATAGAAATTGAGAATGACCATCACCAGGCTGAGCGCGAACCACCAGCAGGCGCGCACGGCGCGGCCGGACTCGCCCAGCGTTTCCCAGTTGCGGATGAGCAGGAAGGCGCCGAACAGGGGCGTGAACAGCAAGCTCCAGAAGGCGGCGGCGTCCGGGTTCCACAGCGTGTCGCGCCGTTCGGCGCCGGCGGCCGGCGAGTGCGGGAGGGAGGTATGTGCATTCATAGGTGCAACTATCGCGTGCCTCCCACGCCGATGTATTGATCTGGCGCTAGGTTTGCGCCGACATCAGGTGCAACTGGAGATATTGCAACAGCAGGACGGTCTTGCCATCCATGATCGCGCCGCTGGCCATCATCGCCAGCGCTTCGTCGAAACCGAGTTCGAGCACGTCGATATCTTCGCCCTCGGCGGCCAGGCCGCCGCCATCGCCCACCTTGTGTTCCGGTGCGTAGGCGCCGATGAAAAAGTGCAGGCGTTCGGTGACCGAACCGGGGCTCATGAAGAGGTCGTAGATCTTTTTCACGTCATCGATGCGGTAGCCGGTTTCTTCCTCGGCTTCGGCGCGGATGCGCTGCTCCGGGCTGGCATTGTCGAGCAGGCCGGCGGCCGCTTCGATCAGGAAACCGTCGTGCCCGTTGACGTAGGCTGGAATGCGGAACTGGCGCGTGAGCAGCACCGTGCGCTGGCCCAGGTTGTACAGCAAGATCACGGCGCCGTTGCCGCGGTCGTAGACTTCGCGCGTCTGGCTCTGCCAGCTGCCGTCGCGCCGGCGCAGCGAAAAGCTCAGGCGCTTGAGGATGTACCAGTTGTCCGACAGCAGTTCTTCCTGGTCGATGCGTACCCGTGGTGCTTGCATGATGTGTCCCTGTGATTGTGCTTGGTGTTTTTTAGAATATCGTGCAAAATCGTGCAATGTCAAGAAAATACATGCAGGAGCGGCCATGCTGACAACCCAGCGCAAGCAGTATCTGATGGACCTGTTGCGGCGCGACGGGCAAGTGGTGGCCAAGGCCGTGAGCGAGGCACTGGGCTTGTCGGAAGACACCATCCGGCGCGACTTGCGCGAACTGGCGCGCGAAGGCTTGCTGCAGCGCGTGCATGGCGGCGCGCTGCCGGTCTTGCCCGCCTCGCCGGCGCTGGCCGATTTCACTGCGCGCGCGCAGATCTCGGCCGATGCCAAGGCGGCCATCGGGCGCGCCGCCGCCGCCCTGGTCGCGCCGGGGCAGGTGGTGCTGCTCGATGGCGGCACCACCTCGGGCCACCTGGTGCGCCATCTTCCGCTGGATCTGCGCGCCACCGTGCTCACCCACAGTCCCTCGGTGGCGCTGGCGCTGCTGGAACATGAACAGGTGGAGGTGATCATGCTGGGCGGGCGCCTGTACCGCCATTCGCTGGTGGGGGTGGGCGCGGCCACGCTGGAGGCGATCGCCCAGGTGCGCGCCGACCTGTGTTTCCTGGGCGTGAGCAGCATCGATCCGGACGCCGGCCTGTCCACCGGCGACTTCGAGGAGGCGGCCGTCAAGCGCGCCATGTGGCGGGCGGCCGCGCACACGGTGGTGCTGGCCTCGCCCGAAAAACTGGCGACCGCCTCGCCTTACCGCATCGCCGGCGCGGACCAGATCGGGGCGCTGGTGGTGGCGCGCGGCACCGACGACGCCTTGCTGGCGCGCTACCGCGCGCTGGGCGTGACGGTACACGTGGCCGGGGCGTAAAAAAGCCGGCATCGCGATGCCGGCTGTTCGGGGTACGGCGAGAAGGCTGCGGGCTTAACCCTGGCGGTTCGGCTCGGCGACGTAGATCTCGACACGGCGGTTGCGCGCTCGGCCGGAAGGGTCGTCGTTTGAAGCGACCGGTTCGCGTTCGCCGCGGCCATCGATCATGATGCGGTTGGGCGAGACGCCGCGCGAGGCGAGGAAGTCGCGGGTCTGGGCGGCGCGGTCGACCGACAGCGGCTGGTTGACCGCATCGTTGCCGGTGCTATCGGTGTGGCCGATGATGGTCACGGTGGTCGACGGATTGTCTTGCAGGGTGGCGGCGAAGCGATCCAGCACGGGACGGAAATTCGATTTGATGTCGGAGCGGCCGGTGTCGAACGAGACGTCGGCAGGCACCTCGAGTTTCAGGCGGTTATCCTGGGTCTGGCTGACCTGGATGCCGGTACCGCGCGTGGCCTGCTCCATGGCTTGCTTCTGCTGCTCCATGCGGTTCGACCAGATATTGCCGATCAGTGCGCCGGCGGCGCCACCGATGATGGCCCCCTTGCCCGCGTGTCCGCCGTGGCCGGCAGTCGCGCCAATGATCGCGCCCAGGCCAGCACCGACGCCGGCGCCGGTGGCGGTGCCGCGCTGGGTCGGGGACATGTCGGCGCAACCGGTGGCCAGCATGGTGACGACAGTGATGCCGATCAGGGATTTGCTCAGGTTCATTTTCATAGTAGGGCTCCAAAAGTAAGTAATCCGTTTCGCTGTCACGCCAGGCTGTGTCAGGCGCGACCGCGAAACGGATCGGACATCAGTCGATGGCCAGATCGTGCGTCAGCTAGATACCGCGGCCGCTGATCAGGCGAACCAGAATCATGATGACTGCGACAACCAGCAAAATGTGGATGAAGCCATTAATTGTATAGGAAGTGACCAGACCGAGCAGCCACAGGATCAGAAGTACGACGGCGATTGTATAGAGCATGATATTGTCCTCGGTGGGTTTTTATAGACGACTGGTATGTCGTGATTGCAGTATGCAGAACTCTTGCATGCCGCTCCGTACGCTGGCGTACATTAAGAATAAGTTTTTTGTTCGTTTTGCAAGGCTGGCAACCATCCCAATACGCCAGCCAGGCCAACCAAACCAATCAGGCAAGCCACCAGGCCGCCGGCAATCAGGAACACCACGTCCTGGGCCTGCATTGCAGGGCTGCTGCCCGCCGCGACGGGTCCCGCAGCGCTGAAACCGAACAGCGTCACGATAATGCCCCAAGCTACAATGCCGATCCAAATCATGCGGTTCATGATAATTCCTTCGTTTCTGGTGATACTGCCGCGCCGTTTGCTGCAGGCGTGAAGCCATTCTCGCGCCAGCTCATCAGGAGATCAGTTCGCTAACACACATTGCAAACAAGAAAAGAATGCGCCAGGGGAGCGCGGCGCCTGGGCGTTGTTTTTTTGTACTGGCGCGCGCGATCAGGCGGCCGGGCGCAAGGTCCCGTTGACGATCTCGACGCGGTCGCCGGCACGCCAGCCGGCCGCGCTCCGCTGATGGAAGGTACGGGCGCCGCCATCGTCGAGGCGGACCCGGATTTCATAGCTGCGGGTGGCCTTCATGCTGCCTTCGATCTGGTTGCCGGCCACGGCGCCGCCGACGGCGCCGGCCACGGTGGCCAGCTTGCGGCCGTTGCCGCCGCCAACCTGGTTGCCCAGCAAGCCGCCGAGGATGGCGCCACCGGCCGCACCCAGGCCGCTGCCCTGGGCGCGCTGGCTCACTTCACGCACCGATTCGACATTGCCGCAGTGCGCGCACCAGCGGCGTTCCTGGTCCGGTTCGGCCGCGCTCACGCGCGCCGCCGGCTGGCTTGGCGGCGCCGCATGGTCGCGCGCGGCCCGGCGCCCGCCATCCTGTTCGCGGTCGCGGTCGCGGTCGCGCTCCCGGCCGAGCCCGCGCTGATCGCGCGCGGCCAGCGCGGGCGGCGTGCTGCCCTCCAGTCTGGAGGCGAGCATGGCGCGCTCGATCTGGCTCAGTTCGGCCGGGGCGGGCGCAGCGCCGATGGACGCGGGAAGCCAGCCCAGGATGGCGGCCGTGCCGGTGCCGCACAACACGATGACCGCCACGGCGGCCGCGATCAGCAGGGGATGGCGCGCGCCCTGGGTCACGGGAGAAAAAGGTGTACTCATGGTTTCCTTTGGATTGAACGGCGCTGCCGCACTGTCGGGTTGATGCGGCTCATTCTCCTGATGACGGGGCCGTTCTTCCGTGCGTCACCGTACATACTTCGCCTATTATTGCCGTTACCCTGATTGACATTGTTTGCACATGTATCCGTCGTATT
Organism: Massilia sp. DJPM01; assembly: GCF_030348125.1. Classification (NCBI taxonomy): domain Bacteria; kingdom Pseudomonadati; phylum Pseudomonadota; class Betaproteobacteria; order Burkholderiales; family Oxalobacteraceae; genus Massilia; species Massilia sp. DJPM01. The sequence continues at coordinate 10,797 of NZ_JAQOZV010000018.1, forward strand.
TACCTGGCCTGACCTATCTAATGATCGCTATCCGTTTTGACTTATGGTCGACCACACGCTTTGCCTGCCGGAGGGAACGATGAAGCACGTCTCCGCGGTCGAGCTCGACCACCCGAACGGCAACCAGCTGCTCGCCGCCCTGCCGCATGCCGACCTGGCGCGCCTGTCGCCCTTGCTCGAACCGGTGCAGGTGGAGGTGGGCGAGGTGCTGTGCGAGCCGGCCGAGCCGGTGCGCTACATCTATTTTCCGCACGATTGCCTGATTTCCCTGCTGGGCGTGGCGGAAGGGCGCATGACGCTCGAAGTGGGGCTGGTCGGGCGCGAAGGCATGCTGGGCGCGACCGTCGCGCTCGGACATGACACGGCGCAGACGCGCGCCATCGTGCAGCGCGCCGGCTGCGCCAGCCGCATGGACAGCGCCAAGTTCCGCACCGAGTTCGCGCGCAATCCGGCCTTGCAGCGGGTGCTGTACCGTTACACCGATACCTTGCTGGCGCAGGCGATCCAGATCGCCGTGTGCAGCCGCTTCCACGTGCTCGAAGCACGCCTGGCGCGCTCGCTGCTGATCACGCGCGACCGCCTCAAGTCCGACAAATTCCATCTCACCCACGAATTCCTGGCGCATGCGCTGGGCGTGCGCCGGGTCGGCGTGACCAAGGCTGCCAGCGCCCTGCAGCAGCAGGGGCTGATCATCTACAGCCGCGGCAATATCGAAATCCTCGACGTGCCCGGCCTGGCCGCAGCTTCCTGCAAGTGCTACGAGATCGTCAAGGAAGCCGGCGCCTGCGCGCTGTCCACCGCCTTCGTCTGAACCCGTGCGGGCAGCGGCGGCCTACGGGGCTTGCCGCTGGCCGAGCACCTGAGCGCGGTACGCCATCCATTGCTCCAGACCCTGTTCCGGTACCGGCATCTGCTCCAGGAAGGTGCCGGCCGAGGTATCCATCGCCTGCCAACCATGGCGCCGGCACAGTTCCACAATGGGCGCGGCAATCCCGGCGCCGGCGCGCACGTGCAGCATGATCCTGTTGACCGGATCGTGGTCCGAGAGATTGAAGCCGACCGAGCCGAACGGCCCCTGATAACGACCCCACGTCGGATCGCTCCAGCCGGTGTCCGCGAACAGATCGGCAATCGCGGCCTGGATCTGCGCCCGGCTTCCCATCGGCAGGCATGACTCGTCGTTGCCGATCTGGCCGACATGGGTGTACGTGCGCGAAAACTTGCAAACGAAAACATCCCAGTTCATCGACTCCCCCCTTGTTTTTCCCGCCATGATAAAACACCGGGCGTAAAAAAACCCCGCGTACGGGGTTTTTCCTCAATCAGGCACAGCGGTCATTTGGGTGGCTTGACCTGGTTGCCGATCACGCCGCCGACGATTGCGCCGCCGACGGTGCCGCCCGCGCTGCCGCCGGTCAGGACGCCACCGACCACTGCGCCGGCACCGGCGCCAATGGCGGTGTTCTTATCCTGCCCCGACATGCCGGCGCAGCCGCTCAAACCGAGCGCCAGCGTGACCAAAGTCGCGCTCATGAGCACCTGCCTGATTGTTTTCATCGTGAACCTCGTTGAATTGCTTGTTGCTTATTTCATGCGAATATCGTTTTTCACCGACTTCACACCTTTGACGTCGCGTGCGACCTTGCCGGCGGTAGCGATGCTGTCATGGGCAGCAACGAAGCCGCTCAGTTGCACAACGCCTTTGAAGGTTTCAACGTTGATTTCAGCAACTTTCAGGCTCGGCTCGTTGACGATGGCAGCCTTGACGCTGGTGGTGATCACGCTGTCGTCAACGTACTCGCCGACGCTTTCTTTCTTGTCGGTCGAAGCGCAGCCGACAACGGTGGTCAGCATCAGGGCGGCGATCAGGGTCGAGACGATTTTCAGGTTTTTCATGGTGTGTTCCTCTATGGTGGTGGTCTATGTTGTTATGCGTTCGGCAGTGCTTTCGCCGATCCGATGTAGCCAGAATAGTGCCTGTCGAGCTCGTGGTCTGTTCGCCAACGCACATAGGTGACAAAACGCAATTTATCCACCATCAGCGGCTGGTCTTGCCCGGCGGCGGGGCTTGCGGCTTTGCGCGCGCCTGCGCCAGCAGGCGCGCGCAACCGCTGTCCTGGCTCGGTCCGGTGTTTACCAGCGGCAGCAGGGCGGCGGCCGGTGCCGCCAGTCCGAGCGCCACGGCGCCGCCGGCTTTCAGGGCCAGCACGCCCTTGTCGACGCTCACGTCGGGCTTGGAGAAGCTGCCGCGCACGTGCAGGGGCGAGCGCAGCGAAAAGATGCGCAAGCCCTTGGTCTTGGGATTGAGGGTCAGGTCCATCTGTTCGTTGGCGAGGTTGATGGTGCCGTCGGCCGTGATGACCGCTTCCTCGGTATCGACCACGAAGGTGCGCGTCTGCATCAGCCCGTTGGTGACCTGGAAATCGGTGGCCATGCAATTGAGCTTGACCTGCTTGTCGCCGAACAGCTTGGTGAGCACGATATTTCCGATATTCAGGCCCATCTGTTCGAGCAGCATCTTGCTGACCGTGCCTTCATCGATCAGCGCCTTGATTTCGCCGTTGGACGCGCCCAGCAGGGAAGCGACCGAATTGCCGGTGCTCGATAGCTGGGCGTCGCCATTGATCTGGCCGACGGTGGCTTTCATTTCGGGAATCGACGGGAACAGTTCCTTGATGCGGATATGGCGCGCGCTGACCTTGGCGGTGGCCTTGATGGCTTGCTTGCCCTTGCCGCTGCCGTCGAGCTTGATGGTCGAGCTCATGTTTCCGCCAGCCATCTGGAAGTTCATCGGCGCCAGGTTGAGCACGCCATCCTTGAGGATCAGGTGGGTGTTCAGTTTGCTGATCGGCAGCTGCTTTTCGCGCACGATGCGCTCGGCTTCATAGCGCACGTCGGCGTCGATGGCGGTCCAGCGTTCGGTGCGGAACGATTCGACCGGCAGCACCTTGCCGGCCGGCTGCACCGCCTCGACCCCGCGCGCTTGCTTGCTGGCATTCGAGTCGGCGCCCACCAGCGGCCCCAGGTCGGCGAACTGCAGCAGTTTGGAAGATACAGTGCCACTGAGTTTGCCGCGCGGCTTGCCGGTTCGGTATTCGAGGTGGCCGGCGATATCGCTGGAACCGACCGTGCCGGTGAATTTGTCGTAGATCCAGCGGCTGCCGGTCTCGCCCAGTTCGCCCGTCAGGCGACCCTCGGTGCGAAACGCCGGCGTTTCCGGCAGCAGCACCCCGGTCAGCGTATACAAGCGCGCCATGCTGGCCCCTGCCAGCTTGAGGCGCAGGTCGAGCGCGGCCAGCCTGGTCGGCTTGGTGAGCGTGCCTTCGACTTCGATGTGGGTCTTGCCCACGTGCAGATCGGCCTGCACCGGGTAGGGCGTGGTTTGCTGCTTGAGCGAGAGTACCGCGCCGGCCTTGCCGCCGCCGCTGACCGGACCGCCATTGTAGGTGCCGCGCAGCTTCCAGCTGACGCCGTAGGCGGGGTCGGCGTTGATGGTGTCGACGTCGGCCGTCAGGTCGATCTGTTCGAGCGCATCGTTGAACTTGACCACGCCCTTGGTGAAGATCACGCGTTCAAGGTCGAGCTTCCAGCGCGCCGGCTGCTCGTCCTGGCGGAAGGTCCAGTTGTTCTTGCCATCCTTGTCGCGGCGCAGGTCGACCGCCGGCGCGTCGAAGCGCAGCACGGGAATGGCGATGGTCTTGCGCAGCAGCGCGAACGGATTCAGCGAAAACGAAAACTGTTTGACGCTGGCCATGTCGCCCGCGCCGAGACCCTGCGGCTGGCCGACATGCACATCGTTGGCGACCAGGTGCGGCCACGGTACCAGGTCGCGCCAGGTGCGGTCGTGCCCGGCCATGATGGAGGCCGGCTTTTCCCAGCTCAGCCTGAGGTCGCCGGCGATGACGACGGGGCGGTCGAGCGCTTCGCCGGCCTTGGCGCCCAGCCAGGGCCTGGCCTTGTTCCAGTCGTAGCTGAGCAGGATGGCCAGCGCGATGGCGGCAATGGCGGCCAGCACGGCGAGGCTGGCGAGAATGATCTTGGTGCGGCGCGCGAGCGGTGTGCGGCCGGACGGGACCGGGGCGGCTTGACTCATGACTATCCCTCTTGTGAAAGTAAGAACAGCTTAAGCGATCAGGGTAGCTTGCTTGTGTACGTTAGCGCACGGTCGTACGGGCCCTTGCGCGCAAAACATTTGCTATGTGCGGCAGCGAACCGAACTTGCCATTAAATCAGCTTATAACGTTATCACGACATCATTACACCTCATGGAGAAACCCGATGAATGCACAAATCAAGAATCAAGTCTGCAAAGTTCTTTGCGCCGCACTGGTTATGACACTGGCCGCTTGCGCCAGTTCGCAAAAAGCGCCGGCCACGGCCGATGTGGCCGTGTCCAAGAACGCGGTTGAAAATGCCGTGAGCGCCGGCGCCGCCGACCTGGCACCTGAAGAAATCAATGCGGCGCGCGCCAAGATGATGCGCGCCAACGCAGCCCTGGCCGCCAAGGATTACAAACTGGCGCGCGAACTGGCGACCCAGGCCCAGGTCGATGCCAAGCTGGCCCAGAGCAAGGCCAATTCGGCCAAGGCCACCAGCGCCGCCAACGCACTGCAGGATGACTTGCGCGTGCTGCGCGAAGAAGTCGACCGTGCCAACAAGCCACAACAATAAAAACAGATTGACGCCGCGCGCCCTCACAGCGGCAGCGCAGGCCGAATGGCCGCGCACGGTAGCACCCAGAGCACAAGAAAACCATTGATTAGCGCGCCCCGTGCGCTACGACAAGAAAAGGAAATACCTCCATGAAACATACTTTGATCAAGTCCGCCATCCTCGCCTCCGTCCTCGCGCTGGGCGCATGCAGCAGCGTGCCGACCACCACCCCATTGCTGGACCAGGCCCGTGGCGATTTCGTCGCCGCCAACAATAATTCGCGCGTGTCGACCTTCGCCCCGCTGGAATTCAAGCAAGCCAGCGAAGCGCTGGAACAAGCCAACGCCGCCGCCGCCCGCAAGGATAGCCTGGAGCAGATCGACAAGCTGGCCTACCTGGCCAAGCAAAAGATCGCCACCGCACAGGAAGTCGCAAAACAGAAGCAGGCTGAAGCCGATATCGCTGCTTCCGGCAAGCAGCGCGATGCCGTGCGTCTCGAAGCGCGTACTGCCGAAGCGGACCGCGCCAAGATGGATGCCGCCGCCTCGAAAGCCGCCGCCGCCGCCGCCAGCGCTGACGCCGCCGCCGCCCAGAACCAGGCTGCCGCCGCGCAAGGCCAGGTCGCCGCCGCCGAAGCCCAGACCCGCGAAGCCCAGGCCCGCGCCGCCCAGCTCGAAGCGCTGATGACGGACCTGCAAGCCAAGAAAACCGAACGCGGCCTGATCATCACGATCGGCGACGTGCTGTTCGGCGTGAACCAGGCCAACCTGACCCCGAACGGCCAGGCCACCCTGCGCAAGCTGGCCGACGCCCTGGCACAGAACCCGAACCGCACGGTGCTGGTCGAAGGGTTTACCGACAGTACTGGCAGCAGCGCGCATAACCAGCAATTGTCGGAGCGCCGCGCCACGTCCGTGCGCGCCGCCCTGGTTGACATGGGTGTGGCGCGTGACCGCGTCGCCATGCGCGCCTACGGCGAAGCCTTCCCGGTCGCCGCCAACGATACGGCCGGCAACCGCCAGATGAACCGCCGCGTGGAAATCGTGCTGTCGAACGAAGGCGCGCCGATCGCCCCGCGCCGTTAACAGGAACACCACCGCAACAGAATATTAAGGAATCATCATGGAACACAACACCAAGCCACTGGCGCACGGATTCGACGTGCAAGCCATCCGCCAGGCAGCGGCCAATCTGGACGACGGCGCCGTGACGGACGGTTACGCCGCCGACCGTGAAGCGGTCATCAACATGCTGAACGACGCGCTCGCCACCGAACTGGTGTGCGTGCTGCGCTACAAGCGCCACTACTACACCGTCAACGGTGTGGGCAACGGCCCGATCAAGGCCGAGTTCCTCGAGCACGCGCAGCAGGAGCAGGAACACGCCGATTCGCTGGCCGAACGCATCGTCCAGCTGAACGGTTCGCCGAATTTCAATCCGGCTACCCTGACCGCGCGCAGCCACGCCGAGTACGACGAGTCGGATGATGTACAAGCCATGATCCGCTCGAACCTGATCGCCGAACGGGTGGCGATCGAGTCGTACCGGCAAATGATTGCCGCCATTGGCGACAAAGACCCGACCACCAAGCATCTGTTGATCAGCATCATGGCGGTCGAAGAAGAGCACGCGGACGACATGCGCGATCTGCTGGCTCGCTAAGAGCAAAAACGGACACATTTTTCAGACTTTTTTCAACCCACCACTGGAGTTCATCATGTTAGATACCACTACCCGCAGCAACGGCACTTCCAACCTGAACGGCAATGTGAACGCAGTCCAGACCGATGTCAAGACCCTGGTCAAGGATGCCCAGACCCTGCTCTCCGCAGCGGCCGCACTGACTGGCGAGAAAGCCGAAGACATGCGCGCGCGCGGCATGGAAATGCTGGACGTCGCGCTGGGCAAGGCCTCGCAAGTGCAAGGTCAAGCTATCGTCAAAGGTAAGGAACTGGCGCACACCGCCGATGTCTATGTCAAGGACAACCCATGGCGCACGATCGCTGCAGCAGCCAGCGTCGGCTTGCTGGTCGGCGTGATCCTGGGCCGTAAATAATCCACGCCGGGAGAAGCCATGGACAAAACAACTGCTGCAGTGCATGGCCCCGGCCTGATGGGCGGCCTGACAGGGCTGGCAAAAAATATCTTCGGACTCGTGGTGTCGCGCGTGGAACTGGCGGCACTCGAGTTGTCCGAAGTGCGCAATCATGTGCTCGAACTGCTGGTGGTGTTTTCGCTGGCAGTGCTGTGCGCCATGTTTGCGCTGGCCTACGGCACCGCGACCATCGTCGCGCTGGCCTGGGAAAGCATGGGCTGGAAAATCCTCCTGCTGATGTTTGCCGTGTTCATCGCCGTGACGATCGGCCTCGCGGTCAAGGCCAAGGCCATGCTCAAAGAGGGCAAGCTGGCTTTCCCCGAGACCATGAACGAACTCAAGAACGATCGTGACATGCTGCTGTAAGCGGCCATTCAGACCGGAGGATTACGATGGATAACATTATCGGGCTCGACAAAAAAGCGGGCAAGGGCGCGGCCGAGTCGGTGTCGGAGCGCAAGGCGCGCCTGCTGCGCCAGGGCGATTTTTACCGCGTCGGCATTGCCCATGCCAAGGCCCGGATCAAGCACGATGCGCGGCCCGACGTGCTGTTTCACTCGGCACTCGACCATGCGACCTGGGCGGTGCGCGCGCGGATCGACAGCGTGCTGCATCCGACCGGCATCAGCGTGGCGGCGATCATGCCGTACGTGGCGACCATCCTCGGTGTCATCACGCGGCGCCGGCTGCTCAAGCCGGCGATCGGGGTGGCGGCGGTGCTTGGTGGCTTGGTCTGGTACTTGCAGCAACGCCGCACGCGCGAGGCGCCGAGCGTGTGAACTGGTTGGTGAGCATGCCGGGCAAGCGAACCCGGCCTTGCAACAAGAACGGAAAAATATGGTGGGGCTTGAGCGGCGTCGTAATCTTCGGATTCGACGCCGTCTTTTTTCGGGGCTCTTTTTCTTCGGCTCGCTATTTTCTCTATACTCGATTGATCCTTAGACTGCGGCGCTCCCATGACAGACATTAACAAGCTCAATCCCGATAAGCTGCGTATCGTTCTCGTCCTGCAAGGCGGCGGCGCCCTGGGCGCGTACCAGGCCGGCGTGTACCAGGCGCTGCACGAACATGATCTGGTGCCGGACTGGATCGTCGGCACCTCGATCGGCGCCATCAATGCCGCCCTGATCGCCGGCAACGAGCAATCGGTGCGGCTGGAAAAGGTCAAGGCCTTCTGGGACCGGGTCTCGCATCCGGATACGCTGGACATGACGCGCGTGGACGACCGCCAGCGCCGTTCGAATATCTGGCTCAATACCTTCGACACCGTCATGCGCGGGGTGCCCGGGTTTTTCTCGCCGCGCCTGTTCAGCGGCTTTGCGTACGGGATGACGGTGGCGCCGGAAGAAGCTTCGTTCTACGACACCTTGCCGCTGCGCGACACGCTGCGGGAACTGGTCGACTTCGATTACCTCAATGCCGAGGGCGGCATGCGCCTGACCGTGAACGCGGTCAATGTGCGCACCGGCGAACTGGCTCACTTCGACAGCGAGAGCGGGCAACTGGGCGCCGACCATGTGCGCGCCAGCGGCAGCCTGCCGCCCGCCTTCGCCCCGGTGCGCATAGACGGCGAACTGTACTGGGATGGCGGCCTGTACTCGAACACCCCGCTCGAATCGGTGCTGCGCGAATTGCCCGGTGGCGACACCATCTGCTTCATGGTCGATTTGTGGAGCGCGGAAGGGGAAGTGCCGGTGACGATGGATGAAGTGAGCACGCGCCAGAAGGACGTGACCTACGCCTCGCGCTCGAAGCGCCATATCGAAGATTACAGCGCGACCCATGCGCTGCAGCACAAGCTGCGCCAGCTGTACGCGCGCCTGCCGCAAGCCGAGCGCACCGACGACGACCGGCGCGAGCTGGAAGCGCTCGGCTGCGACGCCACCTTGCACATCGTGCGGATTCCCTATGCGGGCCGCGACTGGCATATGGCATCGAAAGACGTCAATTTTTCCAAGGGATCGATCGCGTGGCGCTGGGAGCAGGGTTACCGCGATGCATTGCGGGCGCTCAAGCATGCCGGCTGGCTGGTGATGGTGGCCGAAGAAACGGCCGTGGTGGTGCATGAATTGCCGCCGGAGCAGGACGACTGGGTCGCTGCGGCGGCGTAATCACGATGCGGCTTGCCGGCTCAGCCGCCGACGGCTGCCTGGGCGCGCGCGCCGGCCATGTCTTTCTGATAGTTCGCTTGCGCTTCCTTGTTGCAGGCGCCGCGTTCGGCGGCCGCCAGGGCGCGGCAAGCGCCCCGGGCTTCCTGCAGGGCCGCGCCCATTTCCTTGCGCAGGGTGCGCAGGCGGGCGTCGGGGGTGACATCCTCGCGCGACCAGCGCGCCGGGTCGCCACGGGCGATTTCGGCCGCTTGCTGGCGCGCGGTGGCGGCCGGCACGTTCTGGTCGGTCGAGGTTTGGGCTTGCTGGGCCTGCGCCAGGCTCATGCCCATCAAGCCGGCGCTGAGGATGGCGGTGCGCAGCGCGCGCGACAATGGACGGGTGGTGGGTGCGGATGCGCCTGGCATCACGGTCGGTACAGGCTCGCGCATGGCGGCTCCTTGTCTGATGGTGGGGCAAAAAAAACCGACGCACGCGGCGCCGGTTGTCGACTTTTACAGGCGCCCGGTGATGAGCAGCACAATCAGCACCACCACGATGATGCCGGTGATGCCGGTTGGACCGTATCCCCAACTGCGGCTGTGGTTCCAGGTTGGAAGAACGCCGATCAGCGCAAGAATGAGAATAACGAGAAGAATGGTACCCATGGTGGGCTCCTTAAAAGTGGTCGAGCTGGCTGGCAGGTCGTGTTTTATTGTTGGCGGGTGGGTAATACAAAAAAATTAGTAACGGTAGACGCGGCCATCGACCAGACGCACGCGGTTGCCCACGCGCAGGTCGTACACGCTGTCCTGCACAACCGTGCGGGTTTCGCCATTTTCCAGGCGCACATTGATCTGATACATGTCCTGGCCATTGCCGGCATTCCGGTTGGCTTCCACCTTGTTGCCGACCACGGCGCCGCCGACGGCACCGGCGACGGTGGCGGCGGTGCGGCCAGTGCCGCTGCCGACCTGGTTACCGACCAGCGCGCCCACGATCCCGCCGACCACCGCGCCGGTGCCGCTGGTCTGGCCTTCGCTGCGGGTGACCTGGATCGATTCGATGGTGCCGTATCCGGCCGAGGCCGATACCGGGTTGCTGTAGCTGCCATTGTTGGCCGGCTGGTTCGAGGTGCTGGCGCAACCGCTGATGACTGCAGAAACGGCGACGACCAGTGCTGCGATAGTCTGAGTCGATTTCATGTTGTTCTCCTGACAAAGTGTAGAGCCAGCATAATCAGCAACAAGCCTGGGGTCTGTGCGCTGCCGCACCCAGTCCGCGGCGCTTGAGCTTGCATCAAACTGTTGGGTTTTTGCCACTAATCGTGTTGTGTTCGCCAGCGTACAGATGTGCTGTCCCACATCCCGTACAACGTCATTGAGCGATGTATTGTCACCGGAGAAAAGCAAGATGAAGCAAGCAGTGATCCGCGCCCTGGGCGGCGCCCTCCTGATCTCGGCCGCGCTGGCCGCCAGCGCGGCCACCCCGGAAGCGACAGCGGCGTACAGCCAGGCCAGGGATGCGGCGACCAGCGCCTACAAGGCGGCCCGTGCGCGTTGCGATGCCATCAGCGGCAACCCGAAAGAGGTGTGCGTGGAAGAAGCCAAGCTGGCGCGCGTGCGCAGCGTGGAAGACGCCACCGCGCTCTACAAGGGCACGCTCAAGGCTTACACCCAGTCGCGCCTGGAGATTGCCGGCGCCACCTACGACCTGGACCGGGTCAAGTGCAAGGCATTGACGGGCAATGACAAGGATGTCTGCATCCAGCAGGCAAAAGCGACCCTGATCGCGGCCCAGGCCGACGCCAGGGCCGACAAGAAAGCGATCGAAGCGCGCACCGATGCGCGCGCCGACAAACGAACGGCCGAGTACAAAGTCGCGCGCGAAAAGTGCGATGCTTTTGCCGGTGCGGCCAAGGACAGTTGTGTCTCGGCCGCAAAATCGCAGTACGGCAAATGAGCCGTCCTGCAACAGCTCACATTGAGCATCTTTTTGAACCACCCACCAAGGAGTCCACCATGAAAATCGCAAAACGTCTGTCGTCCATGCTGTTTGCCGCCACCCTCGTTGCCACCATGGCCGGTTGCGCTTCGACTGCCACCAAGGAAGGGACCGGCGAGTTTATCGATGACACCGTGATCACCGCCAAGGTCAAGGCCTCGATCTTCAACGAGCCAACCCTGAAATCGTCGGAAATCAACGTCGAAACCTTCAAGGGCGACGTGCAGCTGTCCGGCTTCGTGGCCGATCCGGCCGATGCCACCAAGGCGGCCGACGTGGCACGCGGGGTGAAGGGTGTCGTCTCGGTCAAGAACGACGTCCGTGTGAAGTAAGCTGAGCTCTCCAGGCCGGCCCGCAGTGGCCGGCCTGTGGCGCCGGCACTATAATGTGAAGATTTTATGCAGCTTGCAGATCCGATTCCGGCACCCGCCAATGAAAACCCCGCTCCTTCCGTAGAGAGCGCCGCCGTCACGGCACCCCTTGCCGCTCCCGGCGCGGAGCCAAACGATCCCCTTGTGGCGAGCGCCGCGCACACCTTGCGCATCCCGATCCATGTCAACGCGCGCGGGCTGGCGCTGGGCATCATCGCGACGATTGCCTTTGTCTATGCGCTGCAGTGGTCGCAAAAATTCCTGGTCCCGCTCTTGCTCGGGATTTTCATCGCCTACACCCTCAACCCCGTGGTCCTGTGGCTCGAACGGCGGCTGCGCATCAAGCGCGCCATTGGCGCGACCATCGTCACGATCGCCATCCTGGCCTCGATGGCCGGGGTGCTGAACCGGGTGCAGGGCGAGTTTTTCAATATCATCGATGAATTGCCGACGATCACGCAGAAAGTCACGCGCCTGCTGACCAACGCCAGCGGCGGGCAGCCGAGCACGATCCAGCAGATGCAGGCGGCCGCTTCCCAGATCGAACAGGCCACCTCCAGCGTGGGCGGGCAGCGCTCGCCGGCGCGCAAGGCGATGCCGGCCGCCGCCGCCGCCGGGGGCACCTTCAAGATCATGGACTGGGTGCTGGCCGGCTCGATGGGCTTCATCGGTTTCGTGACCCAGGCCACGATGGTGGTGTTCCTGGTGTTCTTCCTGCTGCTGGCGGGGGATACCTTCAAGCGCAAGCTGGTCAAGCTGACCGGGCCGTCCTTGAGCCGCAAGAAGGTCACCGTGCACATCCTGGACGATATCAACAGTTCGATCCAGAACTATATGTTCATGCTGCTCGTCACCAATACCTTGCTGGCGCTGATGATGTGGGTCGCGCTGCGCGCGATCGGCCTGGAAAATGCCGGCGCCTGGGCTATTTTTGCCGGGTTGATGCACATCATGCCGTACTTCGGCCCGCTGCTGATCACCGCGCTGACCGGCTTGGTCGCCTTCATGCAGTTCGAATCGCTGGAAATGGTGCTGCTGGTTAGTGGTGCCTCGCTGGCGATCGCCACCCTGGTCGGCACCGTCATCGCCACCTGGATGACGGGCAAGATCGCCAAGATGAATCCGGCCGCCGTGTTCGTCAGCCTGCTGTTCTGGGGCTGGCTGTGGGGCATGTGGGGCTTGCTGCTGGGTGTGCCGGTAGTGGTGATGATCAAGGTCGTGGCCGAACGGGTCGAAGGCATGGAAGTGCTGGCCGAGCTGCTGGGCGAGTAAGGTGGCCGGGCAGGGCGGCGGCGCAGCGGGGCGGCGCGCCTTTGCGCCCGCGCCGCCGTATGTTAGGCTTGCAGATCGTCAATTCAGAAGCGCGCCTCATTCATGCTCCAGTTTACACATTTCGCGGTGAAGCTCTCCCGCGTCGCCGCCGCCGTCCTGTGCGCCGGCTTGCTGCCGTGCGCCGCCCTTGCCCAATCGGTGGCCTTCAGCTTCGATGACGGACCGGCGCTGGCCGAGACGCCACGCATGTCGGCGCAGCAGCGTAACCAGGCCATGCTCGATGCGCTCGCCAAACACAAGGTGACGGCGGCGCTGTTCGTTACCGCCGGCAATGGCGCCGACAAGCCCGCCGGCTACGCGCTGGCACGCGCCTGGGGCGAGGCCGGCCACGCCATCGGCAACCATACGATGAGCCATCCCGACCTCGACAGTTCCACGCTCAGCCTGGCGCAGTACCAGCGCGAAGTGATGGACTGCGACAAGATCATCGCCACCTTGCCCGGCTACCAGAAATGGTTCCGCTACACCTATCTGCGCGAAGGCAACACGCCCGAGAAGCGCGACGGCATGCGGACCTTTCTCGCCGCGCAGGGCTACCGCAATGCGTATGTCAGTCTCGATACGAGCGACTGGCGGTTCGACGATTATCTGACCGAACTGCTCGCCAGGAACAGCAAGGCCGACCTGGCGCCCTTGAAAAAAGTCTATCTGGCGCATGTGCGCCAGCGGGCCCTGGCTTACCGCGACTTGTCGCAGCGCTTGCAGGGACGCGACATCGCCCAGGTCATGCTGATGCATCACAACCTGCTCAATGCGCTGTTCCTCGATGACGTGATCGGCATGTTCAAGGAGATGGGCTGGACCATCGTGTCGCCGGCCAAGGCGTTCGAGGATCCGGTGTATCGATTTTCACCGCACAGCCCCGTAGCGGGGCAGAGTTTGCTGCTATCGATGGCGCGCAGCCTGGGGCTGGAGCCGCTGGACCACTGGCGCCGCCTGAAGGACGACGGCGACGCCGATATCGAGAGCCTGAAAGTACAAGGATACTAGGATTACATGTTCGCCAATTTACCTTACGAATTACAGATCGCGCTGCGCTACACCAGCGCGCAACGCCGCAGCGAACGCAATCCCATGCTGTCGGTCATTTCCCTCATTTCGGTGAGCGGCATTGCGCTGGGCGTCGCCGCGCTGATTGTCGTGCTGTCGGTGATGAACGGTTTCCAGAAGGAAGTAGCGGCGCGCATGCTGTCGATGATTCCGCACATCGAGGTCGTCGACGAGCGCGGCGGCCTGGCCAATTGGGAGCAGACCCTGGCGCAGGCGCGCAGCAATCCGGCCGTGTCCGGCGGCGCGCCCTTCGTCAGCTTGCAGGGCATGTTGCTGTACGACGAAACGATGCGGCCGGTGGCGGTGCAAGGCATCTTGCCGGAGGCGGAAAAAACGGTGTCGCCCATCGCCAAGCGCATCAAGGATGGAAAACTCGATGATTTGCAGCCGGGCCGCTTCAATATCGTGCTCGGCTACGAGCTGGCCAACAAGCTGGGCGTGAAGGCGGGCGATAAGTTATCGCTGCTGGTGGCGCCGCAGGGGGGCACGGCGAGTTCGTGGACGCCGCGCCGGCAAGTCTTCACGGTGGCGGGATTGTTCAATGTGGGGCACAACGATTACGATTCCGGCGTGGCGCTGGTGCATATCGACGATGCGCGCGCGGTCGAGCACCTGGCGCTGCCGTCCGGATTGCGCCTGGGTTTGCATGACCTGCACCAGGCGCCGAGGGTGGCGCAGGAACTGATGGCCAGCATGCCGGCGCACCTGATGTTTCGCGACTGGACGCGCCAGAACGAAGTGTGGTTCGCGGCCCTGCAATCGCAGAAGCGCATGATGTTCTTGATCCTGGTGCTGATTATCGCGGTGGCGGCGTTCAATCTGGTGTCGACCCTGGTGATGAAGGTGAACGACAAGCAGGCCGATATCGCGATCCTGCGCACCCTGGGCGCGTCGCCGCGCTCGATCATGGCAATGTTCATGATGCAGGGCGCGCTGGTGGGCGTGATCGGGACCGCGGCCGGGGTGGCGGCGGGGGTGCTGTTCGCACTCAATATCGATGTGATCATGCCGGTGGTCGAGAAACTGCTGGGCAGCAAGCTGCTGTCGAAAGAGATCTACTTCCTCAGCTCGGTGCCATCGGACCCGCAATGGCGGGATGTGGCCATGATAGCCGGGGTCTCGGTGGCGCTGGCGTTCCTGGCGACCCTGTATCCGAGCTATGGTGCGGCGCGGATCAATCCGGCGGAGTCCTTGCGCTACGAGTAGGGATGGAGATTGGTGAAAGACCGTTGATACAGGCGCGGCGTCAACAAGCAGCCGTGGTAGCGGACCTGGTTTGGCGGATGCGCTTCTTCGGTCAAATTCATGTGGGCTAAAAAATGCCAGTGCAAATAATCGAGGTAATAGACCGATCCGAACAGGGAATCACTAAACCATTTATTTGTCGCGGCGATGACGAGAAAATATACTTTGTCAAGGGTCGCGGTGCAGGCCGGAGGAGTTTGCTTTGCGAATGGATTGCGGGAAATCTGGGCTTGAGTCTCGGACTTCCCATTGCCCCCTTCACGGTGGTAGATGTTCCGAGCGCCTTGATTTCACTAAGATCCCGCGCTGATTTGAACGAACTTGGCAGCGGGCCAGCGTTCGGATCACTGCGACGACAGGTTGTGGAACTTTCCTTCACGCATATTGATAAGGTGCCGATCAGTTCGCGGCGCGACGTTCTTGCATTCGATTGGTGGATTCGCAATGGCGATCGAACCTTGAGCGATGCCGGCGGCAATCCGAACCTTTTTTGGGACGTTAAAACCGATCAATTGGTGGTTCTTGACCACAATCAAGCATTCGACATCCATTTTTCGGCACAAAATTTTGCTGCTCTGCACGTGTTTAAACGGGAGTGTCCATCATTGTTCGAGGACTGGGTCGCCCAGGAACACTATGCCACTCGTTACCACGATGCCATGGCAAATTGGGATGGAATCTGCAATACTATTCCTGATGAGTGGTGGTACCTCGATGACGAGCGAACTCTGCCAACGGACTTTGATCCAAACACGCTACGTCAGCAGCTACTCAACTGCCGCGGCGACGCGTTCTGGAATATGACATCATGAGCATTCCTTGCCTTTACGCTATTGTGCGCTTTTGTCCCTTCCTGGAGACAGAAGAGTTTGCGAACGCTGGAATCATTATGATCGCTCCAGAACATGGGTTCTTTGCCTATAAGTTAATAACGCGTCGCCATGCGCGGGTCACAAACTTTTTCGAGCAACTGGACGGTTCTGTTTTCAAGACCGCCATGCAAAACCTTCGAGAGGAATTTGAACGCGCTGCCGCGATGTTGCGTACGCATGGTATTGACAAGAAGTATAAACTCAACGATGTTGAATTCTCGAAAAGCCTGTTTGCGGAGATAGTCCGACCCCGCGAGGCCGTGATTAAATTCAGCAAAGTTCGGGGCGTGCTGGCCGACGATCCGGAGACGAAGTTGGAGGATCTTTACGGATATTATGTTGAAAGAGACTTCGTCACCAAGGAGTATCGTGAGGCGGTGCTGGAGCGAACAATGCGCAGGTGGATATTCGATGCCGGCATTGCAAGTAAATTTGACAAAATGGAGGTCGGCAATGACGAATACCATGCGACCTTTCCGTTCGTCGAACAGGACGGCACGCGGGTCGTGCAAGCAGTGAAGCCATTGAACCTGGCGCAGGATCAACCAAGCAAGATACTTGACCATGGCGGCCAATGGCTATTCCGGATTCATACGCTGCAACGCAAGCACCTTTTGCCAAATAGAATTCTCTTCGCTGTCGAAGGTCCTGATGGACAAGGACCTCGACATAGGGCATATGATGACATCGTCGGAAATCTGCGCGATAGCGGAGCAACGGTGTACTCATACAGCGAGAAGGAACAGATCATGAGGTTTGTTCAAGGCCATGCCACTGCTGGAGATTCGTAGCCGATTGGGGACACCCCGGGTTACGGCACCTGAGCCTGCGGACGCCGAAACTGTCGAGCATCATCGGGTCGCGGCGAAAACATCATGCCTGGCAATGTGTTCACTCATCGAATCCGCGTCACTTTCGCCGCCGCTGTCTGCCCGCCACCGGTCACTTCATCCGGCTTGTGCTTGAGACTGCCCAGCTGCAGCGCATACTGGCGCGCAAACTCCGCCCCCAGGAAGAAAATCTGCGCCGAGTAATATACCCACAGCAGCACGGCGATCATCGACCCGGCCGCGCCGAAACTGTTGGCCACGCCGCTGTTACCGATATACAGCCCGATGACAAATTTCCCCAGGGTGAACAAGGCCGCCGTTCCCAGCGCGCCGATGGTCACGTCGCGCCATGACAGCTTGATGCGCGGAAGCATTTTGTAGATCACGCCGAACAAGGTCGCAATCACCAGGAAGCTGATCGCCCACGATACCCACGACAGCAGCAGCGCCGCATCGTTCCACAAACCATTCATGTACTTGTCCAGCACGGCCAGGGCGGCGCTGACCACCAGCGACACCATCAGCAGGAAGCCCAGCACCAGGATCAGCCCGAAGGACAGCAGGCGCGTGCGCACGATATCCCACCAGGTGGCGTCGGTCGAGGCCGGCACCGCCCAGATCTCGTCCAGGCTATCCTTGAGCTCGGAAAACACGGTGGTCGCGCCGAACAGCAGCAGGCCGGTGGCGATGATGGTGGCCCAGATGCCGCTTTCCTTGTTGCGCGCGCCGGCCAGCACGAGCTGGATCGCTTCCGCGCCCTGCTTGCCGACCAGCCCCTGCAGCTCGTTGAGCAACTGTCCCTGGGCCGCTTCGGCGCCGTAGAAAAAGCCGGCAATGGCAATCACCAGCACCAGGATCGGCGCCATCGAAAACAGGGTGTAGAAGGCCAATGCCGCGCCCTTGCTGGCGGCGCGGTGGGCAAACCACTCGGTGACCGCGCAGCGCATCACGCGCACCAGTTGTTTCGAGTACGGCATCCATTCTTTGATTTCGATCATATGACTTCCTTACATGTGCGCGGGGAGCACGCGCCCCCCCGCAAAACAGGCCGCAGCCCTTGCTTATTGCACGCGGCGCTCGATGGTGATCTGTTCGACTTCGACGCGGCGGTTCGGTTCCAGGCATTTGATCAGGTCGGCGCGCTTCTGGTCGGTGCAGGTGACCACCGGATTGGCTTCGCCCTTGCCGTAGGCTTTCAGGCGCGCGCCGTCGACGCCCTTGGCGACCAGGTAGTCGCGCACCGCATTGGCGCGCCGCTCCGACAGCTTGAGGTTGTATTTTTCCGAGCCGAGGCGGTCGGCGTAACCGCTGATGTCGACGTCGGTGATGCCGGGGTCGGCCAGCAGCGCGGCGGCGATCTCGTCCAGGCGGGTCTGGCTCACGTTGAGCGTGGCGCTGTCGAAGGCGAACAGCTCGGTGGCGCTCAGCGTGATTTTCTCGAAACGGGCTGGCGGCGGCGGCGGTGGCGGCGGCGGTGCGGCCGGCTCCGGCGCCGGCGTGACGGCCGGCGGCGGCGTGGGCGCTGGCGGCGGGGCTGGCTTGTTGAAGGCGTAGTTCAAGCCGATCGTCAGGTATTTGTTGTTGCTGCGGCTGATGCCGAAGGCTTCGTCGCCGCGCAAGCGTCCGCGCACGCTGCGCAGGTCGGCCTGCATCGACCACTGGCCGGTCAGCCCCAGCTGGAAGCCGATGCCGGCGCTCGCGTAGGGCGAGGTTTTGCTGACACGGCGCAGCGGATTGTCGACCCGGTCGCGCTCGGCGCCGACGCCGAGCAGCAGGAAAGGCCGGAAATTCTGGCGCGACAGCATCAGCAGCGCGTCGGCGCCCAGCAGGGTCTGGCGATAGCTGGCGCGGCCTTCCGCGGCGCGCCCGTGGGTGGCGCCGATCTGCACGTCCCACATC
Organism: Massilia sp. DJPM01; assembly: GCF_030348125.1. Classification (NCBI taxonomy): domain Bacteria; kingdom Pseudomonadati; phylum Pseudomonadota; class Betaproteobacteria; order Burkholderiales; family Oxalobacteraceae; genus Massilia; species Massilia sp. DJPM01. Next base: position 29,235 of record NZ_JAQOZV010000018.1, read on the forward strand.
TCGGCCACCGGCTTGCCGAACTTGAGGCCGCCACCGTAATCGCGCTCGCTCAGGCCGAAATCCTGGTCGGGCTTGAATGCGTTGACGCTGGGCTGGATATACCACGAGGGATTGATGTCTTGCGCAAAGGCCAGTCCGGCGCTGCACAACAGTGCCGCCGCGAGGGCCGTCTTTGTGATTTTGTTCACAGGGAACTCCTATTGGATGGGTCGGTAGGGATGTCATCACTGATGCGAGGCAGTGTGAGGTTCGACTTGAGATTAAGCGGCGGAGTTCAATGCAACCGTTCGATAGCGCACTGTGACATCGGACTTGTGTTTTTAATACAACAATTTGTGCGAGTACCAAGAAAAATCGCGCCGGACCGGGCGCAAACCCAGTCCGGCGCGATCTTGTCGCGCGAATAATAGCCGGAGTTATTAGCGTTTTTCCGGCACCACGATCACGGTGTCGCCGCCGGTCTTGCCGGTGTCGCCCTTGGCACCATCCATGCCAGGCGCGCCTGGGGTGCCAGCGCTACCTTCGGCGCCGGTGCTGCCCGTGTTGCCGGTATTGCCGGTGTTGCCAGCAGCGCCGGTGGCGCCGGTAGCGCCAGTTGCGCCGGCAGGGCCAGGAACGGCCACCGGAACTTCAACGGTTGGGGTGACCACCGTGGCAGGTGGGTTGACAGTGGTTTTTTCGCATGCGGTCAGGCTGGCCATCGCCAGCAGTGCAGCCAGAAGTGTCGTTTTCATGGTGGTTTCCTTTTTTAAGTGTCTGGTGCCGGTGGCAGGCAGACTGAACGTCAATGAAGTCATTGCACACACAATGTTGTGCGAACGGGGCCAGAATACGGCCTTGTATTGATGGAATCTGTACGCCAACGCACACAGCCAGGCCCGTCATCAAGATTGCAACGATGAAAAGATGATCATAGGAAGTAAATTGTGCGAAATGTTCGATGGCGCACAGACCATCGAGGTCCACGCAGGCAATCTTGCACTCAGATGTACGGAACCGAATTATTGTCAGGCTGTCAAACGACATGTAGCGGGTCCGGACGACATGACTATCTCTTCTCTTTGGAGTACTCAACATGCATGCAACGACACAGCACCACAATGCGGCCCAAGGCGACATGACCACATTGCACACCAACGCCAATTCCTCCCTGATCGAGCGCGTCGCGCCCCAGCCAGCCGAGCGCGCTCCCATCTCGATGGCACCGATCGAGCGCGTGCGTTCGACCTCGGCCACCCAGCGCCGCATCGAAAACATGCAAAAACTGATTGGCGAACTGTCGACGCACGAAATGCTGGCCGATGAAATCGCCTGGTTCCTCAAGTTTTCGCCGTCCGGCGCGCGTAAATATATCCGCGACCTGCGCGAAGCGGGCGTGATCGAACTGGCGCGCTATATCGAAGGCACCGCCACCTACCTGGGCAAGGCCGTGTACCAGATCTCGCCCGATCCGGAACGCGTCAAGGCTTTCCTGGCCGCGATCGTGCAGCCGAAACGCGAAGGCGCCGCGCCGCGCAAGGAACGTCCGGGCTTGCGCGAGCAAAGCATGGCTGGCACGGGCCGTCACTTCCACATCCTGGCGGATGACACCCACTATGCCATTCGTGTCAATCGCAGTCCGGTGGCGCGCGACCCGCTCGTGGCCGCCCTGTTCGGCGCGGCACCGTCGGCCAAGGAACAGGCTTGACCCTGCGCTGAGCGGTCCCGCCGCGCCCGCTTCGACCGTCCGCTTCGCTTGCAGGGCAGGGTCCGTTCACCTATCGTATCGTCCAGGCAGGGCCGGCGCAGTCCGGCCCCCCGTTTTTCGTGTCAACTTCGCGTGTCCAGCTTCGCGCTTCCCCTCCGCGGCCGTGCGGGCACAGCCACGTCTGCTGTTTTTCTGTCATCGCCGCCAATTGAAAACCCCTGAACCAGCCCCACTTGTGGCGGTGCGGGGATGCTTTGCTGTCCCCACCACTCATCCAAAGGAACGCCCATGTTACCGACGCCAGAATCGCTGGAAGGCAAGCCCGTACCGAATGTGACGTTCAAGGCCAGGCCCAACGACCAGTGGAAGGATCTCAGCACCGACGCGCTGTTCAAGGGCAAGACGGTGGTCTTGTTCTCGCTGCCCGGCGCCTACACGCCCACCTGTTCTTCCACCCATTTGCCGCGCTATAACGAACTGGCGCCCGTGTTCAGGCAAAACGGCGTCGACGAAATCATTTGCATCTCGGTCAACGATGCGTTCGTGATGAACGAGTGGAAAGTCGGCCAGGATGCGGAGAATATCACCGTCATCCCGGATGGTAATGGCGACTTCAGCCAGGGCATGGGCATGCTGGTCGACAAGCGCAACCTGGGTTTCGGCATGCGTTCGTGGCGTTATTCCATGCTGGTCAAGGATGGCATGATCGAGAAGGTGTTCATCGAGCCGGACAAGGAAGGCGATCCGTTCGAGGTGTCGGATGCCGAAACCATGCTGCGTTACATTCACCCGAAGGTCCAGATCCCGGAACCGGTAGTGGTGTTTTCCAAGCCCGGCTGCCCGCACTGCGCGCGCGCCAAGGCCACGCTCAAGGCGCACGGCGTGCAATTCACCGAGATCGTGCAGGACCGGAAGATCAATGCCGGCGTGCTGCGCGCGGTCTCGGGCCAGTCCACCTGGCCGCAAGTATTCATCGGCGGCAAGCTGATCGGCAACGCCGACGCGCTGGACGCCCATTTCGGCGCCGCCAGGGCGGCCTGAGCCCGCCGCCCCGCCCGCTCCCGCGCAGCCCGCCCGCTGCGCCGTGGAGCCGGGCGCCGCGCGCGGCCCCGCGTTTTTTCGCACCCCGACAAGGAACAAGATGGAAGCGCTGCTCTGGACCACCGCCATCGTGGTGGCAATTGCGCTCGGCATGAGCTATCCCGGCTGGCGCCTCAAGCGCGCGCTGGCCCAGCCCTTTCCGCCGGCGTGGTTGCATATACTCGAACACAATATTCCGATTTACAGTCGCATGCAGCCCGAGCTGCAGGCACAGTTGCAGCGGCTGGTGCAGCAATTCCTGTTCCAGAAAAAATTCGTCGGCTGCGAAGGGCTGGAAGTCGACGACGAGATGCGCGTCACCATCGCCGGCCAGGCCTGCCTGCTGCTGCTCAACCGCTTTACCCGGGTGTACCGCAAGCTGCACACCATCCTGGTCTACCCGAGCGCCTTCCTGGTGCCGCGCAACCACGCCGACGACGCCGGCATCGTCAATCCGGCGCGCCAGGAATTGCTCGGCGAATCGTGGGGCGACGGGCGCGTGGTGTTGTCGTGGGACCACGTCCAGCGCGGCGCCGGCGACTGGACCGATGGCCAGAACGTGGTCTTGCACGAATTTGCGCACCAGCTCGACAGCGAATCGGGCAGCAATAATGGCGCGCCTTTCCTTGGCCACCCGGGCAGTTACCGCGACTGGTCGGCGGTCCTCTCGCGCGACTTCAACAACCTGCGCCACGAAGCGATGTTCCACCGTCAAAGCGTACTCGACCACTACGGCGCGGTCAGTCCCGCCGAGTTCTTCGCCGTGGCCACGGAAACGTTTTTCGAGAAGCCCTGGCAGATGGCCGAACGCCATGCGGAGCTGTTCGACCAGTTCCAGCAGTACTACCGGGTCGACCCGCGCGCCTGGCTGGCGCCGCCGGCCCCGGAACCGGACCCCGGCCACCAAGCGGCGCCGCCACCGTCCTACGGCACCGTGTACGGACAATGGCAATGAAAGTGGCGCGCTCCTGAATACTCGGTCATAATTGCCTGAAGCACTTTCCCACGGGATCGATCATGGCGATGCAGTTCGAGGAATTTGAATCCTTTGCGTCCGACACGCCGCCCGCGGCGCGCGCGCCGGGCGCGGACGCCGCCTCGCCCCTGGTGCGGCTCCAATATCTGATCGACAACACCCCGGCCATCATCTATTGCACCGTGCCCAGCGGTGACTTCAAGATGACCTTCGTCAGCAACAACGCCTATAACGTCCTGGGTTACCGGCCCGAGGACATGGTGGCCGATCCCAACTTCTGGTTCGACCATATTCATCCGGACGACGCGCCGGCCATCTTTTCCAGCCTGGCGCTGGTGTTCGTCGAAGGCCAGCGCGCCTACGAATACCGCTTCCGTGCGGCCGACGGGGCCTATCTGTGGATGCACGACACCCTGCGCCTGATCCGCGACGAGCAGGGCGCGCCGCTCGAAGTGATCGGCTCGCTCACCGACATCACCATCCGCAAGACCATGGAAGAGGCGCTCCACAGCAAGGGCCAGGAACAGCAATTGCTGATCGGCCGTTTGCAGGAAGCGCAAAACCAGTTGCTGCAGTCGGAAAAGATGGCCTCCATCGGCCAGCTGGCGGCCGGCATCGCGCACGAGATCAACAATCCGGTCGGCTTCGTCAATTCCAACATGGGGTCCTTGCAAAAATATGTGGAGACCCTGTTCGGTGTGGTGCGCGACTACGATGCCGCGATTGCCGCGCACAGTCCGCCGCCGGCGCTGACCGGCGCCATCGCCCAGATCGGCAAGCGCGCCGACCTGGCCTTCCTGCAGGATGACGTGACCGACCTCGTGCGCGAGTCCATGGATGGGCTCAAGCGGGTCAAGGATATCGTGCAGGCGCTCAAGGATTTCTCGCATGTGGGCGAGAATGAATGGCAGGTGGCCGACCTCCATCACGGACTCGACAGCACACTGAATATCGTTTCCAACGAGATCAAGTACAAGGCCACGGTGGACAAGCAGTACGGGCAGATCCCGCAGGTGACTTGCCTGGCCTCCCAGCTCAACCAGGTGTTCATGAACCTGCTGGTCAACGCCGGGCACGCGATCAAGGAAAAGGGCGTGATCACGATCCGCACCGGCGCCGACGATGGCTGGGTGTGGGTAGCGGTGAGCGACACCGGTTGCGGGATCGCGCAGGAACATCTGAACCGGATTTTCGAGCCGTTTTTCACCACCAAGCCGGTCGGCAGCGGCACCGGGCTGGGCTTGTCGCTCTCGTACGGGATCGTCAACAAGCACGGGGGACGGATCGATGTGGCCTCGGTGCCGGGGGAGGGCACCACGTTTACGGTGCGCCTGCCGGTGGTGCCGCCGGGCGCTGGCTAGGGGCGCTCGTGCCGGCGCCGCCGCGATGGCGCCGCCCACGCGGGCCTACATGATGATCTCGCCGTTCGGGCCCCACTTCACCTTCAGCAAGCCCGGCTCTTCCTCTTCCATCTTGCGCAGCGCCAGTTCCTCGCGGCTCAAGGTCCCCTCGTGCACGCGCTGGCGGTCGGCCAGCTGGTGCTCCTTGCGCAGCGAGTCGTGGTAGTCGAGCGCCAGGCGGATGTTTTCCCGCAAATCCCCGACTTGCCACGGCTTGGGAATAAAACGGAACACCTGGGCATCGTTGATCGCGCTGGTCACCGTCTCGAACTCGGTCGAGGCCGACAAGATCATGCGCACCGTGTCCGGTGCCACTTCCTTGATCGCGTGCAAAAATTCCACGCCCGTCATCTGCGGCATCCGGAAATCCGAAATCACCAGGTCGAAGGTGACGTCGGCGCAGCGGGTCAGCGCGTCGAAGGGATCGGTAAACGTTTCAATGTGCAAGTCCTCGATGTCCAGATGCTGGCGCATGGCCCGCACCAGGGCGTTCAAGACGTTGATTTCATCATCGACCAACAGAATGCGTCGCATGTCACTCCCCTTTCGGTGGTGCCGGCCACACCCAGATATTCAGGCGGACCTCGTTCTTGGATTCAAAATCCTGGACTTGCTGGATCAGGCGCTCGTCGAGCACGTGGTCGGCCGAGAGCAGCATGACGCCGTCCGGCGTGACCAGATCGCGCGAGAGCGTCATGCCCGGCGTCAGGTACTTGGCCACCATGGCCTGGTCGCGCAGCTTTTCCACCGGCTCGCCATCCATCAGCGCGCGGAACGCCGCCACTACCTTGGGGTCGTAGCGCTTGCCCACGGCGTCGTAGATGATTTGCTTGGCGTCGGGCGCGAGCACGCGCCGCTGCACCAGCGCGCCGATCTGCAGGTTGTCGTAATCCGACGCCAGCGCCAGGATGCGGGCGCCGAGCGGAATCAGGGGGCCGGCTATGCCGTCCGGAAAACCGCCGCCATCGTAGCGCTCCATGTGGGCGCGCAGCAAGGCCGCCACCCCGCGCAAGTCATCCAGCGGCATCAAGAGTTGTTCGGCGCGCAGCGGATGCTTGCGGAATACGCCCAGCATGTCGCCGGCCAGCAGGTTCACCGGCATCGTCAGCAAGTCGTCCGGAAAACCGATCTTGCCGATGTCGTGCAGCAGGGCGGCAATGAAGACTTCCTGGGTCGCGTTCGCATCGAGCCCGACCTTGACGGCGATGCGCCGCGCCAGGTCGGCGACCCGGCGCGAATGTCCCGCCAGATTGCCGCCCCGCATCTCGATCATGCTGGACAGGATCTTGATGGTGGTGATGAAGTTGCCCTTGAGCTTTTTATTGGTCTCGAGGATGGTGTCGCGCGAACTGCGCAGCTCTTCGGTGCGGATCTCGACTTTCGCTTCCAGGCTCTGGTTGAGCGATTTGAGTTCATCGTTCTGGCGCAGGGTCAGCGCTTCCAGGCGCGCCTTTTCCTGCTCCAGCGCGTGGCGTTCGAGCCCGTGGCGCACCACCAGCAGGATATCGTTGTCGTCCCAGGGCTTGGTGATGTAGCGGTAGATCTCGCCGCGGTTGATGGCCGCCAGGATCGAGGAGACGTCCGAGTAGCCGGTCAGCAGCAGGCGCACGGTGTCGGGCCAGCGCTGGCGCACATGTTCGAGGAATTTGGCACCGTCCATTTCCGGCATGCGCATGTCGGAAATGACCAGGTCCACCTTTTCCTGTTCCAGGATGGCCAGGCCGGCCGCGCCGCTCTCGGCCACCAGCACCCGGTAGCCTTCCGGGCGGAACAGGCGGCGCAGGGACGACAGGATGTTCGGTTCGTCGTCAACGCACAGCACGGTGGCCGGAGGTGGGGCAAGATTGTCGGTCAGGCTGTCTGTCATGGGCTGGGCTCCTCGCTTGCTGCAGTGGTCTGGTGCACCGGCAAGACGATGCGGAAGGTGGTGCCACGCCCCACCTCGCTGTCGACGTCGATGCTGCCACGGTGTTTTTGAATGATGCCGTAGGCCAGGGACAGGCCCAGGCCGGTTCCCTTGCCCACCGGCTTGGTGGTGAAGAAGGGATCGAAGATGCGCGACAGGTTTTCGCGCGCGATCCCGCCGCCATTGTCGGCCACCTCGATCCACACCTGTTCGCCCTCGCCCCCTTCCCCGGCGCCCTGGCTGGTGCCGGTGCGCACCGTGATCGTGCCGCGCCGCTCGCTCATCGCGTGGGCCGCGTTGACCACCAGGTTCATGATCACCTGGTTGACCTGCGAGGGCAGGCATTCGATGTCGGGAATGGCGCCGTACTGCTTGACCACGTCGGCCTTGTACTTGACTTCGTTGGAAACGATGTTCAGGGTCGAATCGATGCCGCCATGCAGGTTGGCCCACACCCAGTCCTGGCTGGTGTCGACCCGCGAGAAATCCTTGAGGTCTTGCACGATGTGGCGCACGCGCACGATGCCTTCCTTCGATTCGCTCATCAGGACCGGGATATCCTCGCGCAAAAAGTCGAGGTCGAGCGTCTTGCGCATCGCCGCCAGCCGTGCCGCCGTCGCCGGGCTTGCTTCGGCTTCTGCCTCCTGGTACACATGCAGCATGTCGAACAGCTGGTCGAGGTAGCTTTGCAGGGTACCGAAATTGGAAAAGATGTAGCCGATCGGATTATTGATCTCGTGCGCCACGCCGGCCGCCAGTTGCCCGATCGAGGCCAGTTTTTCCGATTGCACCAGCTGTTCCTGGGCCATCGACAGCTTGGCGTTCAATTCGGTCAGGGCCAGGTGCTTGGCGCGCAGTTCGGCGTCGGCGATCTGGCGCTGGCGCAAGTCGTCCTCCAGCCGCTCGTTCGCTTCGGCCAATTGGGCGGTGCGTTTCTCGATCAGGTGTTCGAGGTTGTCGTGGGCCCGGCGCAGGGCGTTTTCGGCGACCCGCCGCTCGGTCACGTCGCGCATGGTTTCGATCGCGCCGACCACCTGGCCGGAGGCGTCGCGCAAGGGCGCGGCGGTGAAGTGGAGCCAGTGGCCGCCCACCCCCAGGTTTTCGAAAAAGCCTTCGGTTTCGTAGGCGCCGGGAATCAGGGCCGACTGGCGGTGCGCGGCCAGGCCGGTGCCGTCGCCCGAGACGATCATGTCCGACAGCATTTGCCGCTCGTGCGCGTAAAACGCCACGCCGTGGTTGCGCGTGCCTATAATCGCTTCGGTGCTCCAGCCGAGCAAGTGTTCGCACGCCTTGTTCCAGTGCGTGATGGTGTGCTCATGGTCGATCACGAAGGTGGCCACCGGGTGGCCGTCGAGCAGCTCGGACAGGACGATGCCGCTGCTCCCGTCATCGGCACTGGGCAGGCTGGTCTGGTGCGGGTAGTCGCGGTTCGGCATTCGGTTGGCCTCCATGGCATGCGTCGCGCTAGCTGACGAGAATCTTGCACATGTCGACAAAGGTCGACTCGGCATCGCGGAACAGTTTGGCACAGTCGGCTTCGCTCAGCGCCAGGCTCATCCACAGCGCCTGGGACAGCGGCGGCACCAGGTCGTCTTCTTCGCCGGACAGGTCGAGCGCGTGCGCAAACACATTGGCGGCGTGGATCAGCAGCGGCAGGGTGGGCGTGCCGGCGGCGTCGAGGTGATGGTGGCTGGCCACCGATTCCTGCATCGCGGCCGGGAATTTCCAGTAGGCGGCCAGGGCGGCGCCGGCCATCGCATGGTCGACCCCGATCACGGCACGCTCGGCCTCGATGATGTAGCAATCGTGCTCCTTGCGGTAAGCCAGCATGGCGCTGTACTCGGCGGGAAAGCGGGTGGCCAGCACCAGGGTGCCGATATCGTGCAGCAGGCCGGCCGTAAACGCCGTGTCGGCATTGAGCTTCAGGTGTACCGCCAGCAGCTTGGCGCACACCGCCGTGGCCACCGAGTGGCGCCAGAAGGCCTGCAAATTGATCCCGCCGCTGGCGTCGGGCGGAAAGCTGCCGGTCACCGCGCACGCCGTCACCAGGGTGCGGATGCTGTGAAAACCGAGCACCGAAATGGCCTGGTGGATGGTGGTGACCTTGGACGACATGCCGTAGAACGAGGAGTTCGCCAGGCGCAGGGTCTTGGCCGTGAGCGACTGGTCGAGCGCGATCTTGCCGCCCAGGACGTGCACATCGATATCTTCCTGGTCCATGGTCGAGAGCAGTTCCACCACCACTGTCGAAAGCGAGGGCAGGTCGCGGATGCGTTTGACGACGTCGTCGATCGAGGCAATCATCAGCAGCTCCCGCGGTAAGCCAGCAGGCGCTCGTACAACACCGCGCTGGCGTTGGCGGGCGAACCGGTCAGGCAGCGCCGGAACAGGTGTTTCAGGCGCGCGTAGCGGCGCTCGCGTTCGGCGCGCACGGCAGCCTCGTCGAGCGGCGCTTCGGCGGCCACCACCTGCACCCGTTCGATGCCGCGCCGCCGCAGCGAGGCCAGCGAGGAGGCACTGAGGGTGGCGCCGGCCGGCAGCAGCACGCCGCCGCCGGCGTCGCGCAAATCCTGGGCCAGTACCATGCCTTCGCTGGCGTTGTCGATATCGATGGTGTCACAGGCGGGGGTCATTCGGTTTCCTCGCAAATGCTAATCGTGATCAGGCTGCCGCGCGACTGCGAATTCGCGCCCATGGGGTGCGCCACCACCTGGTAGCAGCGTCCATTGATATCGACCTGGTGGCTGCCGCTGGGGGCCAGGCCGTCGGGAAACAGTTCGGGCAGGACGATCTCCGCCTCATTGCCGAGTATGGCACCATTCTGGCGGAACATGCGCTCGGCAGCGGCGTTCACGAACGCCACCATGCCATCGTCGTCCAGCCCGATCACCGCCAGCGGCACGAATTGCAGCAGTTCGCGCGCCACGTTCAGGCTGATTTCATCGCGCGTGATCTGCTGCTGTTTCTGGCGCAACAAGTCTTCCATGCGCCGGTTGGCCGCCGCCAGTTCGTGGTTGGCGGTGCGCAGCTGCAGGTTCAGGCGTTCATTGTCGTCGGCGATTTCCTTGAGCCGGAACGCTTCCGCGATGTGGGTGCGCAACTGCTCGTCGTCCCAGGGCTTGGTGAGGAATTTGAAGATCGCGCCCTCGTTGACGGCGTCGGTCACCGATTGCAGTTCGGTGTAACCGGACAGCATGATGCGGATCGTGTCCGGATACAAGCCCTTGGCCGCGCGCAGGAAGTCGGCGCCGATCATGCCCGGCATGCGCTGGTCCGAGACGATCACGTCGACCGCGTTGGCGGCCAGCACGGCTAGCCCTTCCTGGCCGCTGTTGGCCGACAGGATCTGGTAGCCATCGCGCCGCAGCAGGCGCTTCAGGGCCGAGACGATGTTTTGCTCGTCGTCCACCAGCAGCAGGGTGCGCGCCTGTTTCTGGATGCGCAGCAGGTGGGACGGGAGGGCATGGCGCGCGGCCAGCATCGCGGCCACCTCCTCGCGGTCGCACGGCTTGGCCAGGAAATAGCCCTGGATCTGGTCGCACATATTGCGCCGCAGAAAGTCGCACTGGGCTTCCGTTTCCACCCCCTCGGCCGCCACTTCGATGCCGAGGTGGTGCGCCATCGAGATGATGGTCTTGACCAGGGCGGCGTCGTCGGTGCCGGTGACGATATTGCCGGTCAGGCCGCAATCGATCTTGACCAGGTCGAGCGGGAAGCGCTTGAGGTGGTTGAGCGAGGAATAACCGGTGCCGAAGTCGTCCAGGGTCAGGCCGATCCCCAGCGCCTTGAGCTGGGCCAGGGTGGCGTCGCTGGCGACCGGGTCCTGCATCAGGGCGGTCTCGGTGATTTCGAGCGACAGCTGGCTCGGTTCAACGCCCGACTGCGCCAGTACGTCGGCCACCACCTGGGGCAGGGCGGTGTCGCGGAATTGCTTGGGCGAGATATTGATCGCCACCCGCACCGGCGCCAGGCCGGCCGCGCGCCAGGACGCCATGTCCTCGACCGCGCGGCGCAGGCTCCAGTAGCCGAGCGCGGTGGTCAGGCCGGCCGCCTCGGCCAGCGGGATGAAGCGCCCGGCGGGAATCAGGCCCATCACCGGGTGCTGCCAGCGCACCAGCGCCTCCAGCGCGCAGATAGTGCCGTGCTGCAGGTCGGCCACCGGCTGGTATTGCAGTTGCAGCTGGCCTTCGATCAGGGCGATGCGCAGCGCCGCTTCCATCTGGGCCCGCTCGGCGGTGCGCTGGTTCATCTCGGGCGCGAAAAACTGCAACTGGTTGCCGCCCAGGCTGCGCGCGTGCGACAGCGCCATGTCGGCGTAGCGCAGCAGGGTCACGCCATCGTCCGCGTCGTGCGGATAGCGCGCGATGCCGATGCTGCAGCCGGCGTGCAGGCTCTGGCCGATCACGGGGAAGGGCGCGCCGATCACGCGCACGATGTGCTCGCACACGGCCTGCACCTGCGCGGTACTGTCGACTTCGCCGAGGACCAGCACGAATTCGTTGCCGCCATGGCGCGACAAGCTGTCCTGGGGCCGCATGCAGGCCTGGATGCGCATGGCCACGCTGATGAGCAGCTGGTCGCCGGCCACGTAGCCCAGGCTTTCGTTGACCAGGTTGAAGCCGTCCAGCGCCAGGCACAGGACCGCCAGCCCATCCCCGCGCTGGCGGGCGCGCCCCATGGCCAGCTGCAGGCGTTCGTTGAACAGGCTGCGGTTGGCCAGGCCGGTGAGCACGTCGTGGGTGGACAGGTGGGCGAGCAGGGCTTGCTGTTCGTGCAGTTCGTTGACATTGTCGGCGATGCACACCAGCTGGCGCGGAGCCTGGCCTTGGTCCGCGCCCGGCACCGCGCTGATGGTCCACTGGCACCAGGGGGCGCTGCCGCCGGCGCCGCCCACGCGCAGCAGCAGCGAGGCGCTGGCCTCGCCCCCGGCCACCGCCGCCAGCGCCGCGCTGAAGGTGGCGTCGCCAAGCAGGATCGCGCTGCTGCCGATCAATTGTTCCGGCGTGCGGCCGGTGAGCGCGCAAAAGGCGGGGTTGACGTCGAGGATGGGAAAGGTGCTGATGCCGGCATCGACCAGCAGCACGCCATTGCTGCAGGCGGACAGCACCGCGGCAGCGGCGGGACTCGATCGTAAGGGATGCGCGGTGTCCAATTCCATCAGCGTCTTTCAATAAAGATAGCGAGCGTGCTGGGCCTTGCCGGGCGGACGGCGCGCGCCGTCTTACCGTCAATTTATATTATACGGAGAAATATTTACTACACGGGAGGGAAAGATTTCTTTTTGTTGCAGCGCGGCCTTAGGTGCGTTTGCGTACAGAGCAAACGGGGCAGGCGGGGCATGCTGGCGCCATCATCAATGCAGGAGAAATCAGCATGTCTACCATCGTTGCAGGTCATTTTCAACTCCAGGACGAGATCGATCACGCGCGCCGCGAACTGGTGCGCGCCGGGTTTCCCGACGAGCGCATTTCGGCGTTTTTCCTGAACCAGCCGGGCCAGCATGACCAGACCGCCATCGGCGGCGACCATATGCAATCGCCGGGCGCCAAGGAAACCCCGCAAGGCGTGCTGGAAGGCGCGGCCGCCGGCGGCGCGGTCGGCGTGGCGGTGGGCGCGGCGACCGCCTTCGTCACCGGTCCGGCCGGCCCGATCGTGGGCGGCCTGGTGGGCGCGCACGTCGGTTCGCTGTTCAGCCTATCGAAAATGAAGGAAGCCGGCGAACAGGAAGAGGGCAGCAATGCCAACCGCTACGAACCGCGCAAGTCCGGCATGCTGATCGCCGTGGCGGCCGACCAGCCCGGCCAGGAAGCGCGCGCCATCGAGGTGCTGCGCGGGCTCGGTTCGCACCATATCGAGCGCGCCCAGGGCACCATCGAAGGGGGCGACTGGACCGATTTCGATCCGCTCAGCCTGCCGGTGCTGGTGCTGGTGCAGTAAGCGGCGTCCGCTTGCGGCGCCCGCTTGCGGCTCCCGCTTGCGGCGCCCGCTTGCGGCTCCCGCTTGCGGCGTCCGCATTGTCGTTCCCGCTGTGTCCGGTATCGACGTGGCATGGACGCGCCGCCCGGCCTTTGTGCCCGGCGGCGCGCGTCCGTTTCATGGCGCTTGCAACAGCGTTCAGATAGCGCTTCCCAAGCCCTGGTTTTTGGGTATTATGCTCTTTACATAGTGCATCCATGTACCAGTCCAGCCAGCGCATTCGCGCCGGTGGCTGCGTGCCGACGGGAGGACGCGACCATGACTCAAGCCTGGCTCACCCTGACGAGCATGGACGGACGCGACATCGCCGCGCCCACCGAGGCGCAGTTGACGGCCGCGCTGGCCGAACTGTACGCGCCGCTGCGCAAGCCCAAGGCGGGAGCCAAGGGCAAAGGTCCGCCGGCAAGCGCTCCCGAAGCGGCCAGCGCGGCCCTGCGCTTCGGCTACGACGATGGCTTGATGTATGTGATCGAAGTGAGCCGCGGGGGCGCCATCCGTTTCGAGGAATGGTCCGACCGCGATTGCGAACTGGCGCTGGCGCCGCCGCGCAGCATGAGCGCCGACCTGAACCTGGCGCAGCAATTGTGGTCGCTCATGGCGCGCCGCCAGGTCTCGCGCATCCGCGAACTCGACTGGCACTGACCTGGCTTAGTGCGCCATCAGCACCGGCATGCTCATCGATTCGAGCAAGGTGCGCGTGACGCCGCCCAGCATGGTTTCGCGCATGCGCGAGTGGCCATAGGCGCCCATCACCAGCAAGTCGGCATTCTTTTGGGCCGCCAGCGCCAGCAAGGCCTCGCCCACCGGCTGGCGCTTGTGCGCCAGCGCGTGCAGCGCGAACTGGGCGTCGATGCCATGCCGGGCCAGCCAGGGACGCGGATCGGCCGCGCGCGCGTCGGCCACGGTCTGGCTGCCCGGACCGGTATCGAACACCGCCAGCTCGACCGTGCCGGCCTGGCGCAGCAGCGGCAGCGCCAGTTGCAGCGCGCACGCGGCTTCGCGGCTGGCATCCCACGACACCAGCACGCGCTGCCCGACGCTGGCGCGCTCGCCCGCGAACGGCACCATCAACACCGGTTTGCCGGCGTGCAGCACCACATACGCCGGCAAGTCGGCCAGCAGGCGCGTGCCGCCGTGGTCCGGGTCGGACTGGCTGAGCACGATCACGTCGGCCACCCGTCCATGCAGGCACAGGCCGGCGCCGGCGTCATCGTCGATCACATGCGCCTCGTGCGAGGCCAGGGCGGCCGCTTCGCAGCGCCGCGTGAAGCCGGCCAGCGCCGCCTGGGCCTGCTCGCGCAGGAAACCAAGATGCAGCGACAGGGTGGGGTCGCTCTGGCCGGGCGGCAGGGTGGGCAGCAGGGTGCGCGCGACCCCGGTCGGGGCCACGCCCGTCAGGTGGCCGCCGCAACTGCTGGCCAGCGCGATCGCCACGCCGATGCGGGCGGACGCGGACGGACTGTCGTCCACGTGGACGAGGACGGTCTGATAAGCCATGCGTGCTCCTGTTTCGATGGAGGGGATATGCATCATCTTAAACCATCTTTCCCCAAGCTTTGATATTGCTCAATGTTGCGCACGGTAAGCACCCTAGACTTGGCTTCGGACTTCACCACGATGACAGGAAAGCATGATGGAAATCAAAAAAGTAGCACTTGTAACCGGGGGCATGGGAGGTTTGGGGACGGCGATTTGCCAGCGCTTGCAGCGCGCCGGCTTCCGCGTGGCGGCGACCTATTCGCCGCACAACAGTTCGCCCGAGGGCTGGCTGGCGGCGCAGCGCGATGAAGGCTATCGCTTCACGGCGTACAAGGTCGATGTGGGCGATTTTGCCGACAGCGAATGGATGGTGCAAAAGCTCTTGTCCGAACAGGGGCGCCTGGATGTGCTGGTCAATAACGCCGGCATCACGCGCGACCGCAGCCTGGCCAAGATGCAGCACGACGACTGGGTCGAGGTCATGCGCACCAATCTCGACAGTGTGTTCAACCTGTCCAAGCAGGCGATCGAGCCGATGATCGCCCAGGGAGGCGGACGGATCATCAATATTTCTTCGGTCAACGGGCAAAAGGGCGCGTTCGGCCAGACCAATTATGCCGCCGCCAAGGCCGCCATGCACGGTTTCACCAAGGCGCTGGCGCTGGAAATGGCGCGCCACGGCGTGACCGTCAACACCGTCTCGCCGGGCTACCTGCGCACCAGGATGGTCATGGCGGTGCCGGACGAGGTGATGACGGGCCGCATCCTGCCGCAAATTCCTGTCGGCAGGCTGGGCGAACCGGAAGAAGTGGCGGGCCTGGTGGCCTATCTGTCGTCGGACGAGGCCGCCTTCGTGACGGGCGCCAACATCGCCATCAATGGCGGCCAGCACATGAGCTGAAGGCGCCGGCGCGCTCAATGCGCGTCAGCGTTTCTCGGCGCGGGTCTGGCAGGCAATGCAGAGCCGCGCTTCCGGGCGCGCCTGCAGGCGCGAAAAGCCGATCGGATTGCCGCATTCCTCGCACTCGCCATAGCTGCCCTCGTCGATGCGCGCCAGCGCCTGGCGCAAGGTGCGCAGTTGCGCCACGTGGTGGCCGGCCGCTTCCAGCGCCAGGTCGTTGAGCAGGCGCACGGTGGCCTTGTCGGCGGGCGAGGTTTCGACCTCTTGCACCGCCAGGTCGCGCGGACCGGACAGCAGCTCGGCCTCGTCGTGGCGCGCCAGCTCGGCCAGGTGCTGTTCGAGGACGGCTTTGAGGAGCGCGAGCTGTCCTGCTTCCAGTCCGTTCATGATGACGCTCGGGAAAGTAAATGTTGGCAAGGCCGCGTCACTCCGGGTGGAGGCGCTGATGCCGAGTGTAGCGCGTTCGCGCGGCGCTGGATAGCCGCGCACGAACGCGTACGGGTTTACTGGGCCTTGATCGCCTTGAAGCGCTCGCGCACATCCTTGAGCGCGAGCGAGACCGTGCCGGGCACGCCGCTGGCCGCCGCGCCGGCCAGCCCGACCAGCGCCGCCACCAGTCCGGTGACGTTGGCGATGACCGCGATCTTGCGGATTTTTTCGGCCGCGTCGGCGGTCAGCTTGAGCACGTGTTCCTGCGGCTGGCCCAGGCCCTTGACCGTGGCGCGGGCGGCGTCCAGGTAGAGCGCATGGACGTGCTGGCGCAGCACCAGTTCCTCGTCGAGCAGGGCGAAGGCATGGTCGCGTTCTTCCTGGCTCAGTTGGGCGTCGGGCGGGGTGCGGATGGCGACCAGCGCGCGCTCATGCATGGCGCCGGCGCAGGCCGACAAGTGCGCGGCCAGCGCCATGATGTCTTCCACGCTGGCCAGGCCGTCGTGATCTGTCTTGTTTGTGTTCATGGCACACCTCGGTTCGGTTTAGTGGGCCGCCAGGCCGACACGGATCATGTTCAGGTCGCGCACGTACTCGTACAGCGCATGGCGCATCTCGGACGAGGAGATCGTGGCGAGGTTCTCGCGCAGCTTCTGGTGACCGAGCGCGACCTTGGACAAGCCCTCGCGCGCCAGCTCGAAGCGCCGGTCGATCAGGCGGTACTCGCTGGTCTTGCCCTGCACATGGGCGCGCGCCAGGGTGTACAGCAAGCGGTCCTGGGGCCGGTCGGCCAGCGGCAGGGCCACTTCGAAAAAGCCGAGCACGGTTTTCTTTTCATTCTCGTTGGCCGCCGCGTACACCTCGGTCAGGCTGATCATCGCGTCGAGCAGCACGCGCACATCGGCGTCGCCTTCGCGCACCATGGTTTCCACGCTTTCTTTCTGCAAGTGCGAGGTGACGGCGCGCGTCAGCAGGCGCGTCAGGCCGGTGTAAGCGCTCACCTGCTTCTGGCCCAGGGTGGTCTTGGCCAGCCCGGACAGGCCGCTGCCCATGGTGCTGAGCTGGGGCGTGAAGTCGTAGCGCGCCTGGCCGGCCAGCGCGGCCAGGGTCTCCATGTACAGCACCACGGCTTTCTGGATGGTCACGAAATCGTTGTAGGCGGCTTGCCGCCTGGTATCGTTATCCCTGGCCACCTTGTCGGCCGCGGGCGGCAGGTAGGCTTGCTCGCGCAGATAGGTGTCGCGGTAGTGCGTGGACAGTTCGGTGTAGGCGCCCAGCCGGGCCGAGGCGTTGGCGAATTCGCGCACCTCTTCCAGGTTGACCCGGTTGCTGACGCAGCCGCCCAGCAACAGGCTGGCGGCAAGGAGGGCGGAGGTACTCAAGGTGCGAAGCGAGTTCATAAAGTCCTTTCAGGCGGGCACGGAAGGGCTTGCCAGAAGTGCCCATTCTTGCGCCGATGATGTCAATACAGTTTGCTTAAAGTCAAACTGCGCTCATGTTTCCACAGGCGAAGTTTGCATTTGATCATCTTGTCTATTTTGCCATGGATTAGGATAATGCGCCACGCCAATCCAGGCCGGCGACGGTGCCGCCGCGCGGATGGTATTCGCAGCCGACCCAGCCGTCATAGCCGAGTTCGTCGAGCAGGGCGAACAGGTAGCGGTAATTGATTTCGCCCGTGCCCGGTTCGTGGCGTCCGGGATTGTCGGCTGCCTGGATGTGGCGGATCAGGGGCAGGCGGGCGCGCAGGGTATTGGCCAGCTCGCCTTCCATGCGCTGCATGTGATAAATGTCGTACTGCATGAACAGATTCGGCGCGCCGCATTCCGCGATCACGGCGGCGGCCTGGGCGCTCCCGGTGAGGAAGTAGCCGGGCATGTCGAGCGTGTTGATCGGTTCGATCAAGAGGTCGATGCCGTGCGCGGCCAGCTGGGCGGCGGCGAAGCGCAGGTTGGCGATGTAGGTATCGTGCGCGCGTTCGCGGGTAACGGCGGGAGGCAGCTTGCCAGCCAGGCAGTGCAGGCGGCCCACGCCGAGCGCGATGGCGTAATCGCGGGCCAGCGCCACGCTGTCCTGGAACTGGCCGATGCGGCCCGGATCGCAGGCCAGGCCGCGCTCGCCGGCCTCCCAGTCGCCCGCGGGCAGGTTGTGCAGCACCAGTTGCAGGCCGTGGCGCGCCAGGCGCTCGCCGATCTGGTGCGCGTCGAACGCATACGGGAACAGGAACTCGACGCCATCGAAGCCGTTGGCGCGGGCGGCGCCGAAACGGTCGAGGAAGCTCACTTCGGTAAACATCAGGCTGAGGTTGGCGCAGAATTTGGGCATCGCGGGAGCGGCAAGTTGGCAAGGCCTCATGCTAACCCGGATTGGCGCGCGCCGCCCGCCGGTCCGGCCGGGCAGCGGCGCGCACGATCTGCATGCCTGGCCGCCCTCAGAACACCTGTTCGTGCAAGACGTGCAGCAAATAGCGGCCGTAGGCATTGTCCTTGATCGGCCGGGCCAGTGCTGCGAGCGCATCGGCATCGATATACCCCTTGCGATAGGCCACTTCTTCCGGCACCGCGACCTTCAGGCCCTGGCGTTTTTCGATGGTGGCGATGAATTGCGAGGCTTCCAGCAAGGATTCATGGGTACCCGTGTCGAGCCATGCCATGCCGCGTCCCATCACTTCCACGCGCAACTGGCCGGCCGCCAGGTAAGCGCGGTTGACGTCGGTGATTTCAAGCTCGCCGCGCGCCGATGGCGTGATCGCGGCGGCGATATCGCACACCTGCTTGTCGTAAAAATACAGGCCGGTGACGGCGTAATGCGATTTCGGCCGGGCCGGCTTTTCCTCGATCGACAGCGCGTTCTGGTCCGGGCCGAATTCGACCACGCCATAGCGTTCCGGGTCGAGCACGTGGTACGCGAACACGGTGGCGCCGTGGCCGTGGGCATGCGCCTTGGCCAATTTGGCATCGAGTTCGTGGCCATAATAGATGTTGTCGCCCAGGATCAGCGCCGACGGGTGCTGGCCGACAAACGCGCGCCCGATAATGAACGCTTGCGCCAGGCCATCCGGCGACGGCTGCACCGCGTAGCGCAGGTTGATGCCCCATGCACTGCCATCGCCCAGCAAGTCGTGAAAACGCGGGGTGTCCTGCGGGGTCGAGATAATCAGGATATCGCGGATCCCCGCCAGCATCAGGGTGGTGAGCGGATAATAGATCATCGGCTTGTCGTACACCGGCAGCAATTGCTTGGAAGTGCTGGTGGTGACCGGATACAGGCGCGAGCCGGAGCCGCCCGCCAGGATGATCCCCTTGCGTGCCAGCGCGGCCATCATGCGGCACCGCCGGCGGGCCAGTGGGCGTCGCGGTAGGCGCCTGAGGCGATCTCGTCGGCCCAGGCGCGCTGCGCCAGATACCAGTGCACGGTGCGCGCAATGCCGCTGGCGAAATGCTCGGCCGGCGTCCAGCCCAGTTCGCGCCGCAGCTTGCCGGCGTCAACCGCGTAGCGGCGGTCGTGGCCGGCGCGGTCGGCCACATGGGTAATCTGCTGGCGATAACTGGCGCGCGCCGGCGCCGCCACGTCGAGCAAGTCGCACAGGGTGCGCACCACGTCGATATTGGTCATTTCGTTCTCTCCTCCCACGTTATAAACCTCTCCAGGACGACCGGCCGCCAGGATGCGCCGCAGCGCCGCGCAATGGTCGCCCACGTACAGCCAGTCGCGTACCTGCATGCCGTCGCCGTACACCGGCAGCGCGCGCCCGGCCAGCGCCGTGGCGATCATCAGCGGGATCAGCTTTTCGGGGAACTGGTACGGGCCGTAATTGTTCGAGCAATTGCTGGTCAGGGTCGGCAAGCCATAGGTGTGAAAGCTGGCCCGCACCAGATGGTCGGAAGCGGCCTTGGAGGCAGCATACGGGCTGTTCGGCGCATACGCCGAACGCTCGGTGAATGCCGCCTCGTCCGGCGCGAGCGAACCATACACTTCATCGGTGGACACATGCAGGAAGCGGAACCCGGCGCGCTCCGGTTCCGGCAGGCAGTGCCAGTAGGCGCGCGCCGCTTCCAGCAGCGCGAAGGTGCCGCCGATATTGGTGGCGATGAACTGGCCAGGGGCCGCGATCGAGCGGTCGACATGGCTTTCGGCGGCAAAATGGACCAGCGCGCGCGGGCGGTGCCGGGCCAGCAAGGCTGCCAGCAGGGACTGGTCGCCGATAGCGCCGCGCACGAACAGGTGGCGCGGATCGCCCCTGAGCGCGGCCAGGTTGTTCAGGTTGCCCGCATACGTGAGCTGGTCGAGATTGACGATGGCCTCGTCGCTGTGCGCCAGCCAGTCGAGAATGAAATTCGATCCGATAAATCCGGCCCCACCGGTGACTAGTATCATTGCGTGTCCGTTGCGCGTGGAAGTGGCATCACGATGTGATGGAAAAGCCGCCGGTACCGCAAGCCGGCGTTCAGAGATGCTCCAGGAAGCACAGCTCGCAGCCGATCGAGGTGATCGACAGATCGGTCGGCGAGACTTGCTGGCGCGCCTGGATCAGCGCCATCAGCGGCGCCAGCTTGGGCAGATAGGGATCGCTGCGCGCATGCAATTGCAGCACCAGGGCGCCGACATCGCGCAGCGCCTGCAGGAAATCGACTGCGGTCATGCGGTTCAGGTTATTCATGTAGGCGTGCCAGCGCTCGGGGAACTGTTCCTTGATGGCCTGGGGCGTCATCCACAAATGCTCCCAGTTGTATTTGCCCAGATGCCCGCCGATCGCCGAGAACCACAGCCCGTCGGCATAGATGGCGATCCGCCCGCCCGGGCGCAGCAGGGTGCGCATGGCGTTGAGCACGCCCTTGAGGTCCGAGACATGTTCGAACACGCCGTTCGAGACGATCAGGTCGTAGCGGCCCGGATGGTCGAGCGCCAGGTCGTGCACATTGCACTCATGGACGGCGTAAGGGAAGTCGGCATACCCCTCGTCGGCCATGACGGCGTTCAGCGCTTCCTGCCTGGGTTTGCCAAGATCGATGCCGAGCGCCGAGCGCGCCTGGCGCCGCGCGCACCACAGGATTTCGTTGCCCAGGCCGCAGCCAAAGACCAGCACGTCCTTGCCGGCCGGGTCGCCCAGCGGCAGCAGGGCCTGGTCCAGACCCTTGGTCCGGCGCAGGATGTAGTCTTTGGTGGTGGCCAGTTGTTCCGGTGTCAGCATGGGGGTGGCGCTTTCGGGGACGTGGCGGCGGCAAACAGGTGCACCGGCAGCACCGCGCCGGTGCCGGGATCGGCGACTTCGTGCATGGTCACGCTGAGTTTTTTCGGCTTGCAGCGAAAGTGCTGGGCCAGATCGCGCCCGTACCAGCGGCGCGCGCTGCCGGCCACGCCCACATGCAGGCTGGTCCACGGACGCCCGCGCGGATCGACGAAGCACACCAGCATCACGCCCGTGGGCGAGAGCAGGCGCCGCAGCTGGTCGAAGCCGGCGCGGTCGTCGTCGAGGTATTCCAGCACGTGCACCAGCACGATCAGGTCGTAGCTGGCGTCGGCATAGTCGGCCAGGGCCGCCGGCAGCACCCCGGGCGCGCTCGCCTGCGCCACATCGCAGTGGCCGAACCAGCGCGCATCGGCGCCCCGTTCCGTCCCCACCAGCAGGGCGCGGCGCCCGGCCAGCTGCTCGCGGCCCAGTTCAAGCAGCACCTGCGCGGCGACCCGCTGCCGCTCCAGCGAACCGCAGGCCAGGCAGTGCGGGCCGAGCTGGTCTTTGCCGAGACGCCCGCCCGGCCCCGGCCCGAACGCCGCGCCGCCGCACAGATTGCACAGCGGCGCGAGCAAGGGCGCCGCAGGGCCCAGCTTGAGTGCATCTTCGTCGCAATTGAGCGCGACCAGTTGCGCCATCTGTTCCAGGTCGCCGGCTGCGGCCGGGGCGGCTGGCGCCACGGGTGCGCCGGCGGTGCCGATAAAATGGCGGAAAAACACCCGCATGACATGGCTGACCCCGGCCTCAGTCACGCTGCGCAGATCGTCCGCGAAATAGGCGCCGCGCGCATGCGCCCCGGTGATCAGTTCGTACGACGGCATGTAGGCGACCCGCTCGCACCTGGCCACGATCTCGGCGCAAGCGACCCGCAAGACCGATTTCGACCAGGTGTTGGCAGTTAACACGTGCTCGTCCGCGGCGGCGCCGGCCGCCAGCGGCACCGGCGACAGCGTCAGGATCAGGCGCGCGCCGGGATTGACGGCGCGCAGCAGGTCGATCAAGGCCAGCATGTCGCCGGTCACCTCGGCCACGCTGAAGTTGTGGGTCCGGTGGCGCAGCGCATCGAAGCTGCCGCCCGCCACGCCGGGGCAGAGCGGGAACACGGCGCCGTCGTCGATCGCTTCCCACGCCTGGGTCAGGCCGAGGGTGAAAATGAGCACGTCCAGCTGGGCGAAGGCGCTGCGCACGGCGCCAAAGTGCTGGCGCTGGTCGGCCTCGAATTCCTCGCGCGTGGCGAAGCCGTCGGGCTGGATGCGCGGGCGGAACGGATCGATGCAGCGCGCGCCTTGCTCCCACAGCCGCTCGGCGGGCTGGAACTGTCCATGGGCGCGCTGGAATAGCTGCAGCAACTGGCGCGCGGTGTAGATATTGCCGTAGCGCGCGCTGTAGATGCCGTAGCCATAGCTGGCCGCCTCGCTTTCGTGCAGCCAGTCGTGGGCCGCTTCGGTTTGCAGGACCGACAGGCCGGCGGCGCGCAGGTGGCGTCCGATGTGTTGCGCGAAACAGCTGCCGGCGGTGACGATGCGCTCGCCGGGCGCGATCATGAATGGCGCCGTCACCAGCGCATCGACCTGCTCGCGCGCCACGCCGGCCACGGCGCGTTGCCAGAAGCAGTGCTCGGGCAGGGCTTGGTAGGGCGTGTTTTTCATGGGGATGGCGCGCCTTCGCGCAGGCTGAGGATTTGCGCGAGCAGCAGGGCGCCATAGGCCTCGTTCGCATGGGTGGGGTCTGCGCGCAGGTAAGGCGTGGCCAGGCAGCCATCGGCGTCCTGGGTGCCCGCCGGGCGTGCGACGAAAGTGATCCCCAGCGCGCTGCAATGGTCGCGCAGGATGGCCGAATGCAGGAGCCAGAACTTGTGGCGAAAGGCGACCGGGGCCACGCCGCGTTCGCGCACCCGCTCGGCGAATCCGGACGGATGCCGCTCGATATACGCGCTTGGCAGCGGCGGCGGCGACTCGATGTGCAGCTGGCGGCGGCCCTTGAACACGGCGCTCAGCTGGCCCAGATAGGCGAGGTCCGGCTTCAGGTGGCGCGTCAGGAGCAGGCGTACCAGGTCCACCGGCAGCAGGCGCGCCGCCGGGTTCATCGGCAGGCCGGTGTGTTCGGGAAGATAGAAATCGAAGGGTTCGGGCGGATTGAGCATGCCCAGGGTGATATGGGCTTCGCCGCCCATCATGAACACCACCGTGTCGGCCGGGCCCGCCGCCAGGGCCTTGAACTCGGCCGGATCGCGCTGCTGGTAGGCGCCCCCGGCCTCGGTGAAGGACATGAAGTCGCAGGCCTGCTGCGCCTCCGGCACGGCGCGCAGGGCATTCATGTGGCTGTGGCCGATGACGAGGATGGCTTTCATGCGCAGGCCCGCGTGGCATCGCGCTGGCGCGGCGGCGCGCCGGCCAGCGCCGCCAGCAGCGCGCTGACCAGAGGCGGCTGCGCGGCCATCACCACCAGCACTTGCCAGCCCGGCCCGAGCTGGCCCAGGATGGTCGCCGGCAGGGCCGGATAAAACTGCGGATCGGCGCTGGTGGCGAGCTGGAACAGGCCCTCGGCACCCGTGTCGTGGAAGCGCACATTGCGCCAGTCCTGGCCCGCATGCGCGGCCGGATCCCAGGTCCACATCAGCGCGTCGGCCGGATTGCGCAGCTCGATGGCCTCGATGCGCACCGCCACGACGGCGTCGGCCATGTCGAAGCGCAGGCGCTCGACGGGCGCCGCGCCTGGCGGCAAGGTGAAGTGCAGCGCCTGCACGCTGCCATCGGCGGGCAGGGCCAGGGTGAGCGCGTCATCCTCCGAAAAATCGGCGCCCGGCCTGCGCCAGAATAACTGGCATTCAAGGCTGGCCGGTGGCGCCGGCCTGGGCTGGAAGCGCAGCGGCGCCGCCGCCGCCGGCTGGGCGAACAGGGTGGGCAGATCGCCGCGCTCGCTGCGTTCCAGGAATTGCTGGTAACTGATCAAGCCATTGTAGGCTTCGCGCCGGGCCGCGAACTGGGCATAGCTGATATCGGCCCCGATCGGGTAATCGAGCACCAGATCCTTGTTCCACACCAGGCCGACGCCGTAATCCTCGGACACGGTCACCGTGCTGGCGCGGTTATGCTGGCGCAGCAGGGCGAAGGCCTTGTAGGTTTCGCCGACCCAGGCGCCGTGGCGGCGCTTGACCACGGTCAGTTCTTCGCGTTCCGGATTGCAGTCGTGCACCACCAGCACGCCGCCGGGAGTGAGCAGCGCGCACAGCGCGCGCAAGCTCAGGTCGACCTCGGGCCGTTCGTGGGTCGGATCGTAGAAGATGATGTCGAAGCGCTGGCCGGCATGGCGCTCCAGCAGCGCTGCCAGGGGCAGCAGCTGGCCCAGGTCGGCCCCGGCCGTGACCCGCAGCAGGTGGCGCGCGCGCATGGCGTCGAAGTGCAGGTTTTCCGGCTGGTAAGCGATGGCCTTGCTGTCGCACACGATGTCGCCGTAAAAGCTGACGCCGTCGAACGTGTTGTACTCCAAAAAGGACTTGAAGCCGCACTGGCGGATCAGGCGGTTGATGATGTCGCCCTTGGACAGGCGCACCACGGCGCCGGGTTGGAGCTGGTCGGGCCCCGGCAGCGCCAGCGGCGCCAGGCCGAAGTGCTGGCGCCGTTCGCGCACCAGGCGCTCGAAGTACATCCAGCTGTGCTCGGGCGTGATGTGCTGCTCGGGGGCGAGCTGCCAGTCGTCGGCGTAGCCCAGCGCCGCCATCATGGGCGCCAGCAGCGGCCTGAGCAGCGCCACGTCGGCGCCGCTGAACCAGTGGCGCCAGTCGCCCGCGCCCTTGGTGCGCGCCACCCGCTGGTACTGCGGGTCGACCCTGGCGCCGGCCTGCACGGCCAGCCCCAGGTAGGCCGCGAGGGCCTCGAGGCGGCCTGCCACCAGGTCTTCGTAGCGCAGGATATGCCAGTCGGCGCCGGCGCCGGCGGCGAACGCGGCCAGGGCCTGGATCTGGGCGCAGGACGAGGCCAGGAATTCCGAGGGCTTGCCCATGGGGGGAAATTGCTGCAGCGATACCGAGGCCGGTACCTGCTGCTTGCGCTGCAAGAGCTGGCAGAACACCCGCAGGCAGGGCTGGTCGCCCAGCATGGCCCGGTTGTTGGCGACCATGTACAGCAGCCGGCTGATCAGGTTATCGCGCGGATCGCGCACCAGCAGGATGCGCTTGTCGAAGCCGGCGCCGAAGGCGCTGATGGCGGGGCCGCTCTCGTGCTCGAAAATCAGTTTCACGGCCGTGTGTTCGGGCAACACTTGCAGCGCACTGATACGGTCTTCCATGTGCACCACGGGGTCGCCGCCCATCGCTTGCGCCACCGCGTACAGCAGCGCCGTGGTGCCGCTCTTGGCCGTGCCGACGATCAGGCAGCGCATGGCGCTCCTTCGCTGGCTGCGGCGCCGAACACGGCGCGCGGGTCGAGCCAGCGCACGCAGGAAAATTCGGCCGTCAGGGCCAGCAGTTGCTCGAGGAAGCGCCAGCTGCCGTCGGCCATCACGCGGTGGTGGGTGAGGATGCCGAGCGGCTCGCCCAACTGGCCGGCGCGGCGCAATTGCAGGATCGATACCAGGCGCTCGACCAGCGCCCCGGGCTCGCGCACCCCGGCCCCGGCGCTCCAGTCGACGATGTCGAGGTGGGTGTCGACCCGCACCAGGCCGTCGACCGCAGTGCCGCGCGGCTGGAACAGATACTGCGACAAGCCATGCAGGCCGAGCGCCGGCAGGCGCGCCGCCAGCGCCGGCGCCAGGGTGTTCCAGGGCGGCACCATGACCGCCAGGAAGCGCTCGCCGAACAGGGCGCGCAGGCGGCCCGCTCCCTGCATCAGGTCGGCCTCGGCCGCTTGCGGATCGCGCCCGGGGCCGAATTCGCTGCTGGGCTGGCCGGGCGCTTCATGGTTCACATGGTCCCAGCCGTGCTGGCAATAGACCAGGGTCGGCATGGCATCGGCCGTTACCTGCGCCAGCGCGGCATCGGCCTGGGCCGGGATCACCGCCATCAGCACCGGCGCCTGGTGGCGCTGCGACAGCGCGGCCAGGCGGCGCAGCGCGGCGCTGTCGTCGACCAGGTCGTCGTCGCGCCACCAGAAGGCACATTCGGAGCGCGTGGCCTGCCAGTAGGTGAGTTCTTCCCGCAGCGGCGCGAACTGGTCCGGCACCGGCCCGGCCGCCATCGGCGCGGCCCCGGGCCAGGCCGCCAGGTGTTGGTGCCAGCGTTCGGCCTGCGCCGCCTCGCGCAGCAGCAGCCAGACCGGCAGGCGCGCGCCGCCGCCGGGGTCGGCGGCGTCGATGGCGATCACCGAGCAGGGCAAGCCCTGGGTGGCCAGCAAGGCCGTCATCGATTCCAGCAAGTCCTGGGCACTGCCGCCGGCGCCCTGGGCGGCGCCGCTCACATACAGCACGCCGCGCGCCGTCAGGCGCCCCAGCGCGGCGGCGATGGCCTCGCCCTGCGCGTCGCGCTCGACGGCCATGAAGTCGGCCATGGCGTCGTCCGCCGCCGCTGCGCCGAACCAGGCCGGATCGACCCCGTGCCGGCCCGTTTCCAGCGCGTGCCTGCGCCACGCCAGCAAGCCGGCCGGCAGCGCCTGGAACACCCGCCGCATGACGCGCTGGGGCGCGCTGCTGGCGCAGGCGGGGCAGGCCGGCTGCGCCAGGTCCGCGCCGGCGCCGGCCGGGTCGGGCATGGCGGCGCCGCACAGATTGCACTGCGCGCCGGGCTCGCGGCACACGGGCGTGGCGTCGCGGTTCATGGCAGGGCCTGCTCCAGGATGACCAGCTCCGGGTCCCAGGCCAGCAGGAAGCCGCGCAGCAGGGCCACGTCGGGCCCGTGGTTGACGAACAGCCAGGCCACGTCCTGCACGCCGGTGGCGGGATCGGTCCCTTGCACCGCCAGCATGCCCATGCCCTTGGCGGCGCAGCCGAAGCGCTGGTACACATCGCGCCCGTAGCGGTGGCGGTTGCCGTACTGGTCGATGTCGGCCTCGAAGTCCTCGCTCAGCGCGCGTCCCTGGGCGCCGCCGAAGCCGATATGCAGCAGGCCGCGCGGCGCCAGCACGCGCTGCAGTTCGTCGAACGCGGCCAGGTCGTCGGCAATGCATTCGAGCACATGACTGAGCGTGATGAAGTCGTAGCTGTCGTCGGGCCGCGCGATGGCCTGGATGTCGAGGCTGCCGGAGCCCCCATACACCGACACTTCGTAGCTGCGGTACCAGGCCGGATGCTGGGCCGGGTCGGGGCTGAGCTGCAGGCCGCGGCGCCAGTCGAGATAGCCGATCGGCATGCCCAGGAAGATCTGGCGCACCACGCGATGCCGTTCCAGCGCCCCGCAGCGTGCGCAGCAAGGGGCGGCGCCGCTGCTGGCCAGGCGCCCGGACGGGCCGGGCACGAAGGCCTGGTTGCCGCAGATATTGCAGCTGGGCGGGGCCGCTGCGATCTCCGGCTGGGGCGCCGCCAGCGCCACCGGCGCGGCGCGCTTGCGCAGCGCGAAGCGGTCCTGGAACTCGCCCTTGGCCGGGTCGCCCAGCCAGCTGCCGCCCTTGTGCGCCACAGGCTCCCAGCCTTCCTGCGCGAACAGGGTGCGCAGGAACGCTTCCTTGTAGGCGATCACATGCAGCGGTTCGGCCGGATTGTGGATGAAGGCGTGCTCGGACACCTGCTCGCTGAGGCGGTAGCGCATCTGCGGGTTTTGCGTGGCCAGCGAAAAGCCGTCGGGCAGCGAGAAAAAGGTGGCGATCCAGAGTCCGTTCTCGCGCACCAGCGGATGAATGCGGCGCAGGTAGGTGCGCACGTCATCCTCTTCCATGTGGGTGAATACGGAAAACGCGGTCACGCAATCGAAGCTGTTGTCGGCGTAGGGCAGGGCGACGTCGGCCAGGGGCAGGCCGCCCGGGTTGTAGCGGGCATTGTGGACGTTGACAAAGTCGAAGCCGAAGCGCGCGCCATCGCCGGGCGCGGCGAAGTGTTCCTTGAGCCACTCGACATGCTCGCGCAGGATGTCGAAGCCGCGGTAGCTGCCGCCAAAGCCGGCCTGGCGCAGCCCGTACGCCAGGCGCCCGTAGCCGCAGCCGATGTCGAGCAGGTCGACAGCGCGCCCGCCCACCTGTTCCAGCACGGTGGCGCTCAATTGCTCGGCCACCGGCATGAAGCTGGCGTCGCTCTCGCCCATGAAGCGCAACTGCGGTGGGGGGATCTGGGAAAGGACTGCGCTCATGCCTCGACTCCGGTGGATGGATGGACTACCGCGGCGGCGCCGGCCTGCGCGCCGGCCGCCAACTGCGGCGACAGGCGTGCGAGCACTTGCAGGATGGCGTCGACCCGGTGCTGGAACGTATGATGGTTCACGATCAGTTCGCGCAAGCGCTGGCCCGCCTTGTCCGGCCTGGACCTGGCGCGCCGCACTTTGGCCACTTCGCTGGCCAGGTTTTGCGGCGTGCTGTAGTAATGTAGCGCATCGCCGAACAGGGCGCGGCACGCTTGCATCTCGTCGGTGACGATGGCGGCGCCGCAGGCGCCGGCATCGAACAGGCGGTTCGACAAAAAGCCCTGGCTGCGCATGTCGCCCCAGTGGTCGTTGAGCACCACCCTGGCCGCCGAATAGTAATGCCGCAGGCGCGCGTTGGCGATATAGGTCTGGGGCACCTGGTGCGGCGGCAGGATGCCTTCCCACAGGCCGCCATACACCTTGAAGTCGACCCCGCCGGCCAGCGCATACTGCACGACTTCACGCAACTGCCCGCGCGAATTGCCGACGAAAATGACTTCCGGCACCTCCAGGTCGGCATCGCGCTCCGGGTAGAACAGCTCCGGATCGGTGCATTGCAGCAGCGGGCTGACCTGGTCGCCCATGCGCTCGCCCAGCCAGGCCGCGAAGCTGTCCGAGGCTACGAACACGTGGTGATACTGCTGCAGCTCGGTCACCGTCACCTCGTCCGGATGGCTGATCAGCCAGGCCAGGTTGATCGTGGTCGGCTGCGGCTGGTACTGGGACAGGCCGCGCAGCACGATCACCACCTCGTCGGACGCGCACAGGCCGCCGTACCAGTCGGGCAGGATATCGATGCGCGCCACGTGGCCGCGCCGTTCCAGGGCGCGCTTGATGCCGAGCGCGAAATGGTAGTCGCCCCATTGTTCGCGCTCCTTCATGGACGGCACCCCGATCTTGATGGCAAAGCGCAGCGACTGCTCGAGCAAGCCGCGCAGGCGCTGGCGGAAGGTGGCGGCGCGCTGGTCGTAGGTATGCTTCTCGAGCACCTCGCGCTGCAGCCTGGCGGCCAGCGCTTCGCGCTCGTCGTCGTGGCGCAGGAAGTGGCGCAGCAAGGCTTGCAATTGCTGGTCGGTCTCGAAACTGGGCAGCAGGTCCGGAAACAGTTCGGCCGCGCCGCCGCTGCAATTGGTCAGCACCAGCTTGCCGCTGGCGATGGCGTCGAACACGCGCGAATTGAGCGAGTGCCATTCGCGCGTGACCGGGTGCGAATCGTCGAGCACGATCTTGGCCGAGTTGTAGATCTGCGGCAGGGCGGCGTAGGGTACGGCGCCGCGCCAGTTCGCTTTCCAGTCGGGCCGGTCTTGCCAGCCGTGGCCGTAGATGGCGAAGCGGTAGGGTTCGCGCGCCAGGTCCTGCAAGCCGATCGCTTCGCGCTCGGCCCCCCAATAGCTGCCGGTGAAGGTGACGTCGCTGGCGTGTTCGGCAGCGGCCGGCATGGGCCGGAAGCGCGCCGCGTTGGCGGCGATCGGCAGCAGGGTGGCCTCGATGCCGGTGGCGGCCTTGATGTGCTCGATCGCCTTGTGCGAGGAGGCGAAGATCAGCTGGTAAGCCTGGAACTGCGGCGCGCCCAGCCATTGGTCGACCCGGTTGCGCACCCAGGCCACCGTCACCAGGCCGGGATTGGCTTCGCTGATCTTGTCGATGGCGTAATCGTGGCGCATGGCGATGACCACGTCGGTGCCGGGCAGCTGGTGTACCTGGTTGTTGACGAACATCACCTCCCAGCCGTACAGGCGGTGCAGGGCTTCGCCGAATTCGAGCGCGGTGAAAAAGTCGCCGGCCGCGGTGCTGATGTCGGTGGCGGTGACGGCGATGGTCACGCGCAGCGGCGCCGGCCGCCACATGCTGTCGCCCTCGACCAGGGCACGCAGGATGGTGCGGGTCAGGTCGCGCCCGTAGCGCTCGATATACAGCCTGCGGTTGTTGGCGTGCACCTTGGCCGAGTACACTTTCTGCTGGCTGCCGGCCAGGATCTTGGCGTCGCGCGTGGCGCTGCGGTTGTGCAGCGCCAGCGCGGCGGTATCGCACAAGATCGCCTTGCCGAGCTTGAGGCGCAGCGCCAGGCACAGGTCCACGTCTTCCATGCCGTACACATAGCCTTCGTGGAAACCGCCGACGGCGTGGAAATCCTCGCTGCGGCACATCAGCAGCGCGCCGGTGGCCACCGGCAGGTCGTAGCACCCGGCCAGGTCGGCGTGCGGCTGCTCGCCCACTTCCATCGGTGCGTAGTAGCGCCCGCCCTTGCCGGGCAGGCTGTCGGTCTTGAACTGCACGCCCTGGTGATGGGTGATGAAGCGCCACGCGTCGGCGCCGTTGACGAGCGGCTCGAGCAGTTTCAGGCCGACCGCGCCGACCCGCTCGTCGTCGAGGTGGGCGCGCATGGGCGCGAGGCAGTCGTGCAGCATGACCAGGTCGTTGTTGGCGAACACCAGGTAGCGTCCGCGCGCCTGCGCCGCGGCGTAATTGTTGGATGCCGAAAATGAAAAATTCACGCCGCGCGCCAGCACCCGCAAGGGCAGGCGCGCGGCGTACTCGGCCGCCACCTGCAGGCTGGCGTCGGTCGAGCCATGGTCGACCAGCAGCAGTTCGTAGGAATGCAGCCAGTCGATGCGCAGCATCGAGTCCAGGTAGTCGCGCAGGATGGTGGCGCCGTTCCAGTTCAGCACGATGATGGAGATCAGCGGCGCGGCCGATTCGGCGGCGACGGCCGGGACGCGCGGACGCCCGCCTTGCCACAGCCGGGGCGGCACGCTATGGGTATAGTGGCCGTCCGGCAGGGGCCGGATCTGGAGTCCGCCATGGTCGACCAGGGGGAATAGCAGGGTATCGTCGTTTTGCTTGATCTCGAGATTGCCTTCGACGATCACGGCGCGGATGCGGCGCTTGCTGCCATTCATCAGGCGCGTGGGGAACTTGAGCAGGAACACATGATGGCCGTGGCGGTTGTCGGCGCGCAGGCGGGCATTGAAGCGGTTGGCCTGTACCACATCCAGCAATTGGTCATCCACGTAGACCGCCACATGCACCGGCAGCGCGGGGTTCTTGCGGTCCCAGGCCCAGCCCATGATGGCGCCGGTGGTGAGCTGCTCGACATAGCCCTGGTAGCGCTCGGCGGGCGCGATCTGGGCCAGCTGCTGCTCGCTGAGCAGCAGCGGCACGTCGTGTTCGATGCGCACATTGAGCGGCATGCCGTTCACGCGCACCGCGATCTGGCGCGCCTGGCGGTCGTACAGCGCGGCCGGGAACAGCAGCTCGAAGCCATGCCGGCCTTCGCACTTGAACAGCTTGTTGACATCGCTGCGCGCCATCTGGGTCGTGGTCTGGGCCAGCAATTGCTCGCCCTGGTACAGGCCGACCGTCAGGACCGCGCCGCTGTCGGTGGTGTCGAGCGCCCAGCCGCAGATGCCGTTGGTGTCGACCAGGTCGACCCGGCCGATCACGCTGTTGCACCAGGCCAGCGAGAGCGCGCCGCCCTGGGTGCACAGGCGGTAGCGCGTGCCTTCCAGGTTGATGGCGATTTCGTGGCGGGCACCATCGTAGACGCTGAACGGCATCTCGAACTTGAAGCTGAAGGCGCCGTTGACCAGTGTCGCGGCGTCGACCGGCATCTTGCCCAGGCTGCGGGCGCCGTCGTCGACCCGCAGTTCGGCCGCGCCGCCGGGCAAGCGCTGCGGATCGATCCAGCCGTACAGGATGCCGTTGCGGGTGTGCCAGCTGCCGCCCTGGTAGGCCTGGAACAGGCTTTGCGCCGGCGTCAGGGCCAGTTCGGCCTCGAGTTCGGGCGCGCGCACCAGCAGCCGGTGCGGCTGGCCGTCGAACAGCAGGTCCGGCAGCGCCAGCACGAAGGCGTGGCTGGGCGCGCTGGCCGTGCTGGTGGCCACCAGCACGCCGTCGGCATGCAGTTCGAGCGCCACGGCGCACGCCGGATCGGCGCCGCGCAGCACCCCTGCGATGCCGCACGACTCGACCCGCTCGATGACGATGGCAAGCGCGTGGCGCGCGGCGCCGGCCGGCGCTGCTGCGCGCGCCAGGTGCGCGCCGTGCTCCGGCGCGCGCTCGAGCCGGACCGGGGTTTCGAAGACCCAGGCTTCGAGCGTGTCGAGCGCCAGCTGCGGCAGGTGGCGCGGCAGCGGCCAGTGAAAGCCGATGCAGCGCGGGTCGATGCCCTCGGCAACCAGGTCGTCGCGCCACACGCCGCAGGTGGTAAAGCCGACCGGCCTGCCGCCGGCGCGAAATTCGAGCGCCAGCTGCTCTTGCGGGCAATTGAGGTCGACGCACCAGCCGCTCACGCCGGAGGCGTCGACGCGCTCGATGCGCCCGCGAATCAGGCGCGCAGGGGCGTCGTCCGCGGCGCCGAGCGCGGCGTCGGCGTGGCTCTCAGGGGCATTGTCATGCAGGTCCATGCGTTCTCCAGGTGCGGTAAGAAAAACGGGGTTTCATGTCGCCAGCGCCGCGGCCAGCCACTGGCGCTGGCGCGCCAGGCAGGTCTCCAGCACCAGTTCCGGCAGCGGCGGCGGCGCCTGGCGCGGCTGGGCGCCGGCCGCGCAGCGCAGGGCGATGGCATCGGCCCAGGCGGCGGCATCGAAAAACGGCACGCAGGCGACGCCCAGGGCGGCGGCGAATTCGAGCACCGGCGCGGTGGCCGAGGCCAGCACCGGCACGCCGCTCAGGGCCGCCTCCAGGAACGACCAGGACAGCACGAAGGGCGCGCTCCAGTAGGCGTGCACGCGGCTGATGCTGAGCAGGTCGAGGTATTCGCCGGGCGCCAGCTGGCCGGCGAAATGCACGCGCGACAGGTCCAGCTGCGCGCCGACCTCGGCCAGCATGTGCTCTTTCCAGCTGCGCCCGCCCGGAGCGGGATAGCCGTAGCCGACCTCGTCCCCGCCGACCACGATCGCGTGCGCGTCCGGACGGCGGCGCAGCACGTCCGGCAGCGCGCGCATGAACACATCGAAGCCGCGCATCGGTTCCAGGTTGCGCGCCACGAAGCTGATCACTTCAGCGCCCGGCGCGAACGTTCTGGCCACGCCCGGCAAGGCCAGGCGCGCCTGCGGGTTGAAGCGCAGCCGCTCGCTGTCGATGCCGTCATGAATGACGCTGATCTTGTCGCGCGCCCAGGCCGGATAGGTGTCGCGCTGCCAGCGGGTGGGCGCGATGGCGGCGTCGGCCAGTTCCATGCTCAGCAGATTGGTGCTGTTGCGCAAGCGCAGGCGCCAGCGCTCGGGCATGCTGAGCGGGGGCAGCCCGGGATCGAAGCCGACATCCTGGCCTTCGAGCGCGTAATAGTATTCGCAATACATCAGCAGTTTGGCGTCCGGGAACACATCCTTGATGAACAGCGCCTCGCCCCAGCCCGGATGGGCCAGCACGATCTCGGGCGTGAAGCCTTCGCGCTGCAGCTGCATGGCGGCGGCGGCGCAGGCTTCGGCGTGGCGCACCTGGCTTTCCTGTTCGGCCAGCAGCGGATGGATCTCGGGCATCGCCGGGCGCAGCAGCTGGTAGGGACGCAGCGTGACCCCGTCGGGCGCGGCGCGCGCGTTGCGGCACAGCGCCACCACCTGATGCCCGCGCCGCGCCAGGTCGCCCGCCAGGTGCAGGAACTGGGCCGGGAAATTCTGATGGATGAACAGGATCTTCATTGCATCACCTGCGCCAGCTCGTCCCACACGGCGGCGCCGGTGGCGGGCATGCTGGCCAGGGCCCACAAGTCCCAGTGCCGGCCTTCGTGCACGCGCACCTCGTGGAAGCCGGCCGCCAGCAGGCTGCGCCCCAGGGTGCTGGCGGTAAAGCCGGTGCGGTGCGCCATGTGCTGGTGGCCGGCGGCCAGCGCCCCCTGGTGGCCGAACAGCATGTCCAGCGGCCTGATCGGACCGGCGGGCGACTGGTACAGCGGCGCGTCGAGCTGGTCGGCGGCGATGTGCAGGGCGATGGCGCGCAGGTCGGGCAGGGTGATCAGGGCGTAGCCGTCCGCGCGCAGCACGCGGTGGAATTCGGCCAGGGCGCGCGGCACCGCGAAGGCGTCCAGGTGCTCCAGGTTGTGCGAGGAAAAAATGGCATCGATGCTGGCGTCGGCCACCATGTGCAGGTCGCTGATGCTGGCCACGATGTCCGGTTCGACCGCGGGGTCGATGTCGAGCCGGATTTCGCGCCAGGCGGGGCCGCGCAGGCAGGCCGGCAAGTCGCGGTTGCCGCGCGCGCCGCAGCCGACGTGCAGCAGCTGGCGCGGGCGCGCGGCGGCGCCGTCGTCGGACAGGCGGCGCGCGACGCCGCTGTCGCCCGGCTGCGCTATGATCGCGCCCCCGTGCTGCCCGGGTTGGCAAAATGGAGAGGCGCCAGGGCCGCGCGCGGGGCCACGTGGGCCCGCGCGAGCAAGGCGGAAAACCAGCTGCCGGCATCGAAGCCAGGGTCCAGGCGCTCGGTGGCGATGGCGATGCGGGCCTGGGCCGGGTCGGCGGCGAGCAGCACGATGCAGCCGCTCAGGCCGATCAAGTCGCTGTCGCTGAGCAAGCTTGCCCCGCTGGCGGGCGCGACCACGTCGACCACGCCGGTGCGCCACAGCGTTTCGCTGACTTCGCCGATCACCAGCAGGCGCAGGGCCAGGTCGGTGCGCGCGGCGACCAGGCGCGCCAGGGCCAGCACGCCAGCCGCCAGCGCTCCCGCGGCGCAGTGGCCGAGGACCGCGATGCGGGTGCAGGAAGAGGCCAGCGACGGCGGCAGCGGCGCGGGCGGCGCCTCGATGGCAGCCGCCGCGGGCGGCAGCGCGGCGGCCAGGCAGGCGCGCGCGGCGGCCAGCGGATCGTCTTGCAGGAAGCGCTGGTAGACGCTGTAGTAGTGCGGATAGCGCGCCATCAGCACGGCGCGGTTCTGGCGCACCCGCAAGTGTTTTTCGTCGCCGAACGAGACCCCGCCGGCATGCGCCACATAGACGCCGGTGGCGATCCGGTGGCGGTAGCCGGCGGCGGCCGCGCGCAGGCACCAGTCGACTTCCTCGCCATAGCCGCGTTCGATGGCGTTGCCGTCCAGTCCGCCGATCGCGGCGAGCACGCTGGCGCGCATCAGCATGGCGAAGCCGCAGCAGGCCGGCACGTCGACGTCGGCGCAGGCGCCGGCGCGGTGCAGGGCACTGGCCTGATCGTCGAGGCGGGCCAGGCCGGCCGCGTCCGGTGCCGGGGCGGCCCTGGCGATGCTGGGAAAGCTGCTGATTTCGCCATTATTCGACCACGGGGCCACGGCCGCGATATCGTCGGCCCGGTAGAGGGCGGCGCGCAGGCGGTCCAGCCAGTCGCCGTGGACCAGGGTGTCGGCATTGAGCAGGAGCACATCGTGGCCCGGCAACTGGCGCAGGCCGCAGTTGACGCTTTCCACGAAACCCAGGTTGTAGCGGTTGCGCAGCAGGCCGATCCGTCCGGCGGCACATTGTGTGTCGAGCCAGGCCGCCAGCGCCGGCTCGGGGCTGGCGTCGTCGATCACCAGGACGGTGGCGCCGGCGCGGTTGGCGGGCAGGCTGGCCAGGACGCTGGCGATGCAGGCCTGCACTTGCGCCAGGCCGCTGTAGACTGGAATGAGCACGCCCAGCGCGGTGGTGGCGGGCGGCGCGGCGGCTGCGGCGGACGCTGCGCGCGGCACGGCAAACACCAGGGGTGAGCCGGGCAGGGCGGCGGTGGCGCCGGCCAGGGCCAGCGACCAGACCCCGTCCGGGTGCGGCGGGATGAAGGAAAAGTGCGCGCCGGGCGCGCCCGGCGGCAGGCGCACGTCATAGTTTTGCTGGCTCAGTTCGTCGCGCAGGCAGAGCTGGGCAGGCGCGGCCGCGTGCGCCTCGAACAGCATGCCTTCGATGGCGGAGCCGGCGCGCCAGCAGGCCCCGGCCGGCAGGCAGGCGGCTTGGCGCAGGCTGGGCAGCAAACTGGCGTGGCTGGCGGCGCGGCAGCGGGCCGGCAGCAGCGCCGGCGCCAGTGCCGCGATGCGGGCGCTGGCGCCGTGGGCGAGCCAATCCTGGACCAGTAAATCCTGGAGCCGTGCATCTTGCGGATCGCGGCGCCAGGCGTGGTACCAGGCCGCGCTGCTCAAGGCCGAACGGGACGCTTGCAGGATGGTGGCGCGCAGCAGCGCCGGAATGGCGGCCTCGGCGTGGCGGCGGCAAGCCGCTTCGGCGGCCAGCAGGGCGTCGGCCGGCCAGCCGTCCTGGAGTGCGTCGACCGCCTGCGCGAGCAGGAAATCCTCGCGCAGGCGCGACGCGCTCCAGGCTGCCGCAGGCGGCGTGCCCTGGACGGCAGCGGTCGCGTTCAAATAATGTTATGAACGACGGTGACAGTACCGACCACGACCGGCTCGATATAGTTGCCGGTGCCATCGAGACTGTTACCGGCCACGGAAATGAAGCCGGCCAGCACCGAGGCGCGCGAGATGCCGCTGTCGAGCACATTGGTCCAATAGGCCAGGCCCTCGGCATCGGGCGTGCGGTTGAAGGTTTTCAGGTACAGGCCGTCGAGGAATTGCTGATCGGTCAGTTGCGGCTTGGCCTTGTACTCGGCCGAATCGAGGAAGCCTTGCGCGATGCTTTCCAGGGAAACGCCGGAGCGTACCGCATCCATCCAGAATTCGAGGCCCTTGGCGTCCGGCAAGCGTCCCAGCGCGGCCGAGTACAGGGTGCTCACGCTGGCCTCCTTGGCATCGTTGGCAAACACCAGTGCCTGGTTGCCGTCGAGCTGGACGAACTGCATCTTGCTGATGTCGGTGGTCTTGAGCGTGCCGAGGTTGGTGACGATGGCATGGCCATCCTGGATCGTGACCTTGTAGTCGGACGCGTTGCCCTTGAGCTGGACGATCGCATTGCCGGAAGTGCCGCCGACAATGGTGCTGTTGCCCAGGCCGGCGACGATGGTGTCGTAGCTGGTGCCGATGCTCGACGCCATGCTATTGCCGGTGCCCAGGGTCAGCTGGGTGTTGCGGTCGTCGGCGATGACGAACTTGTCGTTGCCGGTGCTGCCGACCACGATCCGTTCAGTGACCGTGTAGGGCAGGTCGGTCGGGCGCGTATCCTCGAAGCGCGCGTTGATCCCGCCCTTGCCCTGGAAGATAGTGACCGGCGCGCTGGGGCCGCTGACGATGGTGGTCTGGGCGGTGTCGGAGGACGCCACCAGCAGTATCTCGGTGGTCTCGGTAACGGGAAGCTTGCCGTTCGTATCGGGCGTTACCGTATCGAAGGACACCGATTTGTCGACCGAGGCTGTCAATGCCAGGATGCGGTCGATCGTTCCCTGCGTAAACAGCGTCGAATTCAGGTTCATCAGGGTCGTGGTGGTCGCACTGTTTGATAGTTGATACATTAGATGTTCTCCTCTGGTCGTTAAGACGTGCCGCCGCGATCGTAACTGGCTACGAAACGTGGTTCATGAAGCAAGCTCTTCAGCTCTGTCGACCGACTGCACCCGCTCGCCTTGCGCAGCTGTCGCCTTGAAAACTTTGGTGGTGGCCGATTCCAGCCAGGGATTGCGCTCGCTGGCCGACACCTCGGCGGGGTGCGCCTGCAGGGTGATCGCGGTCAGGTGCTCGAGCCCCGAGGGACCGCTGAGCGGCACGGCCGAGTGCACCGGCGCCTGGTAGCCACCACTGAAGTGCGCTGTTCCCTCCAGGCGCCAGCCGCTGGCGGCCGGTCCGATCAGGGCGAAGCTCACTTCGATGATGCGCCTGGCCTCGTTGCGGGTGCCGCAGAATTTGCCGCTCTTGACGATGGGCAGCACGCCGCCGCCTTCGACCGCAATGCTGTACGCGAGGTCGACGCCGGGCGGGCGGTCGGGCCACATGACCTGGAAGCCTTCCAGCCGCAGCAGGCTGTCGGGGTCGCCGAGCAGGGTGCCGGGGGCGGCCATGATGTCGCCGTTGCGCTCGATGTGACCGATGAGGGTCATGCCCTGGGCGCTGATGGGAATCGGCGCGGCGTGGGCGCCGGCCGGCGTGGACAGCGCGGCGGGGACCCGCATGGGGGGCGGCACGGGCGCGCGGTCAAGCGCGATCTGGTCGACACGCAGTGCCGGAACGGGGGAGTGTTTGTTTTCCAGGAAGGCGCTGACCAGCAAGGTGACGGGCGCGTCGCTGATGTGCAGTACGATACAGTCGGCGCCGTCGCGCAGCACGCTGCCGTGGGTTCCCGCTGTGCTGAGCAGCTCCATGGTCCCCTGCGTGGCGGCAGTGCCGGGGGCGCGCGCGATGCTCAGCGCGGCCGCGTTCCGGGTCGGATGGCGCAGGATGTACATGCCAGGCTGGAGTGTGACGGTGGAACCGGTAATTTCCATAGCGCAGGTATCAGACACAAAAATAATAGTACGGTTAAATTTCGTGTCTAAAAACTATAACGCAAAGCATGTAAGCGCGATTGAGTCTGCCTCTTTTTATTTATAGTGTTGTAAAAATGAAGGTAATGCTAGGCCAGCCGTTTCAGGCTTGCGCCGGCGGGCTGTCGGACACGCTCCCCATCGGCGTGAGCAGCCAGGCCAGTAGTGCCGTACTCATCAGGAACAAGCCGGCTCCGCCGAACAGTTGCGCCAGCGACACCCATTGCAGCAGCCATCCCGTGAGTGCGGCAGACAGCGGCGCCACGCCCATGAAGATGAACATGAAGATGCTCATCGCCCGCCCCAGCATGGCGCGCGGCACGCGCTGCTGCAGCCAGCTGAACACGGCCACCTGCATGTATCCACCGAGCACGCCGATCACCAGCATCAGCCCGGCCGCTTGCCAGCTCGCCGCCACCAGGCCCAGCGGAATGAGGAGCAGGCCGACCAGCACGTCCACCAGCAGCACGGTGGTGCCGAAATTGCGCACCCGGAATTTGCCCAGCACGCCAGTGAGCGCCATCCCGGCCAGGCTGCCGGCGCCGTGCACGCCCATGATCAGGCCCAGTGCCGACGCCCCGTGCAGCACGCTGCTGGCCAGGACCGGCAGCGCCACCTGCATGGTGCCGCCCACCACGAACGCGCACAAGCCCCAGTACAGCATGCAGGTGCGCAGCGCGGTGTCGTGCCAGACCATGGTGACGCCGGCCCCGACCGCGCGCAGGACCGGCTCCGCTGCCGCCTTCGGCTGCGCATGCGGGAGCCTGACCTTGGACAGGGTCCAGGCCGACAACAAAAAGCTGGCGCTGTCGATGGCGAACGCGGCGCCGATGCCGGCCGCGCTGCCCGCCGCGCCGCCGCCATCGCCGAACAGCGCGATCAGCAGGCCGGCCAGCAGCGGTCCGGCCAGCATGCTGACCTGGCGCACGCCCATCATGATGCCGTTGGCCTGCGCCAGCTGGGCCGGTGCCACCACGTTCGGCAGCATCGAGGTGCCGGCCGGGATGCTGAAGGCCGAGGCGAAGCCGATCGCCAGCGCCAGCACGCTGATCACCGGCAGGCTGGCGTAGCCGGCCAAGACCAGCGCCGCCAGCAGCGCCAGCAGCACGGTATTGACGTATTTGCTGATCATCAGCATCGACTTGGGCGAATAGCGGTCGACCAGGGCGCCGCCGAGCAGGATGAAGATCGCGCGCGGCACGCTCATCAGCGCGATCACCAGGCCCATCTTGAGCGGGTCGCCGGTGCTCACCAGCACCAGCCAGGGCAGGGCGATCATGGTGAACTGGTCACCCAGGGCGGTGATGATGGCGCCGCTCATCATCCAGCGGAAATCCGGCTGGCGCAGCAGGGCGCCGCTTGCTTGTTGTTGATTCTCCATGGCGCTTAGCTATTGCTCAGGTTAATGCCGGCGATCTGGCCCAGGATGGCCGACATCGCTTCGAGCTGGTCCGGCGCAAAGGGGCGCAGCGCTTCCCGGCTGATCAGGTCGACGACGTCGCTGGCGTTGAGCGCCAGTTCCTTGCCGGTCGCGGTGATGACGGCAAAGCCGACGCGGGCGTCGCGCGGGTCGGCTTCGCGCGTGACCAGGCCGATTTTCTCCAGCGGCAGCAAGCTGCGCGTGATGCCGGAGGCGGTCAGTCCCAGGCGCTCGGCCAGGTCGACCCGGCGCAGGCGTCCGCCCGGCGCGCGGCTCAGGTGGTTGAGGATCTGGAAGTCGGAAAAGCTGATGCCGTGATGCCCGCCCAGCGAGTTGTCGAAGCGGCGCAGCAGGGCCGCGTTGGCGCGCGCCATGCGCAGGCAGAGTTCGGCGTGGGAATGCAATTCGGTCATTGCGCTATCCTTTATAAATACGGTATAGATGTTTGAGTGCGCAAGTATATCTGCTTTTAAAACGCGTGGCCACGTATTTCGCCCATCCTTGCGGATGGGCGAAGCGGTGGCCACGCGTCAAGGCGTGAGCCGGACCTGCTTAGCGGCCGCGGCCGCCCGAACGGTGCGGTGCCGCCGGACGCGGACCGCGCGCGCCAGCCGTACCACCACCGCCACCGCCGCCACCACCGCCACCACCGGCGCTGCGTGGCTTGGCCGGAGCACGGCCACCGCCGCCGCCGACCTTGACCACCTGGCCGCCACCGGAACGGCCACCGCGGCCGCCATGGCCAGGCGCGCCGCTACGCAGTTGCACAGGCTGTGCGCGCGCGTTCGGGTCCGGCTCGAAACCGGCGATAATCTGACGCGGCAGGGTCTGCTTGATCAGCTTCTCGATATCCTTGAGCATGTCGTGCTCGTCCACGCAGACCAGCGACACGGCTTCGCCGGTGGCGCCGGCGCGGCCGGTACGGCCGATGCGGTGCACATAGTCTTCAGGAATGTTCGGCAGATCGTAGTTGACCACGTGCGGCAACTGGTCGATATCGATCCCGCGCGCGGCGATGTCGGTGGCAACCAGCACTTGCAGGGCGCCATCCTTGAATTCCGACAAGGCCTTGGTGCGTGCCGACTGGCTCTTGTTGCCGTGGATCGCCATGGCGCCGATGCCGTCGGCGCCGAGCTGTTCGACCAGCTTGTTGGCGCCGTGCTTGGTGCGGGTAAATACCAGCACCTGGGTCCATTTGTTCGACTTGATCAGGTGCGACAGCATCGGATGCTTCTTGTCGCGGTCGACCGGGTGGATCTTCTGGGCGATGACTTCGACCGTCGAATTGCGGCGCGCCACTTCGATCATGGCCGGCTTGTTCAGCAAGCCATCGGCCAGGGCCTTGATCTCTTCCGAGAAGGTGGCCGAGAACAGCAGGTTCTGGCGCTTGGCCGGCAGGGCCGCCAGCACTTTCTTGATGTCGCGGATGAAACCCATGTCGAGCATGCGGTCGGCTTCGTCCAGGATCAGGATTTCGACCTTCGACAGGTCGACCGTGCGCTGTTCCATGTGGTCCAGCAGGCGGCCCGGGGTGGCTACCAGGATGTCGACGCCGTGCTTGAGCTGCTTGATCTGCGGATTGATGCCGACGCCACCGAAAATCACGGCGGAATTGAGCTGGGTGTACTTGCCGTACACGCGCACGCTTTCCTCGACCTGGGCCGCCAGTTCGCGGGTCGGGGTCAGGATCAGCGCGCGTACCGAGCGGGTCGAGGTTTTGCTGCTCAATGCCGCGCCGACCGCGTCGGTCGACAGGCGGTTCAGGATCGGCAGGGTAAAACCGGCGGTCTTGCCGGTGCCCGTCTGTGCGCCCGCCAGCAGGTCGCCGCCGTTCAGCACGGCGGGGATCGCCTGGGTCTGGATCGGGGTCGGGACGGTGTAACCGTGTTCGGTTACGGCACGAACGATAGCATCGGACAGGCCGAGTTTAGAAAATGACATGATAACTTTATGGTGGAGATCGGCCCGTCGCTCATTGCAGAAAGCGCCAGTCGCAGGCAATCAATATTAGAAAATCGTGGTGGCAAAGGCACTGGAAACGGTGCCACCCGACATTGCAGCATACACAGCGAGGCTAAATTTAACAGAAATCAGTTTCGCTGTGGAAATTTCACGTGCGGCTTGTTAAGCCTGGCGGAGGGAAAGTGGAGGCCGGACTAGACCTCCTGAACAGCTTAGTGGCGTATTTTACGCGAAAGGCGCCAACAGCGTGACCATCTGGCCGAACACCTTGGGGCTGGCGGCGATGATGTCGCCCTTGTGCAGGTAGGCGGACTCGCCGTTGAACTCGCCGACGATGCCGCCCGCTTCCGTCACCAGCAGCGAGCCGGCGGCGATATCCCAGGCTTTCAAGCCTTTTTCGTAGAAGCCGTCGCTGCGGCCGGCGGCCACGTTGGCCAGTTCCAGCGCGGCCGAACCGGCGCTGCGCACGGCCTGGCAACGTTCGGCGACGACGCCGTACATCTTCATGTATTCGGCCAAGGCGCGCGGACCGGCGGCGTGACCCGAGCACAGCAGGGTGTTGGCCAGGCGGTCGTGCTTGGTGACGCGGATACGCTTGTCGTTCAGGTAGGCGCCGGCGCCCTTGCTGGCGGTGTACAGGTCGTTGCGCACGGGGTCGTAGATCACGGCTTGCGTGACGATGCCGCGCTGGGCCAGCGCGATCGAAACGCAATAGTTGGGGTAGCCGTGCATGAAATTGGTGGTGCCATCGATCGGGTCGATGATCCAGGCGAATTCGCTCTCGTCGTTCAGGTTGGCGGATGCACCCGATTCCTCGGCCAGGATGGCATGGTCGGGATAGGCTTTGAGCAAGGTTTCGATGATCGCCTGTTCGGCCGCCTGGTCGACATCGGTGACGAAATCGTTGTGTTGTTTTTCAGTAACACTGATCCGGTCGACGTCGAAAGACGCGCGCTGGATCACGGTGGCGGCGCGGCGAGCTGCCTTGATCGCCGTATTGAGCATTGGGTGCATGTAGAGCTTCCGTTAAAAGAACGCTAACGCCCACGGCGCCCCCTTGGGCGCAGCGTACGGTAGTGAACAAGAATGAATTAAAGAGCGGTGCGGCGGCGAACTGGTTAAAATCGCGGGCTGGTCAGCCCTGTTTTTAATGATCCGCTACTGCGCGATAGCGCTATTTTAAATGAACACGCCCGAAATCAACACGTCTGTTTTCAAACGCCTGCGATTTGTCCTGGTCGAGACCAGCCGCGCCGGCAATATCGGCGCCGTCGCCCGGGCCATCAAAACCATGGGCTTCGGCGACCTGGTGCTGGTCAATCCGCGCTTTCCCGATGCCTTGCAAGACCCGGAAGCGGTGGCCTTCGCCAG
The DNA here is from genome assembly GCF_030348125.1 of Massilia sp. DJPM01. Lineage (NCBI taxonomy): Bacteria > Pseudomonadati > Pseudomonadota > Betaproteobacteria > Burkholderiales > Oxalobacteraceae > Massilia > Massilia sp. DJPM01. The sequence continues at coordinate 72,650 of NZ_JAQOZV010000018.1, forward strand.
CGGCGCCCAGGATGTGCTGGCCGGGGCGCGCATCGTCGGCAGCATCGGCGAGGCGCTGGAAGGCTGCAATTTCGCCGCCGCGGTGTCGGCCCGGCTGCGCGAATTCTCGCCGCCGGTGTGGACCCCGCGCGATTTTGCCGGCCACGTGGCGGGGCAGGGCGACTTGTCGGCCGCGCTGATTTTCGGTAACGAGCGCTTCGGCCTGCCCAACCAGATCGTCGAACAGTGCAATGTGCTGATCAATATTCCAGCCAATCCCGATTATTCCTCGCTCAACCTGGCCCAGGCGGCCCAGGTGCTGGCCTACGAGTGCCGGGTGGCGGGCATGGCGAACGAGACCGGCGAAGCAGCGCCCAGCGCGATCGGCTTTCATGGCGACGCCGCCAGCCTGGAACAGATCGACGGCATGTATGCGCACCTGGAACAAGCCCTGGTGGCGATCGATTTTCTCGATGCCGACAATCCCAAGAAACTCATGCCGCGCCTGAAACGCCTGTTTTCGCGCACCCAGCTGGAAACCGAGGAAGTGAATATCCTGCGCGGGATCGCGCGCCATATCCTGAAATTGCCGCGCTGAGCGGCGCGGCAGGCCAGCCGCGCCAGCGTCAATGGCGTCGCGCCGGCTGCAGTTCGGTGCGCGCATGGCGGCGCTGCCAGAACGTGTCCCGCTCCCAGCGCCGCTCCAGTCCATAAAAATAGTTGCGGTTGGTCCGGTACTGCTCGAAGCGCTCGGCCGCACCGGCGCCATACCCTGGCGCCAGCACGCCATCGGCGCCGAGCGCGGCATCGATCGCCGCTGCCGCCCGCAGGCCGTCGGACAAGGCTTTATGGATGCCCTGCGCCGCCAGCGGATCGTACACCGCGGCGGCATCGCCGACCGCCAGCCAGTGCGCTCCGGCGACGGCATCGAGCATGCCGCTGATGGCCGGGCGTATGCTCAGCGATCCGCGCAGGAAACGGCAGCCGTCGAGGCGGGCGGCGATATGCGCGGTGGCGAGCACCCGCACCAGCCAGGCGTCGTCGCCGCCCAGGCCATCGCGGCGCAGCAAGTCCGGATCGGTGGCGCAGGCCACCGCCAGGCGCGCATCGGGCAACTGCGCGGCATACCACCAGCCCGATGGCGCCGCTTCCAGCACGGTCAGCCTGGCGCTGGAACTGGCCGCGCCGGTGTCGAAAAAGCCATACGCGAACATCAGGCGGTCCAGGTACAGCTGGCGCGCGCCCGCGCGCCGGGCAAACGCGGCGCGCTGTCCGGTGGCGTCGACCACGATGCGCGCCTCCAGCACCGCGCCAGCGCCCTGCCGGTCCGCCAGCCGCAGCGCGAAACCGCCGCCGGCGAGCGGCGCGCACGCCTCGAAGCGGGACGGCAGGCAGCGCACCTGCGGGCGGGCGGCGGCCTGGTCCAGCAAGAAGGCATCGAAGCGGCGCCGGTCCAGATGCCAGCCCAGCGCGTTCGGACTGAGCAGGAAGTCATTGAAGCCCAGGATGGCGCTGCCCCACGCCGAGCAGCTGCCGAGGCAGCTTGCATGGCCTTGCTCCAGGAACGCGTCCAGCACGCCCAGCTGTTCCAGCACGAGGCGGGTGTCGGGCAACAGGGTCTCGCCGACCCTGGGCCCGGGCGCCACGCCGGGGTCGATCAGGCCGATGCGCCAGGCGGTGTTGCGCGCCAGCGCCAGCGCCGTCGCGCAGCCGGCCGGCCCGGCCCCCAGCACGGCGACGTCGCAGCGCTCCGGGCCAGTCAATGCACGCCTCCCATGCCAATGATCTTCCCGCCCGGATTGCGTTCGTGCCTGGCGCGCGGCGAGTGCAGGCGCACGCGCAGGGGCGCCGGGTTTAGCAGCGGACACTGGTTCAGGATCCAGCGGTGCACCACATCGCGGCAAGTGCCGCTGTTCGGCGCCGCCGCCGGCAGGCTGAACGCCGAGCCCATGGGGCCGGTGGGAGCGATCAGGCTCATGAAAAAGCGGCTGTCCTGCGGCCGGCCCGGCACGACCAGGCCGTTGACGGGCGAGGCCAGCGCCGCCATCAGGTCGCGCGTGCTTTGCTCGAACCACCAGGCCATCGAATGGATCACGCCGTGCGGGTCGGCCATCATGCCGGTGACGTGACCGGCGATACCGCGCTGCACCGGGCGCAGTTGGTCGACCAGCGCCGCCATCGCGAAGGCGGGCGAGAGCGGCGGCAAGACCGGCGGCGGCGCGGGATGGGCCAGCGCGGCGGTGTAATCGGCCCAGAGCGTGATTTCGTCATCGGTGAACACGCGGTACATCGGGCCGGTCTCGAAATTCATCAAGGCATGCATGCGGCTGCCGGCCCAGTCGCCGGGCGTGATCCAGCCGTGTTCCGCCAGCGCGTCGAGGAAACCGGGCGGGTCGGCGAACCACTCGTCGATGCGGCAGCCGCCCACCATCTTTTTCTGGTGGTTGCGGCTGCCGAAGGTCGTCTTGCGCTCGATCATGGACAGCATTTGCTGGCGCAGGGTGGGCGCTTGCGTGACCAGCTTGATCAGGTCTGCGCCGAAGCTGCCGATGCTGCCGAAGGCGACGAAGCCGTTCCAGATGCGGCGCCATGCGCGCTGCACCGCCTGCTCGCCTTCGCCAAGGTCGCGCACGCTTTGCAGATACAGCCGCACCGCCTCGGCGGCGCGCTGGCCGTGGCCGTTGACGGCGTTGTCGATGCCGATGTGCATGACATAAAAGTGCGGATCGATGCCGACATATTCCATCAGGTCGCGGGTCGGCTTCAGGTCGACCACTTGCCATTCCAGGTACAGGGTCATGCCGATCAGTTCCGGATAATAATCTTCCGAAAATTGCGAAATGGCCATCTGGAATGCCGGTACGCTGAAGGCGCTGTCGAGAAACATCGGATCGAAGGCGAACTCGCGCGAGTCGATCGGCTGCGGATAATAGCCGACCGAGGCGCACAGATCGCGGTAGATATTGCAATGGTTCATGGACACATTGCCATCGCCCATTTCATCCATCGACACCGAGTACAGCAGCGCGCGCACGGCGTCGATCGGACCGGTACGGCCGATGTTGCGCAGCCAGGCGCCGTCGATCAGGTTGAACGGCGCCCACTGGATGGTGTAGGTCACCATCGCGGCATAGGTGTTGAAATACTGGTCGCTGTTGCCCGGATCGACGGCGGCGGCATCGTCCACCATTTCCTGGTAAATCAGGTCGAGCCGCTCGCGCAACGCATCCTCGCTGTAGTCGAATGCCAGCAAGTCCGCCGAGGCGCGCTGCGGATCGGCGGCGAACAGCTCGGCCCAGGCCAGCCAGGCATCGACGTAGGCGCGCGCGTCGGGCAGCACTTCCGGATGCGCCGCCACGTTCATCAGCTGGTGGAACAGGCTGCGGGCGTCGAGCGTGCGGGCGTCTTTGGGCGCGGTCGCGCTGGCAAAGTTGGGAAACGGCACCACGGGCGTGAGTCCAGTATCGACCAGCTTGCTTTCCACTTCCAGGTACCAGCCATCGTCGAGCGCCAGCGCGCTGCCGTCGATCGCGCTCGCCTGCATGACCACGCCGATACGGTGCCAGTGATCGAGGATGTCCATCCGGCTCTGGTAGCGGCCCCAGTTTTCCGGCCGCTCGGAATCGGTGCCGGGGCCGCGCACCGACCAGCGTTGCGCGCCGAGCACGGCGACCTGTGGCGGCCGGTCCGGTTCCTGGGTATTGATATCGCCGGACGCTTCACTGCGCACGTCGGCCAGGGCGTAGACCGCCACCGGCCGTTGCGCCGGCCACGACCAGAACAGGGTGCGGTTGCCGGCCGGGTTGGGCGAGGGCAGGTGGGTGGCGCAGGAGTTATAGTCGGTGTGCCACGGGACCGCCATGAACTTGGACAGGTCGCCCGGCTCGAGCCCGTCCGCCTCGCGGTGGCGCGGCACATAGCCGACGCTCAGCACGGGCGCGCCGGTGCCGGGGCCGGCAGCGATCGCCGCGTAGTCCAGCGCGGCGGCGCGGATGCGGAACGGCCCGGCGCCGCAGCTGGCCCACGGTTGCAGGTAGATGGCCGCTTCGCGCATGGTGAAGGTGAGGTCGATGCCGGGACTGAAACGCCCGCCCAGGCAGTTGACCATGGTCGCCTTGTCGAGATACTCGCCGGCCCCCAGCGCCGGGCCGCTGCCGGCGACATAGTTGCCGCGCCCCTGGTTCCAGCGTTGCAGAAAAAAATACTGGGTCTGGCGCAGGGTCAGCATCGCGCTCTTGGCGTCGCCCAGGTGCAAAGGCATGCGCGTGGTGTCGGTTTGGCTGGAATCGAGCGGATTGCGGAAGATCGCGACCAGCCCGGCCAGGGCGGTGCTGGCCGGATCGTCCTCGGCGCGGATGGTGGCCAGGTTGCGGTGCGCCGACATGCCGCGCTCGCTCATGTTGACCGTCCATTGCTGCAGCGCCGCGCTGGTGAACATGGGGGCCAGCTGGTCGTCGAAGCTGGGCTTGTAGTCGCTCCGGTAAGTGCCGGTCTTGGCGTTGAAGATGGCCGGCGCCAGCGCCATCTTGCGCACCCAGCAGTCGTACACATCGTCCCACAGCGACACGATGTTCGGGATCTGGGGTGCGTAGGCCGGATCGGTGGTGGTGACCCAGGCGCCGTGCACCACGGCGTGGCTGCCGTCGTCGAACACCAGCGTGGCCGCTACCGGGCCGTCCGAGGTGTCGTCGAACCACTGGTCGTTATTCACATCGTCGTCCAGTGGCGTGGGAGCCGCTTGCGCCCAGCCGCTGGCGCGCCCGAAGCCGCCGACCACCAGCAGGCGGCCGCGCTCGTCGGTGAGCAGGCTGCCCAGGGTATCGATCGGGCCGGCGGGGCTGTCCATGCGCGCGAACGCGTCGCCCGGGAAGGACATCGGATAGCGCGCCAGCGCGACCACGCTGGCGCTGGCCGCATCGTAATACGAGGCCACGCTGGCCTTGTCGAAATGCACGGCACTGGCGCGCGCGCCCGCGATCGTGCGCGGACCGGGGTCGATGGTCAGCTTGCGGACCCGTTCCGGCAGGTTCAGGATGGCGATCTTGTCGGTCGAGTGCGACGCTTGCTGGAGTGGCAGCGCGGCATTGCGGATCGGCGGCAGCTGTCCCTTCTCGTAGCCATCGATGCCCGGCAGATGCGTCTCTTCGAGCACAAAGGTGTTGGCTTTCTTGTTGGCCAGGTGGACGGTCCAGATGATGTCGGTCACCGTCAAGCCCTCGATGCGCGTGCCGATCGCGACTTCGGTGCCGTCGCCGCGCGGCCAGCTCTCGCTGGCCTGGGGGGCGTAGTGGAAGATGCGAAAGCGCGCGGCCTGGCGCTTCAGGGCGCCTTGCGCATCGCGCAGGTCGCCGCTGCGCACCGGGTCGGCCTCGCTGCCAGCCCGGATCGGCAAACCGCCGCTCAGCACCTGGCCCGGGGCGATCGGAGCGCCGGCCATGGTCTCGGGGGCGATGACAAATTCCTCGCTATTGCCCACCCGCGCGACACCGACGGCAGGATGAATCCGGAACGCACTGTGCAGGGGCTGACTCGCTTTCATTGCTGTTCTCCCTCTCTGGATAGTTGGAATGGGACTGGCGTGCCGGCACCGGGGAGGCAGCGGGACGCTGACTGCGTATCACTATAGGAATGCGGGCGTCGATGGGGATGTTCTTGGAATGCAAGCCTGCGGGATGGCCATGCCGGCCGCCACGAAACACATCAGGCCAATGGCCGGCTGATCCGCTTCGACGAACATCGGGGCGCGCGTCGCCCCTTGCGCGTCAGAGGCTTGCGGATCGTTCGGGCCGGCCGGAATGTGTGGCATCGTCTTCCCCTCGAGGCGTGCTGCGTCCACGCCGCTGGTCTGTTTTCGGGTACCGAGCCATCCAACATACGCCATATCGCCAGTGCAAATCTCCCCAATAATCACAGTGCTGTAAATATATTAAGGAAATGCAAATTTGGCAGTTGAGCAGTCCGCAAACGACCAAACGCTGTATGGAAACAACAAGGGCCTTGATCCGGGGCTTGACGCAATCGCGATGGCGCAGGGAGGGGCGGGCCGGGATCAGAAGACGTCGAAGGGTTCCCTGCGTCCGCTGTAAATATGCCCCATGGCGCGCCGTTCGCGCCCGACCAGGGTGTCGACGAAGTGGGCCGGCTTTTTCATCTTCTTGAAGGTACTGAAACCGCGTTCGAGGAACTGGTGCAGGTCGGTCACGCCGGCCAGCCTGGCCGGCCCGCGCATCACCGACAAGGTCAGCGAAAGCAGGGGAATGCGCACCAGCGCGCACAGCGAATCGCCCAGCTGCTGCACCAGGTCGAGCTGGCGCGCGCGTTGCTCGGGTGCGGTGGCGCTGCGGTAGGCCAGCAGGTACGCGCTTTCGTCGAAGTCGGCGCCCAGCACGCGCGCCATGGCCGTATCGAGCTGTTCGGTCAGGGCGTCGAGCGCGATCGCGCCCGTGATCGTGTGCAGCGATTCGTAGGGCAACAGCCGCTGCAGGCTGGGGACCACGCGTTCCAGGTCGGCCTCGCGCCGCTCCAGGTCGTGCGCGCCATAGATATCGTTGAGGAAAAAAGCGGCCGCCTCGCGCGTGTCGGGCGCGGCCAGCAGGTCGGGGTGGGTGGCGGCCAGGCGGGCCGACTGGTAGCGCTTGAGCGCCGTGCGCGCCGCCTGCAGGGCCGGATCGCGGCGCGCCTGCTCGCGCCCGGCCGCCAGCAGGCGCAGATGGTGTTCGAGTTCGGCGGCCAGTTTGTCTTTATTCATTCGCTTTGTACCAGAAACGTCTAGACGGTTCACTCTAGTTTGTTGGATTTTATACCATCCCCTTTGGCGTACACTACCCCAAAAAATAGCATGGAAAACAAAGACATGGAGACCAAACGCAGAACCTTCCTCAAGGTCGGGGCGCTGGCCGCGCTGACCCTGGCGGCAGGCGGCGGCATTTACCGCTATACCCATCCCTCGCCGCTGGGCCGCTTTGCCCTCGACGGCGAAGCGCGCGCGGCCATCGACGCCATCGTACCGGCCATGCTGGCCGGGGCGCTGCCGGCCGACCCGGGCGCGCGCCTGGCCGCCGTGACGGCCACCACCGCGCGCGTGCACCAGGCCATCCTGGGCCTGCCGCTGGCTGCGCAAAAGGAAGTCCAGGACCTGTTCGGCCTGCTCTCGCTGGCGCCCGCGCGGCGCTTGCTGGCGGGCGTGTCGGGCGGCTGGGCCGGCGCCAGCGTCGAGCAGGTCGGCGTGTTCCTGCACGACTGGCGCTTTCACCGCATCGGCATGCTGCAAAGCGCCTACCACGCGCTGCATGACCTGATCATCGGTTCCTGGTATGCCGATCCGTCCAGCTGGGCCGGCATCGGCTATCCCGGTCCGATCAAGGAACTGGCATGAGTCCCATCCCCGATCCGATCGAAGCCGGCCTGGCGGCCGGCTGGAAAGTGATCGATGGCGCCCGCCTCGAGGCCGACCGCAGCATCCTTGCCGACGTGGTCATCATCGGCAGCGGCGCCGGGGGCGGCGTCAGCGCCGAGATCCTGGCGCTGGCCGGGCTCACGGTCGTCATCGTGGAGGAGGGCGCGCTCAAGTCCTCGAAAGACTTCAAGATGCGCGAAGCGGATGCCTATCCGGCGCTGTACCAGGAATCGGCCGCGCGCAAGACGCGCGACAAGGCCATCAACATCCTGCAAGGGCGCACCGTGGGCGGCTCGACCACCGTCAACTGGACCTCGAGCTTTCGCACCCCGGCCCCGACCCTGGCGTACTGGCAAAAGAACTTCGGCCTGGCCAGCTACAGCACCGAGGCGCTGGCGCCCTGGTTCGCGATGATGGAAGCGCGCCTGTCGGTGGGCGACTGGCAAGCCCCGCCCAACGAAAACAATGACCTGCTCAAGCGCGGCGCCGCACGCCTGGGCATTTCCTCGGGCGCGATCCGGCGCAACGTCAAGGGTTGCTGGAACCTGGGCTACTGCGGCATGGGTTGCCCGACCAATGCCAAGCAATCGATGCTGGTCACCACCATCCCGGCGGCGCTCAGCCACGGCGCCACCCTGCTCACGCATGCGCGCGCCCAGCGCCTGGTGTTCAAGGGCGACACGGTCGACAGCCTGGTGTGCGAAGCGATGGACGCGAGCGGGCTGGCCGCGAGCGGGCGCCTCGTCACGCTGCGCGCCAAACACTTCATCGTGGCCGGCGGGGCGATCAATTCGCCGGCCTTGCTGCTGCGCTCACGCGCGCCCAATCCCCACGGGCTGCTCGGCAGGCGCACCTTCCTGCATCCGACCGTGATCTCGGCCGCCATCTTCGCGCAGCGCGTGGACGGCTTCGCCGGCGCCCCGCAAACCATCTATTCCGACCACTTCCTGCAAACCGGCCCGATCGACGGGCCGATCGGCTACAAGCTCGAAGCGCCGCCCCTGCATCCGCTGCTGCTGTCGACCACCATGGCCGGCTTTGGCCAGGCGCATACCGACACCATGCGCCAGTTCCCCCATGTGCATGGCTTGCTGGCGCTGCTGCGCGACGGTTTCCATGGCGATGCCCCGGGCGGCAGCGTGGGCCTGACGCGCGAAGGCGCGCCGCTGCTCGATTATCCGCTGGGTGATTATCTGTGGGATGGCGTGCGCCGCGCCATGCTGTCGATGGCCGAAATCCAGTTCGCGGCCGGCGCCACCAGCGTGCAGCCGGTGCACGAACTGGCCGCACGCTATACCAGCTGGGAGGCCGCCAAAAAAGGCATCGCCGCGCTGCCGATGCGCGAGCACATCACGCGCATCGTCTCGGCGCACGTGATGGGCGGCTGCAGCATGTCCGACGACGAGCGGCGCGGGGTGGCCGGCGCGAATGGCCGCTACCACGGCGTGCGCAACCTGTCGGTGCACGACGGTTCGCTGTTCCCGACCTCGATCGGGGCCAATCCGCAGCTGTCGATCTATGCCATCACGGCGCGCCTGGCGAGCGAGCTGGCGCAGGAACTGAGCGGCAAGCCGGCCCCCCGGGTCGCGTGAAGGCGGCGCTGAGCACGCGCGCCCTGCTGCGCTCGCTGCTGCTGGTGCAGGCCGCGGCGGCGGGCGCCATCGGCTTGGCGGCGATGCGCTACGGCGGCCTGGCCTCGCCCTGGCTGGCGCTCGGCTGCGGGCTGGCAGCGGTGCTGCTGGTGCGCCTGCTGATCACTGCGAACAATTTCGTCATGACGGCGCGCTTTGCCAGCCCGACGCCGGCGCCGTTCCGGATCGGCCCCGGCGCCATGCTGCGCCTGTTCGCCGAGGAATTCATGGCGAGCATGCTGCAATCGTCGTGGTTCATGGTGCACGCGGTGGCGCGCCAGCGTATTTACCCTGGCAGCACTGCGCCGCCGGTGCTGCTGTTGCACGGTTACGGCTGCAACAGCGGCTACTGGGCGCACCTGGCACGGCATCTCGACGCGGCCCGCATCAGCCACGCCTCGCTCGACCTGGAGCCGCTGCTGGCCGGCATCGACGACTTCGTGCCGCTGGTGCGGCGCGCCGCCGATGCCCTGTGCGAAGCGAGCGGCGCGCAGCGCGTCATCATCGTGGCGCACAGCATGGGCGGCCTGGTGGCGCGCGCCTACCTGCGCGCGCACGGCAGCGCGCGCGTGGCCCATGTATTTACCATCGGTACGCCGCACCACGGCACCGTCCTGGCCGGCAAGGGCGTGGGCGTGAACGCCAGCCAGATGCAGCGCCAGGCCGGCGGCGAGGCTCTGGAAAGCGCCTGGCTGCGCGCGCTGGGCGCGAGCGAAAGCGCGGCCACGCGCGCCCTCATCACCTCCCTCTATACCCACCACGACAACATCGTGGCCCCGCAAACATCCAGCGTGCTGGAAGGGGCGCGCAATATCGCTTTCGGCGGCGTCGGCCATGTGGCGCTGTGCCGCAACGGGCGCGTGCTGGCGCGCCTCATGGATGAAATTGCCAAGCTATCCACACCGGCGGATATTCTTTAGCAAGCCCGGCAAAAGGCGTGATAGAGTCATTCAGCGTTGATTGTCATGGACAGTCCGATTTCTTGCTCGATAGTATTGGTGAGATTCTTGTTTTCGGAACATCGCCGGTGCGGGTTTTGTCGCCGAATAGCGACTGCTTGCGTCTCTGTCCCGTTGATAACGTCGTGCACAATTGCCTATCGGCGTAGGAATGTGTCAGGATGCAACAGACAAGCCCGGAATGCGATTCCACCAGTTGCACCAGTCCGGTTTAACCCAGGAGCGCAACAGTGTCCGCACGCATCCTCATCATCGAAGACAACACCACCAATATGGAATTGATGGTGTATTTGCTGAAGGCATTCGGCTATACCCCGTTGACGGCGTACGACGGCGTGAGCGGCGTCGATAGCGCGCGCGAGGCGATTCCCGACCTGATCATCTGCGACGTGCACCTGCCGCGCCTGGACGGCTACGGCGTGGTCGCGGCGCTCAAGGGCGATCCGGCGCTGGCCGCCATTCCGGTGCTGGCGGTGACCGCGCTGGCCATGGTGGGCGACCGCGAACGCTTGCTCGCCGCCGGCTTCGACGGCTATATCGGCAAACCGATCGAGCCCGACACTTTTGTGGCCCAGCTGGAAAGCTTTCTACCGCTGCTGGCGCCGTCCGAACCGGTGGCCAGTCCCGCCGAGGGCCATGCCGAGCCGGCCGGCGCGCCCGCCAGCGAAGCGCGCAGCGGTGAACAGGCCACGATCCTGATCGTCGACGACCATGTGCTCAACCGCGAATTCCTGATGACCCTGCTCGGCTACGGCGGCTACCGCCTGATCGAGGCCGCCGACGGGGTCGAAGGCTTGAAGATGGTGTATGCCGAGCGCCCCGACCTGATCATCTCCGACATCCTGATGCCGAACATGGATGGCTACGAATTCGTCATGCGCCTGCGCAAGGACCCGGCCATGGACGAGCTGCCGGTGATCTTTTACACCGCCACCTACCGCGAGCGCGAAGCGAACAAGATGGCGCAAGCCTGCGGGGTGCGCTGGGTGCTGCCCAAACCGTCGGACCCGGACGTGATCCTGCGCACCGTGCACGAAGCGCTCGGGATCACCGATCCGCCCATGCTGCCCGCGTTTTCGGTGCCGCAGGCCGAGCCGAACCGCATGCACCTGATCGATAACACGGTGGCCGAATGCCTGGTCGAAGTCGAGTCGAGCAGCAGCCAGGTCTTGTCGCGCATCGCCAGCCACGGCATGCCCGAGCCCTCGTACGACCTGGCGCAGATGACCGACCGGCTCTCCAGTTCCCTGTCCAGCCTGCAGGCGGTGAGCCTGCGCCTGACCGCCCTGATCGAACTGGGGATCGAGCTGGGGGCCGAACGCGATCCGACCGCGCTGCTCGAAATCGGCTGCCGCGTGGCGCAGAATGTCTGCGTGTCCAAATATGCCTGCATCGGCGTGCTCGATGAAGGCGCCGACGAACTGAGTTACTTTTCCTCGTGCGGCGAAAACCGCCAGGCGCGGGTGGTGGCCAGCACGCCGCGCGCCGGGGTGCTGGCCACCTTGCTCGACCAGCGCATCCCGGTGCGCATGGATAGCGTGGGCGGCGACCCGCGCACGATCGGGCTGCCGCAGAACCACCCGCCGGTGCATTCCTTCGTGGGCGTGCCGATCGCCGCGCGCGAACGCGTGCACGGCTGGCTGTACCTGGTCGACAAGCTCGGCGCCGACGGCTTTTCGGAAGTCGACGAGCGCGTGGTGGTGACGGTCAGTGCGCAGATCGCCGTCGCTTACGAAAACCTGCTGCTGTACGAAGAAATCAAGCGCCACCATGCCCAGCTGACCGCCGACATGACGGCGCGCATCCGCCTCGATGAGGATTTGCGGCGCTTTCGCACCGCGATGGATGCCACCGCCGACGCGATTTTCCTGATCGACCGTTCCGGCATGGCCTTCGTCGACGTCAACGCCACCGCCTGCCGCATGCTCGGCTTCGCGCGCGACGACTTCCTGGCGCTGTCGGCGCCGGCCCTGCCGGGCGAGGATGAAAACGACAAGCTGCGCCTCAAGGACCTGTACGACAAGCTGCTCTCGGGCGACCAGTCGGGCGCCATGGCCGAACTGCTGTTGCAGCGCAAGGATGGCTCGCCGCTGTCGGTCGAAGTGCAGCGCCGCACCCTGCGTTCCGGTTCGAGCTGGATCCTGGTGGCGGTGGCGCGCGATATCACCGAGCGCAAGGAAGCCGAACTGCGCCTGCTGAAACTGGCCCATTTCGATACCCTGACCGGGCTGCCGAACCGCAGCCAGTTCTATTCCTCGCTCACGCGCGCGCTGGAGCAGGCGGGCGAGCACCGCTGGGCGGTGGGGGTGCTGTTCCTCGATGTCGACCGCTTCAAGACCGTCAACGACACGCTCGGCCACCCGATCGGCGACGAGCTGCTGCGCCAGTTCGCCAGCCGCCTGGTCGACTGCCTGCGCGTGCGCGACACCATCGGGCGCTTCGGCGGCGACGAATTCGCGGCCATCCTGATGCTGCCCGAAGGCCCGCAGACGGCCATCGCGGTGGTCGACAAGATCCGCGAAACGCTGCGCCGCCCGTTCGACCTGGAAGGGCACGAAGTGACCGTCACGGCCAGCATCGGCATCACCGTGTATCCGGACGATGGCCTCGATGCCGACACCCTGATCAAGTATGCCGACACGGCCATGTACCGCGCCAAGGAAGCCGGGCGCGATGCGTTCCGCTTCTTTACGGCGGAGATGAACGCGCAGTCGCTGGCGCGCCTGGACCTGGAAAATGCGCTGCGGCGCGCCATCGACAATGGCGAATTCGTACTGTTCTACCAGCCCAAGGTGCATATCGGGTCGGGCCGCATCAGCGGCGCCGAAGCGCTGATCCGCTGGAAGCGGCCGGGCCACGGCATGGTCTCGCCCGGACTGTTCATCCCGATCCTGGAAGAGACCGGCCTGATCGTGCGGGTCGGCACCTGGGTGTTGAATGAAGCGTGCCGCAAGATCAGCGAGTGGGGCAAGAGCAAGATCGGGCCGGTGCACCTGTCGGTGAACGTGTCGGGCATCCAGTTTTTCGTCGGCGGCCTGGAACAGGAAGTGCTCAATGCGATCAAGGTGCACGACATCGCGCCCGAACTGCTGGAACTCGAACTGACCGAAAGCTCGCTGATGTCGAACGCGGAAGACACCATCACCGTGCTGCGCAATCTCAAGGCGCTGGGGATCCAGATTTCGATCGACGATTTCGGTACCGGCTATTCCAGCCTGGCGTACCTGAAGCGCTTCCCGATCGACAAACTGAAGATCGACATCGCGTTCGTGCGCGAAGTGACCAGCAATCCCGACGATGCGGCCATCGTGCTGGCCATCATCAACATGGCGCACAGCCTGAAACTGCAGGTGATCGCCGAGGGCGTGGAAAAGGATGCGCAACTGGCTTACCTGCGCCGCCACGGCTGCGACGAGATGCAGGGCTACTACTTCAGCCGCCCGCTGCCGGAAGACGAATTCGAGCAAATGCTCAGCGAGGGCAAGTACCTGATGCCGCCGCTCGACGAATCGCTGGTCAACCAGCAAACCCTGCTCATCGTCGACGACGACGCCTTCATGCTCGACGTGCTGTCGGACTTCCTGGCGCAGGACGGCTACCGCATCCTGACCGCGCAGACGGCGGCCGAAGGCTTCGACATCCTGGCGCGCCACAAGGTGCAGGTGATCCTGTGCGACCAGTGCATGCCGCTCATGAGCGGGACCGAATTCATGGAGCGGGTCAAGAACCTGTGCCCGGACACCTTCCGCATCATGCTGTCGGCGTATTCGGACCTGACCCCGATCATGGCGGCGATCAACCATGGAGCGATCGACCGCTTCTACACCAAACCGTGGAAGGGCGCGGTGCTGCGCGAGAATATTCGCGAAGGCTTCCGCCTGCATCACCAGATGCACGGGCGCCAGGCTGCCTGAGCGGGGGCGGGGGCGGGGTGCCCGCCGTCTCGAAAATCTCCGGCGCCGGGAACGCATGATACGATTGCGCTTCGATCAACCCGGTTTTCGCGCAAGAGAGATTGATGCAAACAGAGATTGCTGCCGATATCGCCGCCATTGAGGCGATTTCCTCAGTTCCGACAATCCTCGAAGCGGTGGCCGCGATCACCGGCTTGCGCTTTGTCTGCATCGCGCGCGTGAGCGCCGATGCGTGGACCACGTGCGCCGTGCTCGACCGGCTCGGATTCGGCCTCAAGGCCGGCGACGGCCTCGACCTGGCCACCACCCTGTGCCAAGAAGTGCGCGACAGCGGCCGCCCCGTCATCATCGACAATGTCAGCGCCGATGCGCGCTACCGCGACCACCATACGCCGCGCATCTACGGCTTCCAGAGCTATATTTCGCTGCCGATCCAGCGCGCGGACGGCAGCTATTTCGGCACCCTGTGCGGGCTCGATCCGCTGCCGGCGGACTTGTCGAACACGGCCACCGTGGCGAGCATGGGCCTGTTCGCCCAGCTCATATCCAAGCACCTCGAAAGTGAACTGAAACTGAGCGAATCGCAATCCGCGCTGCTGAGCGAACGCGATACCTCGGAGCTGCGCGAGCAGTTCATTGCCGTGCTGGGACATGACTTGCGCACGCCGCTGTCGTCGATCCTGCTGGGCGCCGAACTGCTCAAGCGCGAGCCGCTCAGCGCACAGGCCGCGGGCGTGGTCGAGCGCATGCGGCGCAGCGCACTGCGCATGTCGACCCTGGTCAACGATGTCATGGATTTCACGCGCGGGCGCATGGGCGGCGGCATTGCGCTCAATTTGCATAGCGACGCCGGCCTGCAGCAGTCGCTCGAACAGGTGGTGGCCGAGTTGCAGGGCGCCTATCCGGAACACCGTATCGCACAAGACATCGACGTGCCGGGCTGCGTGTATTGCGATAGTGGGCGCATCCAGCAATTGCTGTCGAACCTGCTCAAGAACGCGCTGGTGCACGGTGCGCGCGAGGAAGCGGTGCTGGTGCGCGCCATTGCACGCGGCGGCGAGCTGGAAATCTCGGTGGCCAATGGCGGGCCGGCCATCGCGCCGGCCACCATCGGACAATTGTTCAAGCCGTTCTGGCGCGCCGCCGGCCACGCCGCCAGCGAAGGCCTGGGACTGGGTTTGTTCATCGTGTCCGAAATCGCCCGTTCGCATGGCGGCACGCTGGAAGTGACATCCGAAAACGGCGCCACGCGCTTTACGTTCCGCATGCGCGCCGGCGAGCCGGTCGAGCGGCGCACGGTCGTGCGCGCATGAGGGCGGCGTTGCTGGCCCTGCTGCTGGTGGCGGGCGCCGGGCATATGGGTGCCGGGCAGGCGGCCGTGGAGACGCGGGTCCCGGCCGAGGCCGAGCTCAAATCGTTCCATGCCTACTACCAGAAGCGCTTTCCCGAGAATCACAGCGCGCAGCCAGCCTTCGCGGTCACGCGCGCGGGCGCCGGCGCGCCATGGCAGGTGACGGCCACGGTGCTCATGGCCCCGCGGCGCGCTCTCAAGCTGCTGTGCCGCATGCAGCGCATCGATTTTGCCTACGCGCCCGACAAAGGCGAGTGGGGCGGCGGCGAACGCGTGCGCCAGTTCGTCTGGCTCGACCGCGCCAGCGGCTGCGTGCCGCCGGCCAGGCCGGTGGCGCTGTTGCAGCGCATGCCGGATACGGAACTGGTCGGCGTGCTGGCGCAGCAGGGCAAGCTGCTGGACAAGGCACGCCTGCTGCTGGCCGGGAACACCGGCTGCGCGCGCCAGCGTTCGGCGCCGTTCGAGCTGCACGCAATCGATGTCGGCGCGAGCGGCGAGGGCAGCGAAGAAATGGTGGCGCTGGTGTTCCGCAGCGCGCGCGATGGCGACGCCACCATCTGGGCGCGCCGCACCGGCGCCGACTACGATGCGTGGAACGCGAACTGCCGCTGACGGCTCACAGCAGCATCAAGTCTTGCGTCACGTCGAACTTGCACTCGACGCGGTGGCGTTTTGCGCCGCAGATGTCCGGGTTGTAGCGCGGGTAGCTGACCGGCTTGCCGATATTGCTCATCGAGCGGGTCAGCGCTTCGGTGCTGCAGGCGTCCGGCAGCTTGCCCTTGACGTAGGCGACATACGCCGCGTTGAAGCGGAAGGTGCCGGCGATGCTCAGGCGCTGCGTTGTCGGCATGGTCGCGGGCAGCTTCTGGAAACGGGTGATGTCGAGCACCAGCCGGGCTTGCGGATCCTGCTCGGCCAGGGCGTAAAACTGCCCGTAGGCGCTGCCGGTATAGTCTTCCAGGGTCTCGTTGGCGTCATTCTTGATGCGATAGTAGGCGCCCGATGCGCCTGGCGTGCCGGGCTTGGGGAATTGATAGCTGCCCGGGGCGATCGGCAGCTCCACCAGCCCGGTCGATATGGCATGGGTGCGGCCGATGCTGCCGGCGTGCAGCCCGAGTCCCAGGTTGGCGGTGGCGGCCGTGGTGCCCAGGCTGGCGACGCTGACATCCTTGCCGCTGGCGCTGAAGGCGGTGGCGCCATCGATGATGCAGCTCATCGTGTTGGCCGCGCCGGGGGCGTCCTTGGCCTGCGCGGCCCGGTCGTGGCATGCGGCCAGCATGGCGGCCAGCACGCAGCATCCCATCAGGTTCCTGTTCAAGTCATCCTCTCCATGTCGGTCACGCCGGTGGCGTCGCAGGCTCTTTTATACACCATGGCGCGCTACAATTGATACCAAATGGAAATCTGCCGGAGATGGCAAGCCGGCGGATCCGGTGGTCTTTTTACGATAGGAAGTGCTGGAATGATATTCACGCCCGCAATGCGCCGTGCCGCGCTCATGGCGATGTTTGCCCTTGTCCCGTTCGCCGCGAGCGGGGCGGGAATGGCCGTGCCACCAGCGTGCGGGAGGGCGTATGCGTCCATGACCCCGGAGCGCCTGGAGGCGCTGATTCATGAGGGTGGGGAGCATATGCACTGTGCTGAAGAGCGGCTGGTGGCTTTGGGCGAGCAAGCCGTCCCTGTGCTGATCCGGCTCCTCCATGATGGCCGGCCCGCTTCGTATTGCGTCGCCACCAAGGCGATTGCGCGGCGCGAGGCGCTGGCCGGTGGCCGGCCTGAGGAATCGGACAAGGAGTTTTTTTATCCGCACTGATGTGCATCGGCGGGCCGCCGCGCGCTTCCGCGCAGTCGGCGGCGCACTATCTGTTGGCCCAATATGGCGATCCGGAAGACGAGGCGAAGGTAAGCGCAAAGGGTTTCGCCCTGTTCTGGAAGTTCACTGAAGGATATGAGCGCGAGCGCTTTGCAGCACTGCCGCTGTTGCTGGCTGAGGAAAACCTGACCGCGCAGACGGTATCGGTGCTGGGGCCCTTCCTGGCCGATCAGGGCGGGCGGGCCGCAGCCGTGCTGCCGGCGTTGCGGGCCGGCTTGCGTCTGCCGCCCATCGGCCCCGGCCTGGTCGACGCTTTTCTCAGCGTGCAGGGAAACGAGATCGGGATTGCGCATCTTCTCACCGTGTATGCGGCCAGCAGCGATGACGCGATGCATACGGCGATCGAGGCCGCGCTCAGGAAACGGGCGTCGCCGGCGGAACTGGACAGGCGTCTTCTCACTGCCGCCAACAAGCCGGCCTTGTTGCCTGCGGCATTGGACCTGATGAGACGGGGAATGGCATCGCCGGCGACCATCGCCTACTTTATCGAGCGCTTGAGCGATCCGTCGGCTGCCGATGTTTTTACCGCGCTCGGGCAAGACATTCCGCAGGCGAACCAGCGCTTGCGCGCACTGCTGGCGGCGACGGACGGCGCGGACGGCGTGCGGCGCGCCGCGCTGTCAAAGGCGGTCGCCAGGACCGCTCCGCTGGCGGAGCGCGGCTCGCGCGCCCTGGCGGCGGGCAGCGCCGATCCCGCGCGCGGCTGCACGGCGCCGGCCTGCTTTGCGGTGGCATGCCGCTCCGCCAGCCTGCTGGCCAGCCTCGGGCCAATCCCGCCGGCCGATTCCGGCGTGCTGAAAACCGCCTATCGGGACGCTTCCCGCGCCAACGCGACGCAGTGCCTGGCCACGGTGTCGAACATGCTCGCGGACCTGCACAGCCGTGATGCGCTGGAATTTCTCTATGAGGGTTTTTTGGGCGGCCTCAATGAGGAACACATGTACTTGCTCAGTCAAATCCTGCAGCGCCAGATCGGGCTGGTCTTGCCGCGCATCGAGGCCGACATCGGCAGCCTGCGCGACGGACCGCTGGCCGCCGTCGAGTCCCTGTTATCCGCGCCCGCCGCCGAGGATGCCCTGCAGCGGCAGCGCGCGCGCGTGCTGCCGGCCGTGCTGGCGCTGCCATTGCGGAACGATGCGGACGAATTGGTGCCCGAGCCGATTTCCGGCTACGGCCTGGTGATCCGCAGCGGCCCCGGTATCCTGATCGGGCGCTACCCCGCGACCCGGGGCGCCCTGGCGGTGCGGCGCATCGGACAACTGGCGCCGATGACGCCCGCGGTGGTGAGCGCGCTGCTGCGCGTGGCGGCCGGCCCGTACGACGAGGCGGGCTACCAGGCCGTTGCCGTGCTCGATAGAATCAAGAATGACGACCCCGGCCTGCGCGCCGCGCGTTTGAAGGAAATCCAGAAACTGCTCGCGCAGACCCCGCCCGGTTTTGCGCATACGCGCCTGGGAATGCTGGAAATGTATTGCCGGTCTTTATCCGACGACGATGCCAGCCCGGCGGCCGAGATGGATTGACGCCCCACGCTTTAGACAGCATGCTCTAACATAGCCCACTAGAATGGGCAGCAGCCTGCCCGATCCCCACTTCATCAATGGAGTTGCCCAATGGAAAAAAAACTCAAGCCGCAAACGATCGACGAAGACGCCCAGCTCACCGACACCGTGCGCAGTTCGGCGCATCAGGTCTGGCAGGCCGGCCTGGGCGCGTTCGCCAAGGCGCAGCAGGAGGGCACACGGGTCTTCAACAAACTGGTCGAGGAAGGCAACGAGCTGCAAAAACGCACGCGCTCGATGGCCGGGGACAAGGCGGGCGACGTGGCCGATGCCGCCGCCGATGTGGCCGACCTCGTGGCCCGCCAGGCATCCGGTTCGTGGGACAAGATGGAGCAGGTGTTCGAAGACCGGGTCACGCGCGCGCTGGCCACGATGGGCGTGCC
The DNA here is from genome assembly GCF_030348125.1 of Massilia sp. DJPM01. Taxonomy (NCBI): domain Bacteria; kingdom Pseudomonadati; phylum Pseudomonadota; class Betaproteobacteria; order Burkholderiales; family Oxalobacteraceae; genus Massilia; species Massilia sp. DJPM01. The sequence continues at coordinate 91,698 of NZ_JAQOZV010000018.1, forward strand.
GACCCGGCAGGAAATCGATGCGCTGGCCTTGAAGGTCGAGCAATTGAGCAAGCAGCTGGAAGAGTTGGGCGCGCAAGCCCCCAAGGCGGCGCCCAGGACGGCGGCCAGGAAGGCGGCAGGGAAGACGGCTGGGAAGACGGCCAAGCCAGCCGCCAGGACGGCAGCGGCGCGCACGCGCAAGCCCGCGCTCAGCAAAGCGTCCGCGCCGAAGGGCGGCAAGGGCGAGTGACCGTACGGCGGGGTATCGTCATTGACCCTGTGAATACATGGGTGTTCGGTGTTATGCTTGCGTGAGAAAAAACACCGACCGCCCCGCCATGCTACAAAAAGCGCCACGCCGCACCCGAGAACGCATCCTGGAATTGTCGTTGCGGCTGTTTAACGAGTTCGGCGAGCCGAATATCACGACCACCGTGATCGCCGAGGAGATGAATATCTCCCCGGGCAATCTGTACTACCATTTCCGCAACAAGGACGACATCGTCAACTCGATCTTCGTGCAGTTCGAAGCGGAGATCGAGCGCATCCTGACGGTGCCGGACGGGCGCCGCTCGAACATCGAGGACGTGTGGATTTACCTGCACCTGATGTTCGAACTGATCTGGCGCTACCGCTTCTTCTACCGCGACCTGAACGACCTGCTCTCGCGTAACCGCAAGCTCGAACTGCATTTCAAGCTGATCCTGGCGCACAAGATCAAGGTGGCCAAGGAATTGTGCGAAGACTTGCGCAGCGAGAAGTCGCTCGAAGCGTCGGACGCCGACATCAATGCCATGGCCACCAACATGGTGGTGGTCGCCACCTACTGGCTGTCGTACGAATACGTGCTCAATCCGCGCAAGTATTCGGAGCAGCAGGCCATGTCGGACGCGCTGGCACGCGGCTGCTACCAGGTACTCTCGCAAATCGGGCCCTACCTGCGCGGCGACACGCATCTGCTGTTCCAGAAGCTGTCCGAGGAATACCTCAAAAAACTCAAATAAGAAGCAGGAATCAATGAAGTCAATCGCAGTTTATTGCGGCGCCTCGTATGGCGCCCTGCCGCTGTACGCGGAGGCCGCGCGCGCCATGGGGCGTGCGCTGGTGGGGCAGGGCATCGGCCTTGTGTATGGCGGCGGCAAGGTGGGCCTGATGGGCGTGATCGCCGACGAAGTGCTGCGCCTGGGCGGTGAAGCGGTCGGCGTGATTCCGCAGGCGCTGCTCGAACGCGAACTGGCGCATGACGGCCTGACCAAGCTGTTCATCGTGCGCGACATGCATGAACGCAAAGCGATGATGGCCGAACTGTCGGACGGCTTTGTCGCCATGCCGGGCGGGATGGGGACGCTCGAAGAATTGTTCGAGATGCTGACCTGGTCGCAGCTCGGCATCCACCGCAAGCCGGTCGGCGTGCTCAATGCCGGCGGTTTCTACGACCTGCTGGCCGCGTTCGTGGCACACCAGCATCGCGAAGCCTTCGTGCGCGAGGAGCATGCGGGCTTGATGATGGTCGAAGCCGAGCCGGAGGCGCTGCTGGCGCGCCTGCTGGCCAGCTAACGACGCGCCGGCCGCCCCGTGTCCGGCGCCACCGTGCTGCTGGTGCTGTTCGCCGCACTGCTGCATGCGAGCTGGAATGCGCTGGTCAAGGCGGGCCCCGATAAACTTCTCTCCACCGTGCTGGTCGCCAGCGGCGCCGGCCTGCTGGCCGCGCTGGCGCTGCCATTTCTGGCGCTGCCAGCCACGGCCAGCTGGCCGTGGCTGGCCGGTTCGGCATGCTGCCACCTGGCTTACTACCGGCTGCTGGCCGCCGCCTATGCGCACGGCGACATGAGCCACGCCTATCCGCTGATGCGCGGCAGCGCCCCCTTGCTGGTGGCGCTGGGCTCCGCCGTGCTGGTCGGCGAGACACTCAGTGCAAGGCAGTATGGCGCGATTGCGCTCATTTGCGCCGGCGTGCTGGCAATGAGCTTGTGGCGCGGTGCCGGCGCGGTGCCACCTGCGCGCCGCGCCACCCTGTTTGCCTTGCTTAACGCCGCCGTGATCGCCTGCTACACCCTGATCGACGGCATCGGCGTGCGCCGGTCCGGGGCGCCGCTGGCCTACACCTTGTGGCTGTTCGCGCTGTCGGCGCTGTCGGCGCTGGTGCTGCTCGTTGCGGTGATGGGCAGACGGCAGGCGTTGCGGGAATACGGGCGCCAGTACTGGAAAACCGGCATGCTCGGTGGCGCCGTCTCGATGGCGTCATACGGACTGGCCTTGTGGGCGATGACCGCCGCGCCCGTGGCCGTCGTCGCCGCGTTGCGCGAGACATCGATCCTGTTTGCGGCGCTGATCGCGCGCGTGTTCCTGCGCGAGCGGCTTGGCGTGCGTCGCCTGTGCGCGGTCGGCTTGATTGCGGGCGGCGCGGTGGCGATGCGCTTTGCGTAAGACTGCTTACGCCGCGCCGGATTGTGGGTAGGCCCCAGCGCCTGGATGGTCGCAACCTGACTGCATGCGCGCCTGTTCTTCCAGCAGCGCCGCGATCTGCGCCGCCGGCACCGGGCGGCTGAACAGGTAGCCCTGCATCTCGTCGCAGTCGTTATCGCGCAAGAATGTGCACTGCTGCTCGGTCTCGACGCCTTCCGCGATCACCCGCAGGTTCAGCTTGTGGCCGAGCGAGATCACGGCCATCGCGATGGCCTGGTCGTCGGTATTGTCGGCCAGTTCGCGCACGAAGGATTTGTCGATCTTCAGGGTGCTGATGGGGAAGGACTTGAGCGCCGACAGGCTCGAATAGCCGGTGCCGAAGTCGTCGATCGAGAGCGAAAGCCCCATCGCCTTGAGCTCGCGCATCTTGCCGACCGACTGCGCCAGGTCGCGCATGATCAGGCTTTCGGTCACTTCCAGTTCCAGCGCGCCCGGGTCCAGGGCGCTCTCGCGCAGGGCGGCCGCGACCCGCTCGACCAGGCGCTTTTCCTCGAACTGGCGCGGCGAGACGTTGACCGACATGGTGATTGGCTCCAGGCCGGCATCCTGCCACGCCTTGTTCTGGCGGCAGGCTGTGTGCAGCACCCAGTCGCCGATGGCGACAATCAGGCCGCTTTCCTCGGCCAGGCCGATGAAGCGCAGCGGCGACACCACGCCGTGCTCCGGATGCTCCCAGCGGATCAGCGCTTCGACGCCGAAAATGAGGCCGCTGCGCAGGTCCACCTTGGGCTGGTACAGCAGGTGGAACTGGCCCTCGTCGAGGGCGCCGCGCAAGCCTTCGAGCAGCATCAGTTTTTCTTCCACGCTGGCGTTCATCTCGCGCGCGTAGAACTGGAAGTTATTGTTGCCCATCTCCTTGGCGCGGTACATGGCGGCGTCGGCGTTCATCATCAGGGCGTTCGGATCGGCGCCGTCGCGCGGGTACATCACCACGCCCATGCTGCAGCTGACCTGCACTTCCTGGCCACCGAGCAGCACCGGTTCGGTGACCGCCTGGCGGATTTTTTCGAGGAGGGGGGCGACCGCCATCGGATTGTCGGCCTGGTCGGGCAGGATGATGATGAATTCGTCGCCGCCGAAGCGGCCCAGGGTATCCTCGCGCCGCACGCAGGCGCTCATGCGCGCGCCCACGACTTTCAGCAGTTCGTCGCCGGCGTTGTGACCTAAGCCGTCGTTGACCAGCTTGAAGCCATCGAGGTCGATGAAGGCCACCACCACGCAGCGCCCGCGCCGCTGCGCCTGCAGGATGGCCTGGTCGAGGCGGTCGCGGATCAGGCTGCGGTTGGGCAGGCCGGTCAATTCGTCGTGGTGCGCCATGTGGCGGATGCGTTCCTCGGCCACCTTGCGCTCGGTGATGTCGCGCACGATCGCCACCACGCCGCCTTCGACCGCCACCACCTGGCGGTGCAGCCAGCAGGTGCGCTCGCCGCTCAATTCGGCCAGCCATTCGGCTTCGTGCACGCCGCCGGCCAGGGTGACCTTGATCAGGTCCTCGAAAATGCCATTGTCGCGAAAGGCCGGCAGCATGGCCGACAGGCGCAGGCCGCGCAGGCTCGGTTTGTCCATGCCGGCCAGCTTTTCGGCGCGCGTGTTGGTCGCTTCGATGACGAAGTCGGCGATCGCGCCGCCCTCGGCACTGATGCTGCGCATGACGAAAAACGCGTCCAGGCTCGCTTCCGAGGCGGCGGCGTAAGTCTCCTGGGCGCGGCGGATGCGGCGCCGCGTGCGCGTGAGCTGCCACGACCAGCCGCATACCAGGGTGACGATGATGACCAGCAGCGCGCTGCCGCTGCCGGCCACCCACAGGTAATTGCGGCGCTGCTGCTCGAAGGCGGCCATCGATTCGTGTTCGGACAGGCCGACCAGCGCGGTGAGCGAAGAGCCGTGCAGGCGGCGCACGCTGGTGTAGCGGCGCACGCCGTCCCAGGCGTTGGCGACGACCTGGCCGGCGCCGGCCTCGCGCGCCAGTTGCGGCGCGCGCTGGCCCCACACCACCTTATCGCCGATGCGCAGGGCGCGGAACACGCCGTCCGTGCCGTACAGGCCGAGCGCGCCCGACTCGCCCAGGCGCGAACGCTCGTAGCCGCTGGTGAAGTAGCCCGGGTCGACTTCGACGATGACCACGCCGGCGAAGCGGCCATCCTTGTCGTTCAGGCGCCGCGTGAAGTGCAGGTGCCAGTCGGGATTGGCGTCGTCGCGCAGGGTCTGGCTTACAAAAGGCGTATTCGTGTCGCTGTCGCGGTGAAAGGCAAAGTAGTTCTGGGCCGAGACGTTGATCACGCGCGCCGGCGGATTGCTGGCCACCACCATGCCGCCGCGGTCGGCGATGCTGACCACGAACACCAGTCCCGAAGGCAGCAAGCCTTGCTGGTTCAGGGCCGGCAGCGCGCCGGCCGTGCCTTTCAGTTCGACCGCGTACTTGAGCACCTTGAGGGTCTGGTCGATGCTGCCCAGGTTGCGCTGCATCTGCGCTTCGTAGGTGTCGATCAGTTCCTGGCTCGATTCGCGCGCGGCGTTGCGCGCGGCCGCGCGCTCGATGCCGATGAAGTTGTCGGTGGTCATCCAGATCATCGCCAGCAGCAGCAGCGCGAACAGCGGTAGCGAGATGTGGGTTTCCAGCCCGAGCCCGACCAGGCGCGTGAGGTGGGCGCGCGCGCTGCTCATGGTCAGCGCACCACCAGCACGGCCTTGACGCTGTGGTCGAGCGCCGCCTTGTCGATGTAGCCGATCAGCGCCGGGTTATCGGCCACCATGCGGCGCACGGCGGCGCTGTCGGGCGCTTCCTGGGGGGGCTGGCCGCGCCCGGTGAAGATCATCTTGGTCCAGTAAGCTTTCAGCAGCGCCGGCGTCTTGGCGGCGACGCGCGCATAGAATTCGTCGCGCAGGCCGGTGCCGATGCGCTGGTCGAGCGCGACCGCTTCGGCGCCGTCGGGAAAGGTGCCGACCTGGCCGAGGAAGATATCGGCCACCTGGTCGGCGCGCATGCTGGCGACCGCGCTTTTGGCCGAGACGATCACCACCAGCTCGGTGCCGGCGGCGTGCAGCGGCTGCAGCGCCAGCAACGCCAGGGTGCAGGCGGCCAGCGCGCGGCGAAAGGAATGGTTATTCATGCCGGCGCCCTCAGAACACGAAATCGAGCACCGCGCTCGCGAGGTTGACGCGCGGATGCGCGCCGAAGCCCGGCTGCACGTTGAACAGGGTGCCGCGCGAGTGCTCGCCCGGCCGCACCCGGTCGTACTGGAGCTTGAGGGCGATATTGCGGCGCACATCCCAGCGCACGCCGGCGCTGGTGGTGTTCTGGACCGGCACGCTCATCAACAGGTAGTTCAAGCCTTCGTTGAGCTGGGCGGCCCGCGCGGCCAGCGCCGGCGGCAAGCCGTCGAGCGGCAGGCCGGGGTCGCGCGTCCGGCTCCTGGCCTTGGCGCTGGCAAAGGCGATGTAGGGCGTGAACGCGCCGATGCGGTAGCCGGCGCTGGAATACAAGGTAATCGACTTTCCGAAGAAGGAATGGGTGGTAAAGCGCCCGATTTCGGCCATGGCGAACCAGTTGCCCGGATCGTAGGTGGCGCCGAGGGTCAGGGCGTTGAAGCGCTTGCGCTCGACTTCATATTGACGCGCCAGCGCTTCGCCGCGCGGGCCGAACTGGCGCAAGCCGTCGAACAGGTATTCGGCCAGGTTGATCGACACCTCGCTGCTGAAGGCGCTGATACGGCCGCTCAGGGCGCCGCGTTCGGCCGTGGTCGATACGCCGGCCAGCTTGCGTGACTTGACCTTGTTGTCGCCGAGCAGATCGAGGGTGGTGCCGCCAACGACCGCCTGGCTGACGAACTTGACGCCGCTGGCGCGCCAGCGGTAGCTGACGTCGATCCCGTCGCTGTTACTGATCGGGATGGCGTCGTAGACTTCGACCGGGGTGCGCGCCCATGGATAGGCGTAGCCGATCTTGCGGTAGTCGGCCGCCAGGAATACTGGCAGTGCGATGCGGCCGATGCGCAGCGACAGGTCGGGCGTGGCCTGGTATTTCAGGTTGGCCCATTCGACGATGGGGCGGTAGCTGCGGTCGAGCCGCTGTTCGGTGATCACCTGCACCACGCCCGACCATTGCTTGTTGACGGTGACGCCCAGTTGCGCGCCGAGGCGGCTGTCCACATGCGGGCTCCAGGCCTTGGTGTAGCCGGCGCCGGTGGCCTTGAGCACGCTGGAACTGAAGTCGGCCTGGCGGTTGTCGGAATGGCTCACCGCAGCCGTGCCGAAGCCGCCGAATGTCCAGTTCAGGGCATCGGGATCGGCCGCGCGCGCGTCGACGCCGGCCAGCAGCACGGCGCCCAGGGCGCAGGCGCGCGTGACGACGAGATGGGCGGGGCGTGGGTAAAACTTGTGCATGAATTAAGTCCGGTGGAACATGCCTTGCGGAGGCGCAGCACGGTGGTGCGCGCGCGAGCGAAGGGCCAGGTGCGGGGGGTGGTTTTTTGTCAGGCAGGCGGGAGTCGGGCCGGCGCGGGTTCAGACTCGACTTTATAGAGCAGGGTGGCGCTTGTCGATGATTATCCTGCCGGACGTAATCGTCCTGATAACTTGTGCTGCGGAAATGCAACATTCGGTGAGAATCGACTTTCGCGCGCAAGGCGGGCGATACCGAAACGGTGATCGCGCGATGTAAAAAAGTCATTGTCCGGCGCGGGCGGGGCGGCCTACCCTGCATTGGCAGGACAAGCACATAACAAGATCGGAGACCCATGTTAACACCACTACTGGCGGCGCTTTGCCTCGCCCTGGCCGCCGCCCCGGCGCCAGCCATCGAACTGGCTGGCGTCAAGAATGCCCACGACCCCGGCACCATCACCAAGGACGGCGACACGTACTTCAACTTCACCACGAGCGACGAGGGCATCTGGCACTCGACCTCGAAGGACCTGGTGAGCTGGTCGGCGCAGACCAAACCGGTGTTTGCCACCTATCCGGCCTGGATCGCCAACAAGATCCCGGGCTTCAAGGGCTCGATGTGGGCGCCCGACGTGATTCATATGAACGGCTACTACTACCTGTACTACTCGGTGTCGCAATGGGGCACGACCACCTCGGCGATCGGCGTGGCGCGTTCGGCGTCGCTCAAAAATCCGTCCTGGACCGACCTTGGCATCGTGGTCGAATCGTTCGGCGGGTTCACGGAGATCAACGCGATCGACCCGGCCCTGATGCGCGACCATGACGGCAAGGTGTATTTGTCGTACGGCTCGTTCTTCGGCGGGATCGGGGTGGCGCAGATCAACCAGGCCACCGGCAAGCTGGCCGGCAGCGTGACCAAGATACTGGGCGGCGCACATCAGGACATCGAGGCGCCCTACATCACGCGCAATGGCGGGTACTACTATTTGTTCGTCAACCGCGGCGCCTGCTGCAAGTGGGCCGACAGCACCTATTACGTGGAAGTGCAGCGCGCGACCAGCATCACGGGGCCGTATTCGGGCGTGCGCACCATCCTGCCGGTCAGCGACGGCAAGTACCGGGGACCGGGCCACGTGGCGGTGCTCAAGCAGGATGGCTGCAATGTCGTCTCCACCCATTATTACGACCTGGCCGACGGGGGCAAGGCCAAGCTGGATATCCTCAAGATGACGTACAGCGGCGGCTGGCCGGGCATGACGCGCAATTTCACCAGCTTTGCCGGCTGCGGCGGCATCAGCGACGGCGCCTATGCGATCAAGTCGCGCGCCAGCGGCAAGGTGCTGACGGTGGCCGGCGCGGCAACGGCCAATGGCGCCATGGTGCAGCAGGCTGCCGACAGCGGGGCGAAGCACCAGTCGTGGTATGTGGTCGGGCAGGGCGATGGGTATTACAGCATCATCAACGCGGGCAGCCTGCGCAGCCTGGATAACTACGGTAACTCCAGCACGGCCGGCACCCCCATCGCGCAGTGGGATTACTGGGCCGGCGGCGGGCAGCGCTGGCGTTTCGCCAGCCTGCCCCCAAGCTGGCGTTTCGCCAGCTTGGGGGCAGGCTGGAACACGGTGAGCAACCAGTTGAGCGGCATGGCGCTCGATGTCAAGGGTGGCAGCACACAGGACAATGCGGCCATCATCCAGAATCCGCTCAACAACGCCGCCAGCGAGCAGTGGGCGCGCAGCGGCGTTAGCCGCTTACCAGAGGCGCTGGCCTGACACGTCGAGCTGCGTCAGGTACAGCCTCAGGTCGAATTCGTACTGGTGGTAGTTCGGTTCCATATAGCAGCACAGCTTGTAGAACGCCTTGTCGTGCTGCTTTTCCTTGACGTGCGCCAGTTCGTGCACGGCGATCATGCGCAGGAATTCGAGCGGCGCATCCTTGAACACGGTGGCCACGCGGATCTCGTGCTTCGACTTGAGCTTGTTGCCCTGGACCCGCGAAATAGTGGTGTGCAGGCCGAGCGCGTGCTGGATCACGTGGATCTTGCTGTCGAAGGCCACCTTGTTGATCGGGTCGGCATTGCGCAGGAATTCGGTCTTGAGGTCCTGCACATAGTCGTACAGGGCTTTGTCGGTCCGTACGCCGTGGGCGGCGGGATAGCGCTTCTGCAGCACTTCGCCGAGCTTGTTTTGCTCGATTAGCGCGGTCACTTGCGCGAGCGTCTGGTCGGAATAGGCGCCTAGATATTTGAGGGGTTGCATAAGAGCACTTTACCATACCGGGCCGCCGCGTTGCCTCCGGATATACTTTGCCGGGCCATCTCGGCGGCGTCACCGGTGCGTGCGTTTGGCCCGCCTCATGGCATCATATAACGATGAAAGTCCTGAAAAATCCGTTCGCCACTGAACTGCTTGCCGACCCGGTTGGGCGCGAGCAGCTTCGCCGTTTCGTCGTGAGTCGGCGACCGGCTGCGCTCTCCACGGAGCAAGGAGCTGATGCCCGGTACAACATTCGCCGTCTCAAGACAGGTGGCACGGTAAAGGCCGAGTTCGTGCCCGAGGCCAAAGCCGCCTGACATCCCGGACCCGTATTGCTCGCCCGGCAGCCCCGCTGCCGGGACCACCGGGCGCCTCACAGCAGCAGATTATCGTTGCTGGCCTTTTCAAAACTGGCGCGGGTGGCGTCTTCGTCGCGCAGGCCGAACGCGTAGTTCGCTTCCAGCCACATGACGTTGATGATGGCGGCCGACAGGGCAAGGCCGATCCCTAATATCCAGGCAAAATACCACATGGTCTGCTCCTAATAAGATTCGTGTTCGTTTTCGCGGATGTGCGCGGCGGTGACCTTGCCGCGCATGATCGAGTACACCCAACTGGTGTACAGCACCACGATCGGCAGCATGATCACCAGCACCCAGAACATCACGCCCAGGCTCTTGTGACTGGCCACCGCATCCCACGCGGTCAGGCCGCTGCCGGGCGAGAGCGATGATGGCATGATGAAGGGGAACATGGCCGCGCCGGCCGTCAGCAGGATCGATGCCACCGACACGCCGCTGGCCAGGAACGCCGCCAGGCTGCGGCGCGCCGCGCACAAGGCCACCGCCAGCGCCGCGCCGAGCAGGCCGAGTACCGGGAAGGCGATCGTGAGCGGCCAGCGCGCGTAGTTATCCATCCACGCGCCAACGCCGCGTTCGACCACTTTGGCGGTCGGCATGAAGGCGCTGTCGACCGGCGGCATCGAGACGATGCGATAGCCGTCCATGCCGATGGCGACCCACACGCCGGCCAGCGCGAACGCGGCGATGGTGAGCCCGCCGGCCGCCATGGCCGCCTTGCGCGCGCGCGCGGCGATGACGTCATCGGTTTTTTGGGCCAGGTAGGTGGCGCCGTGCATGGCCAGCATCGACACGCCCAGCACGCCGGCCAGCAGGCCGAAAGGATTGAACAGGCCGAAGAAGCTGCCGGTGTACTCCATGCGCATGGTGTCGTCGTAGTGGAAGGGCACGCCCTGCAGCAGGTTGCCGAAGGCGATGCCGAAGATTAGCGGCGGCACGAAGCCACCGGTGAACAAGCCCCAGTCCCAGGCATTGCGCCAGCGCGGGTCGGCCAGTTTGCTGCGGTAGTCGAAGCCGACCGGCCGCAAGAACAGCGCAAAGAGCAGCAGCATCAGCGCCACATAAAAGCCGGAGAAGGCGGCCGCGTACACCAGCGGCCAGGCCGCGAACATGACGCCGCCGGCGGCGATGAACCAGGTCTGGTTGCCTTCCCAGGTCGGGCCGATCACGTTGATGATGACGCGCCGCTGCATGTCGTCCTTGCCCAGGACGGGCAGCCACATGCCGACCCCGAAGTCGAAACCGTTGGTCAGCGCGAAGCCGATCAGCAGAATGCCGACGAAGCCCCACCAGATGACTTTGAGCGTGTCGTAGTCGAAGATCATGCGGCCTCCAGCTTTTCCCAGTGATATTTACCCGTGTGCAGGGCGCTCGGGCCCAGGCGCGTAAACTTGATCATCAGCCCCATTTCGATCACCAGCAGCAGTGTGTAGAAACCGATGAAGCCAGCCAGGCTGAAATACAGGTTCGATACCTGCAGGGTCGACGCCGACAGGTGGGTCGGCAGGATGCCGGCGATGGTCCATGGCTGGCGCCCGTATTCGGCCACCACCCAGCCCAGTTCCGCCGCCACCCATGGCAGCGGGATCGAGACCACGGCCAGTTTCAGCAGCCAGCGCTGCTGCGCCAGGCGCTTGCGGATCAGGAAGTAGAACGAGGCGCTGAAGATGAACAGGAACAGGAACCCCAGGCCGACCATGATGCGGAACGACCAGAACAGCGGCGCGACCTTGGGCACGGTATCGTTGACGGCCATCCTGATCTGCGCCTCGGTGGCGTCGATCACGCGCGGCGTGTATTTTTTCAGCAGCAGGCCGTAGCCCAGGTCGTCCTTCAGGCGCAGGAACGCGGCGCGCGCTTCGGGCGACTTGTCGCCGCTTTTCAGGCGCGTGAGGGCGGCGTACGAGAGCATGCCGTTGCGGATGCGCGTCTCGTGCAGCTTTTTCAGGTCCTTGATGCCGGTGACCTTGGTATCGAGCGAGCGGGTGGCGATCAGGCCCAGGACGTAGGGAATCTTGACGGCGTAGTCGGTACGTTCCTCTTTGTCGTTGGGCAGGCCGATCAGGGTGATGCCGGCGGGAGCGGGCTCGGTTTCCCATTCCGCTTCGATGGCGGCCAGCTTGACCTTGTTGACTTCACCGGCGGTGTAGCCCGATTCGTCGCCCAGCACGATCACCGACAGGGTCGAGGCCAGGCCGAAGCCGGCCGCAATCGCGAACGAGCGCAGTGCGAACGGCACGTCGCGTGCCTTGAGCAGGTAGAAGGCGGACACGCCCAGCACGAACATCGAGGCGGTCACGTAGCCGGCGGCGACGGTGTGCACGAACTTGACCTGGGCGACCGGATTGAAGATCACATCCGCGATGCTGACCAGTTCCATGCGCATGGTCTCGAAGTTGAATTCGGCGCCGACCGGGTTGTTCATCCAGCCGTTGGCGATCAGGATCCACAGGGCCGACAGGCTCGATCCGAGCGCCACCAGGAAGGTCACGCCGAGGTGCTGCACCTTCGACAAGCGCGACCAGCCGAAGAAGAACAGGCCCACGAAGGTCGATTCGAGGAAGAAGGCCATCATGCCTTCGATCGCCAGCGGGGTGCCGAAAATGTCGCCCACGTAGTGCGAGTAGTACGCCCAGTTGGTCCCGAACTGGAATTCGAGGGTGATGCCGGTGGTGACGCCCATGGCGAAGTTAATGCCGAACAGCTTGCCCCAGAACTTGGTCATGTCGCGGTAGATTTCGCGGCCGGTCATCACGTAGACCGACTCCATGATCACCAGGATCCACGACAGGCCGAGCGTGAGCGGGACGAACAGGAAATGATACATGGCGGTCGCGGCGAATTGCAGCCGCGACAGGCTGACAACATCATCAATGGGAATCATGGCGTGGCCTTGGCAGGAAGAGAGGGTTTCGGTCGCGGCGTATCGAGCAGGTGCTGTTCCACCTGCGCGGTCGGCATGCGCATTTTTTTTACTTGGGGCGTGGAGAAGAAGGCTTTGTGGAGCATGAACAGGAGCACGACCTTCAAAACCAGCACCAGCGTGATCGCCAGTGCGAACGGGAGACGGTGGAGAAGGGCGCGCATCTTATTCGCCTTTGGCGCCGCTGTCGGCGGGCGTTGCGTCGGTGGCGGCCGGCTCGGGGGCGCGCTTCTTGCGGAAGGTGCCGCGCACGGTGTCGCCGACGTTGAGCAGGGTTTTCACCGTGGAGCCCATTTTCATCAGCGAGGTGAGGGTTTCGGGCGATAGGCGCTGCACGTCGTCGAACCAGGAGCTCGACAGCTCGATCAGGTTGTACATCTCGCGCATGCGCTCCTGGGCGATGCGGTCGGCATCGGTGGCGGGCGTTTCGAGCAGGGCGTCGCGCAGCATCGACAGGGTCGGCTCGACTTCGCGGCGGCGGCGTTCCTCGAGCAGGGCCTTGAAGATGTCCCAGATATCCTTGGGCGGCTCGAAGTATTCGCGGCGGTCGCCCGGCTGGTGCAGCAGCTTGACCAGGCGCCAGGATTGCAGCTCCTTCAATCCCATCGACACGTTCGAGCGCGAAAACTGCAGATGTTCGGCGATTTCGTCGGCATTGAGCGGTTTGGCCAGCACGTACAGCAGGGCGTAAATCTGGCCCACGGTGCGGTTGATGCCCCAGCGGCTGCCCATTTCGCCGAAGTGGAGGATGAATTTCTGGGCAAGGGGGCTGAGATTTGTCATGTCTATAGGTCTTTGGAAGTATTGAATTTTCAGGAATTACTGAAATTATAGAAGGTTTACGAATTACGTGCAGACAGGCAGCTGAAATGCCGCCGGCGGCGCGGTCAAGCGCGCATCGGGAGGATTGGAAGGGGGTGATCGTGCCCGGATGTCAGGCTTGACATCCGGTTGGGGGCGTGCGCGCGGGCGCGCGGGACGGCGTTATTCCTGCTGTTCGCGCAGGACGCTGTGGAACAGGGCGTTCAAGGCGGGCAGCGGCTGGACCCGTGCGGCCGGCAGCGGCTGCACCGACTCCAGGCGCGCCAGTTCCTGCTCGATGAAGTGATTCAGGCTGATAATCGGCTCGGACAGCCCCAGTTCGGGGGCGGCGCGCTTCTTGTCCAGCAGCGCGTCGATCTCGGCCAGCAAATCCGGACGGTGATCGAGCAAGTGCAGCAGTTTGTGGAATTCGATGGGTGCGGCGGAGCCGTAGCGCTCGATCCAGTGCACCGACAGCAGCGCGCGCAACACATAAAAGTATTTTTTGAGCGGTACCTGCGCGCCGCTCAAATGATTGGCGTAATTCGTCTTGGCCATGCTGCGATAGTGATAAATCCCGCGCTCGGTCGAATACAGGGCCGGCAGCAGTTCGCGCGCGCCGGCGCCGAAGCCGCCGGTCTCGATATACGATATCGGCGACTGGATCCACTCCACCATCGCCGGATTGGTTTTCCATAGCAGGCGCAGCGCCTTGCGCAGATCCCAGCCATTGAGGTCGATATCGTCGACGATCGGATATTCGATCACATCGCGCCGCTCTTCCAGATCCACGGCCAGATACCAGTCGGCCTCGCGCGCATAGATAAAGCGCACGTCGTAATCGCTGTTGGGCGAGGCAAAGCCCCAGGCGCGGCTGCCCGATTCAATCGCGAGCAGGATGCGCACGCCTTCTTCCTGCTCGGTACGCGCCAGACGGCGCATTATCTCGGCCCTCACCTCGACTGGGATCATGCTGCTTCCTTATGTGTCGCAGGCGGATCGGTCCGCCTGCTGATGCCGCATTATGGCTTGATTTGCGCGAGCAGGTCCGTGATCGCCTTGATCACCGCCTGCGGCTTGTCGACCTGGATGAGGTGGCCGGCGCCCGGCACCACCCGCTGCGTGCTGCGCGTGGAGAGGGCGGCCATCTCCTGCTGGATGATGAAATTTTCTTTTTCGGTCGCCTTATTCAGCTCGCTTTGAGGTTTGCCGGGAATCGCATACGGCGACACGCCGCGCGTCAGTACCATCAGCGGCAGGTCGCCGAACGGCCGGCGCGCCGCGCGCAGCTGGGCGTTGCTGGTCTCGAAGGCGTCTTCCTCGGCATTGCGCGCACGCCAGTAGGCGGGGGAAGTCAGTGAGGCGAGGTAAGCGGCGTTCAGGGCGCGGCCGAACTGCGGCTGGAAGCCGCCAGTGCATTGAGTGAACAATTCGCTGCCGGGAGCGAAGCCTTTTTCGGACTGCGTCGCGCAGGTTTTTGCAAACTCCGCCTGCATCGCATTCATTTCCTTGAGCTTGCCTTTCGAGACGACATTGATGCGGTCTATTTCATCTTCATGCTGGGCTTCCACCAGCACCAGTCCCTTGACCTCGTTGGGGTAGCGGTAGGTGAACAACTGGATGTTGCCCCCGCCGAAGGAATTGCCAACCAGGACGTAAGGCGGCGCGATGCCAGCCTTGCCCAGCGCGGCGTGCAAGTCCTCGACCACGTTTTCCGAGGTGTTGGGGCGTTCGGCCGGGTCGCTGAAGCCCATGCCGGCGCGGTCGAAGATGCAGGCACGCGTTTGCTTGGCGATCTCTGGCTGCACCGCGTACCAGATCCAGCCCCCCATGCCCGACGGCGAATCGAAGACGACCGTGTTCGTTCCCGAGCCGCTGCAATACAGGTTCAGGCGCCGCCCGCCGATATCGACCATCTGGTTAGGGTGGGAAAACGCGCGCTGGGTATCCACCGCGGCGGGCGCCTGGGCAAAACTGGAAGCGCTGCAAGCTGCGGCGATGGCGATCATGGATATACGCAAGGCGAAACGTGGCATGGCAATCGGCTTTCTGGTTGGATTGAGGGGGGGCGCCAGCGGCGGCTTCCGGAGTTGCATCATAGATTATTTCGCCGTGTTTGAGGAGACGTGGGAGCTGCTGTTCGTGAAAGCGCGCCATACTGGCGTTGATGCGCTTGTCATATGCATGCGGACGCGGCATGGCCCGACACCGGATGCGCCGATACGTATATGCACGCGAACATAGTGGGAGATGCGGGACCCATCCGGCCCTCTTCATGCGCACGGCGGCTATGCGGGGATGTTGGCGCATCCGCACTATCTGTATATGTATGCGGGCGCTAAAGCAGGGTGGACGCCAAGGGTAGACGCCACGATGGACGCGAAGCTGGACGCCAGGATGGGGCGCCAGGTGAATGGCTTACTCCGGCGGCGACCTGTGCGGTGCGCGCGTGCACCCGCCGCATGGCGCGGTGTTGCCAGCGCAAACGGAGGCACGATGGACTCATCGAGACTCACTGTCTGCCCGGATAGCCAAACGAACAGCCAAACGAACAGCCAAACAGCCAAACAGCCAAACAGCCAAACAGCCAAACAGCCAAACAGCCAAACAGGCGAGCAGGCGAGCAGGCGAGCAGCCGTGAAACCGGACAGGCAATAAGCCGGTGGCGGCATGCATGCAAGCCGCCATGAGAAGGCGGGGGCATGCAAGCAAGCCGCTATGAGAAGGTGGCGGCATGCGAGCTGCCAGGAGAGCCATCCCCGGCAATCCGGCGATCCGGCAGCGTGCCGCCACAAGCGCGGCAAGCGCATCACCGGAACGAAAACACCCACTGGTGCCGTCGTACCGGATCAGCCACAGCCGACACGGACCTGCCATGCCGGCCGGGGCCAGCGGACTTGCCGGTCAATCCGTCTTGTCCTGGCCCTTCTCCTTGCTCCCCTGGCGCGAACCCTTTGCAGCGGCGCCATCGCCGCCAGCACCGCCGCCAGCACCGCCGCCAGCATCGCTGCCGGCACCGCCGCCGGCAGCGGCAGCGGCGTTGCGGGCCGCCGATTGGCGGCTCTCGCCACCCTTGCGTCCGATATCGGCCATGTGCTCGCGGTTGCGGCTGACCGCCTCGCCGCCTTTTTGCCCGGCCCGGCGCGCTTCCTCGGAATCGAATTCGTGCGCCGTTCCCTTCTGGTGCGCAGCCTGCCCCCCCTTGCTGGCGATTTCGCGCTGCTGATGCTGATCCATGGCTGCGAAGCCGCGCTTGGCGGGACCCTGGCTATTGCCACTGCCGCTTTTTTGCGCGTTGCCGCCGGATGTGCTGTTCTTGTTGCCTCCACTTTCCTTACTTGTCGCCATGTCGTTCTCCTTGTTTGCTTCGGTATCGGAACCCCGCTCTCATGCGCTACTGGCGCGTTACTGGGCATGTGGGTTAGAGACGTGCTCACTTCATAAGTTCCGTGATGCGTCACTAGTTCGGCGGACGTGGCGGCCGGCGCGCGCCGTTGTGCGGTTCCATCGCATCGACCGGGGCCGGCGGCGAGGTCAGGTCGTCCTCCAGTTCATCCTTGCGGGCCGACAGCCGTTCGCCCAGGTCGTCGAGGGCGATGCCGGACTGGCGCGCGGCGTCGAACAAGGCGCTTTCTTCCCTGTCGATGTGGTCCGCCATTTCCTCGCCCAGCACCGTTACCGTGGCGTCGAAATGGTCGTCGCCCGGGTACATCACGTCGAGCTGGCCGATCAGGTCGCGCGCGCCGGCGTGTTCGACCCCGGCTTCGTCGAGCAACTGGTCGTCATCGATCAGCGCGCGCAGCACCGGATAGAAAATTTCTTCCTCGATCATCGAATGGACTGTCAGTTCGTAGCAAATATCGTCGACCAGTTCAAATTTGCGTTCATCAGCGTCTTCGTCGTCACGCAGACGTTCAAACTCGCGAAAAAGGCTTTTGACCTTTTCATGGTCGGCTTTCAGCAATGCGAGCGCGTCGATCGCCGCGCCGCTTTTTGGCTTACCGTGGGTAGACATGGGTGAACTCCGTGTTGGGCTGTGTACCGGTTTTTACTCCGGCGTGTGGTGGATATCGTGCAGGACGTGGGCCGCGCCGTCGGCGCTGGCGCCTGCCGGGCCAGCGCCATTTGCACGCCCGAGAGCAGGCCGCCAAGTTGCTGCTGGTAGCTGCGCAGGTGTCCGATGAACGGCGCCGCCTCGCTTGCGGCGACCACGGGCGGCTGGAAGGGATAGCCGCACGACAGCATGGCGCGCGCGGCATTCACGGCATCGTCATTGAGTTGCCGCACCAGGTGTACATTGAGCTCGCTCAGCCTGCGCAGCGCGTCGATGCCCGCGCGGGCCAGCTCGGTTAACAAGTCCACCTGCATGTCGAACTGCGCACGCATGGATGGTCTGCTTGAATTGGATGGCATGGCTGTCCTCGTCGTAAAACATGGAAAGGACGCGGTCGCGGTCAGGCGAACGGACGTCGAATGGGCATGTGATAGACGTGAGGGGAGGCGTCAAAGTTCCGCGAACATGATGCGCGGGCGCGTTCGGTCAAGCGGGGAGGGAGGAAGAGGGCCGCCGCGAACGGGCGGCCCGGGTGATGCTGATCAGATCATCGCTGCGGCGCGCGACTTAGGCGTCGGCCACCTTGAGCACGAGCTTGCCGAAATTTTTGCCTTCAAACAGCATCAGCAGCGCTTCGGGGAAGTTTTCCAGGCCGTCGACCACGTCTTCGCGGCTTTTGAAGGTGCCTTCCTGCATCCACTTGGCCATGGCGGCCACGCCCACGTGATAGCGGTCGGCGTAGTCGAACACGAGGATGCCTTCCATGCGCGCGCGGTTGACCAGCAGCGACATGTAGTTGGCCGGGCCTTTCAATGGCGTGGTGGTGTTGTACTGCGAGATGGCGCCACAGATGACGATGCGGGCGCGCAGGTTGATGCGGGCGAGCACGGTTTCGAGGATCTCGCCGCCCACATTGTCGAAGTAGATGTCCACGCCGTCCGGGCAATGTTCCTTCAGGCCATCCTTGACCGAGCTGTTCTTGTAGTCGATGCAGGCGTCGAAGCCCAGTTCATTCACCACGAAATCGCATTTTTCCTTGCCGCCGGCAATCCCCACCACGCGGCAGCCCAGATGCTTGGCGACCTGGCCGACCGTCATGCCGACCGCGCCGGCCGCGCCCGACACCACGACCGTTTCGCCGGCCTTGGGCTGGCCCGATTCGATCAGGCCGAAGTAGCCGGTCATGCCGGGCATGCCCAGGGTGTTGAGCCAGGTGGGCAGCGGCGCCATGGCCGGGAAAATCTTGTAGAGCTTGGCCGACTTGTCATCGGCCGCGCCGACCCAGTATTGCTGCACGCCGATGCCGCCGGACACGGTGTCGCCCACGGCGAACTTGTCGGACTTCGATGCCACGACCACGCCCGCGCCGGCGGCGCGCATGATTTCGCCGATGGCGACCGGGCGGATGTAGGACTTGGCGTCGTTCATCCAGCCGCGCATGGCGGGATCGAGCGAGAGGTACAAGGCCTTGATTACGATTTCGCCATCGTTGATGTCGCGCACTGGTTCGGTGGTTTGTTCCCAGTCGCTGCGTTTCGGCATCCCGACAGGGCGGGCGGCGAGGCGGAACTGCTGGTTCATCAGTGCGGTAGTCGTCATGGCGAATCCTTGTGTGAGGGAGTGATTCGTCTACTATACCGCAATTCTGCACGAGCGTGCTTTTTTGTGGTGGGGCGGTTTTCCCTGACGCATGCGACAATACAAGGTTCGCAGTTCCCACGCCATCCACTACAAGACCATGACGCATCCAGAATACATCCTGACCCTGTCCTGCCTCGATCAGCGCGGCATTGTGCATCGTGTTTCGGGCTTCCTCGCCGAACATGGTTGCAACATCATCGATTCGGCCCAGTTCGGCGATGCCGAATCGAAGCTGTTTTTCATGCGCGTCCATTTTGCGCTGGAAGAAAACGCCGCCGGCGACGCCGCGCTGCGCGCCGATTTTGCCGCCCTGTGCACGCAGATGGGCATGAACGGCCAGTTGCACGACGCTCACGCCAAGCCGCGCGTGCTGCTGATGGTGTCGAAAATCGGGCATTGCCTGAACGACTTGCTGTTCCGCTACAAGAGCGGCCTGTTGCCGGTGGAAATTCCGGCCATCGTCTCGAACCACATGGATTTCTACCAGTTGGCGGCCAGCTATAACATTCCGTTCCACCACTTGCCGCTGGCGGCGGGGGCGGATGCGGCGGCCAAGCAGGCGCAGGAAGCGCGCGTGCTGGACCTGATGCACACCCACAAGATCGACCTGGTGGTGCTGGCGCGCTACATGCAGATTTTGTCGCCCGGCCTGTGCGAGGCGATGCGGGGCAGGGCGATCAATATCCACCATTCCTTCCTGCCGAGTTTCAAGGGCGCCAAGCCGTACGCGCAGGCGCACCACCGTGGCGTGAAGCTGATCGGCGCCACGGCGCACTTCGTCACCGGCGACCTCGATGAAGGTCCGATCATCGAGCAGGACGTCGAACGGGTCGATCACGCGATGGATGCCGACACCCTCAGCGCGATCGGACGCGATGTCGAGTGCGTGGTGCTGGCGCGCGCGGTGAAATGGTTTGTGGAGCACCGCATTTTGCAAAATGGCGACAAGACTGTCGTCTTCAAATAATTCAGAGAAGTTAAAGGCAGGCGTATCAATGGCACTTAAAGCGACGATTTACAAGGCAGAACTGCAGATTGCGGACATGGACCGCAATTACTACCAGGAACATATCCTGACGCTGGCGCGGCATCCCTCCGAGACCGACGAACGGATGATGATCCGTTTGCTCGCCTTTGCGATCCACGCGAGCGAATCGCTGACCTTCACCAAGGGCTTGTTCGATACCGACGAACCGGATCTGTGGCAGAAGGATCTGACCGGCGCGATCGAATTGTGGATCGAAGTCGGACAGCCGGACGAAAAGCGCCTGATGAAAGCGTGCGGCCGCAGCGAGCGCGTGATCGTGTACAGCTACAGCGCGACCAGCCATATCTGGTACAAGCAGATCGCCAACAAGCTCGAGCGGGCCAAGAACCTGACCGTGATTAACATCCCGGCCGATGCCAGCGCCCAGCTCGAAGCGCTGGCGCAGCGTAATATGCAGCTGCAATGCACGATCCAGGATGGCCAGATCTACCTGACCGACAGCGTGACCACGGTGCTGATCGAGCGCGAGGATTTCAAGGCCATTCGTTAAACCCGGGTGACGCAAGGCCCGCCAACCCGGGCCGTACTTGCTCCGGCATTCCTGTCCGTCTTTCGCGCGCGAGTCGGAAGGACGGATACCGCTTCAAGGCTGCCGGGCTACTCGCCCGCGCCGCCATGTTTCGCCCGCGCTTGCAGCGCACCACCCGCGCCGCCTGCAATGGCTTCGATCATCCGTTCGGAATACACTTCGCCCTTCGCTTCCGAGGTTTGGATCATGGAACGCCACAGCGGCACGATATCGATGCCCAGCCTGTCGAAGCGCATCAGGCCGCACGCATATATGCCATCGAACGACGCTACCGAATTGCCGAGCTTTTCGCAGCTGGCCGATTGCTGCGCGCGATAGTTCGCGGCGCTTTGCGGGCTCCATATGCCGGTTTTCAGCAAGGCGTCGATGGCCATGGCTTCCGCGCCGCCCTCGTGAATCCATGGATCGTTCTCGCCGATGCCGCCGCGCGACACATTCAATTGCCACAGATGCGCGATTTCATGCGCGACGAGCCTGGCCAGCACTTCACGGTATGTCGGGTGGTCGGCCAGCAGCTTCTGTCCGTCGAAGCGGTAGGACAGCTGTCCCATGACCGCGCCGCCTTTCATCGCCAGTCCCTTTTCCTCGAATCCGGAGACCGACAACATCACAAACACGCCCTCCTTGAGCGCGCGCCGGTAAGCCTTTTCGTAATATGCCGAGACCTTGGCGCCGACGTCCTGCGCCACCTCGCGCATCCACGCCGGCGTGTCCGGATCGAGCAGGAACTGCGTCGAACCCGACCGAACCGGCTGCGCCGGCCCGAAATACGCATAGCCGCGCGCTCCGCCGGGAACCAGTTTGTTCAGCGGCGGCGCAATCACGTTTTCCTTTGCCAAGCCTTTCAAGCGAATATCGGTCGACATCGCGAACGCTTGCTGGTCCTGATACGCGTTGCCCTGCAAGTTCCCCAGGAAAACCGCCGTGCCGCCATCCGTGAAGCGGTTGAAGGGCGCGTAGGACTTCGGCGCCATGCCGTCGAAGGTGGTGATTTGGATGCTGGCCGTGGTGAATGGCTTGCCGTCGGCGCTGATGCGGTCGAACTGTGATGCCGGCTCGAGGCGCATCGCTGGCGTGAGCATTTTCCACGCCTTTTGCCGATAATCGCCGACCGTTTCAAGTTCGACCGCCGTTACCGCCTGCGAAAAGCGATAGTCGACGCGCCAGGTATCCTTTCCCACATGGCTCACATCGACCGTCACCGCAAGGGCGGGCAGTGCTTGCGCGTGGGTGGAGGCGGCAAGACATCACAGCGCAAGGGCGGCATACAGGCCAGCAAGACGATGCATCGGCTGATTCCTTGTTGGAAGAGATGAACATAAGTGGACCGCCAGCGGCGCCCCCGTCGCCACGTCCAGCCGGAACACGCCACTCTACGCGCTGTGCTGCGTGGGCAAACCCGGGGGCGGGCGGGGCGGCGACAGCAATGGCGGCGTCGGCGATGTGGCGGACGGGCGAGGGCATGGTCGTTTCTTGGTCGTGGGCGTTGACAGATACTACGTCAAGCGACACGAAAAGATTCAGCTTTTTGTAACCGTTGTTTTGATGGCGGATGGGCACATCGGCGCGCGCAGCCTAGTCCTTTTGCCGTCCGCGCTAGTCCCCCCGGCGCCCCCATGCCTGCGATATAATTCGCCCATGAAAACCAAGTCGACCAAGTGGCGCCTGCAAATCTGGATCGCGTGTATCGCGATCCTGATGAACGTGCTCGCCCCGTCGATGTCGCACGCGCTTGCCGCCGTGCGCGGTAACGCTCCCGATCCGGACATCTGCCTTACCAACCCCAGCGCACGCGCCACGCCCGGCGTCCAGGCCATCAGCCTGCTCGCCGGCCAGATGAGCCACACCGGCGCCGGCATGATGCAAGACTGCGGCTACTGCCTGCCGCACGCCGGCACGTATTCGCTGATGCCGAACGCAATCACGGGCCTGGCCATCCTCGGCGGCCACGAGCTGCGTCCTTTCCTGTTCTACCGCGCGCCGCAACCCCTGCTCGCGCTCACCGCCGCCGCGCCGCGCGGCCCGCCCACGCTTCTCTGATAGCTCTTGCGGCGCACTGCGCGCCGCACCGTTGCGACGTCGCGCGCCTGCCCGCCAGGCCCACGTCACCAGACCTTATTTCAGAGAACGACCATGAAAAAAAATAGTTATGCGCTGCTCGCGTTGTACGCGCTCGCCTCGTCCGCCTTCGCCCAGGTAAAAGTCGACGCCCCCTGGGCGCGCGCCACCGTGCCGGTCCAGAAAGCCAGCGGCGCCTTCATGCAGCTGCAGTCGGCCAAGGATGTACGCCTGGTCGGCGCCAGTTCGCCGGTTGCCGGCAGCGTTGAAATGCACAAGATGGAGATGCGGGGCGACCAGATGAAAATGCAGCAGGTCGACAGCATCGCCCTGCCGGCCGGCCAGGCAGTCAAACTCGCTTCGGGGGCCTACCACCTGATGCTGATCGACCTGAAACGCCAGCTGAAAGCGGGCGACAGCGTGCCGCTGACCCTGATTGTCGAACACCCGAACAAACGACGCGAATCGATGACCATCGACGTTCCCGTCAAGCCGCTGAACTTTACCGGCCAACCCGGTGCGCACGCCGCTGCCCACTGAACCTGACGCTACAACCGACTCGGACATCTCCATGAACATTCGCATTCTCTTCGCTTGCGTGGCCCTGGCCGCGCCGCTTGCCCACGCCCACGTGACGCTCGAACAAACCAGTGCCAGCGCCGGCACCTACCAAAAGCTGACCTTCCGCGTCGGCCACGGTTGCAAAGGCAGCCCGACCCACACCCTGAGCGTGACCCTGCCTGCCGGCGTCGAAGGCGCCAAGCCGATGCCCAAGGCCGGCTGGACCCTGTCCGGCACGGCCAGGCAGCTGACCTGGAAAGGCGGCCCGCTGGCCGACGCCCACTTCGACGAATTCGCGATGCAGGTCAAGCTGCCGGCCACGGCGGGCAAGTACTACTTCAAGGTCAGCCAACTGTGCGACGAGGGCCGTCTGGACTGGGACGCCATTCCCGACGCCAGCGGCGCCCGGCCGGCGTCACCCGCGCCGGTACTCGAGATTGTCCCCGCCGCAGCCGGCGCACCCCACCACTAAGGGCTCGCCATGAACACCTTATTGACCAGCGTACCGGCGCTGGGGATCCTGCTCGCCTGTAGCGCCAACGTGGCGCAGGCCACCCACACGCCAGCCACGCTGCCGACGGTGACCATCAACGGCGGGCGTCCCAGCTCGCTGCCGACCCAGATCCCGACCACCATCGAGTCGATCAGCGGCACCCAGGTGGAGCAGCGCATCAACGCCACCGACAGCGAAGACGCGCTCAAATACTTCCCCAGCCTGACCGTGCGCAAGCGCTACATCGGCGACTACGACCACGCGGTGCTGGCCAGCCGCGCGTCCGGCACCGGCAACAGCGCGCGTTCGCTGGTGTACGCGGACGGCATCCTGCTGTCCAACCTGCTCGGCAACGGCGCCACCTTCACCCCGCGCTGGGGCATGGTCTCGCCCGAGGAAATCGAGCGCGTCGATGTGCTGTACGGGCCATTTTCGGCCGCCTATCCGGGCAATTCGGCCGGCGCCGTGGTCGACTTCCAGACCCGCATGCCGACCCGCCTGGAGGCGCATGTGAAGCTGTCGGCTTTCAGCCAGCGCTATCGCCAGTACGCCACCGACGAGCGCTTCGGCGGCGGCCAGGGCAGCGCCTCGGTCGGCAACCGCCAGGGCGCGTGGTCGTGGTGGGTCGATGTGTCGCGCCTGGACAGCCGCGGCCAGCCGATCGTGTTCGCCAACAAGCTGGTATCGGCGGGCGTGAACAGCGCGGCCGGCCTGCCGGTGAGCGGCGCCGTGGCCGACAGGAATTCGGCCAACAAGGACTGGCTGATCATCGGCACCAGCGGCCAGTCGCACACGGTGCAGGACCACGCCAAGATCAAGCTGGCCTATGATGTGACGCCGGCGCTGCGCGCCAGCTACACGCTGGGCTGGTGGGGCAACGACGCCCGCCGCGCCGCCGAGACCTACCTGATTGATGCCGCCGGCGCGCCGGTGTACCGGGGCGACGCGAATGGCTTCATCAACATCGGCGGCAAGCGCTATGAACTCAAGCCATCGGACCTGGCGCCCAGCATCGGCAAACTCGAACACCTGATGCACGGCTTCTCGCTCAAGCAGCACACCAGGGGCGTATGGGACTGGGAAATCGCGGCCAGCAAATACGATTACGCCAAAGACATGGTGCGCACGCCGGTGGTGCCGGTCGCCAGTGTCGGCCAGACAGGCCGTGGCAACGTGACCGACATGGAAGGCAGCGGCTGGACCACGCTGGCGCTCAAGGGCATCTGGCGCCCGACGCCGGCCCACATCGTCGACATGGGCGTGCAGAGCGACAGCGCGGCCCTGCGCACGCGCGTGTTTTCCGCCAGCGACTGGATCAGTGCCGGCGACGGCACCACCGTCTCTACCTTCAACGGCAATACGCGCCTGCAAAGCCTGTACGCGCAAGACACCTGGCGCTTTGCGCCGCAGTGGAAGACCACCCTGGGCATGCGCCTGGAGCGCTGGAGCGCGTACGGCGGTGAAGTATCGAACGCCGCGTCGGCGGCGCCGCTGCCGTTCGGCGAGCGCGTTGAGACCAGCTGGTCGCCGAAAGCGGCGCTGGCCTGGCAGGCCACGCACGATTGGGCATTGAAGGCATCGGCCGGCCGCGCGGTGCGCAACCCGACTGCGGCGGAACTGTTCCAGGGCTCGATCGTCGACCAGCAGATCGTCAACCGCGACCCCAACCTGCGCGCCGAGCGTTCATGGACGGGCGAACTGACCGCCGAGCGGATGTCCGCCGACAGTTCGCTGCGCACCACCGTGTTCCACGAAACCACGCGCGACGCGCTGTACTCGCAGCCGCTGACCGGCCTTGTCAACACCGTGCAGAACGTGGACAAGATCCGGACCAACGGACTGGAAGTGGCATGGCAGGGCGACAATGTGATGGTGCACGGGCTGACCATCAACGGCAGCCTGACCTACGCCGATTCGGCCATCGCGCAAAACCGCGGCTTTGCGGCCAGCGTGGGCAAACGCCAGCCGCGCGTGCCGCGGTGGCGCGCCAACCTGCTGACGACTTACCATCTGGGACAGGACTGGGTGGGCAGCGTGGGTGTGCGCTACAGCGGCAAGCAGTACGGAACGCTGGACAACACCGATCCGAACGGCGCCACTTACATGGGCGTGTCGGACTACCTGGTGGCCGACCTGCGCGTGCGCTACAAGATCAACAAGCAGTGGAGCGCGGCGCTCGGGATCGATAACGTGAACAACACGCGCTACTGGGCCTTCCACCCGTACACCCAGCGCACGGCGGTGGCGGAACTGCGCTTCGACCTGTGAAAAATCAGCGTTGCGGCGCGTCGCCCAGGCGGCGGGTGTTGCCGGAGCCGGCCACCGACTTGCTCACTTTCGGGTCGCCGTAGTATTTGACTTCGCCCGAACCGGCAATCGACGCGTTCAAGCTGTCGCTGGCCCACACGATGGCCTCGCCGGAGCCGGCCACGCTGATCTTGGCCTCGCGCGCCTTGACCTTGCCGATGTTGACGTCGCCCGAGCCGCCAATCGAGATTGACGCCTTGTTCAGCGCTCCGCTGCCGCTGGTCAGGCTGCCGCTGCCGCCAACGGCGATGACGGCGTTGTCCGCTTCGATCCCCTTGACGACGATCGAGCCGGAACCGCCGACATTGATGCGCACCTTGTCGCCGCGCAGGGCATCGGCATCGATGCTGCCCGAGCCGCCGATCGATATGTGATCGAGGTTCCTGGCCTGCACCACGATCTTCATGGTGCGGGTCTGGAGGTTCAGGTTACGCTTGTTGGGACGCAGCTGCAGCGTGCCGTCTTCGATCACGGTTTCCACCAGCGACAGCAGGTTGTCGTCGGTTTCGATGGTGACGCTTTCGGTGTCGCCGATGCGCACTTCCACCTTGGCCGGAAGGCTCAGCGCCAGGCCGGTAAAGTGCCCCAGCGCGCGCGTCTGGCGCTTGATGATGGTGCTGCCCTGGACCTTCTCGCTGCTGAACCAGCCGCCGCGCGCAGCCTGGCTGGCGGGCAGCGCGCACGCGAGGGCGGCGGCCAGGATGAGGTGGCGCAGGGCGAAACGGGTAGTTGGTGCTCGGGTCATGGCGGCTTCCTCTTGTATGGATGGTCGGATAGGGTTCCTGAGTAGCAT